>NZ_CP020946.1:942384-1256512 GCF_002208115.1 Bdellovibrio bacteriovorus | reverse complement strand
AAGTGGGACAGTTCCGGCAACTACGTGACTCTTGATCTGGTCGCCGTGCTCAAGTGGATCCACACCAATATTGAAAACTTCGGCGGAGATCCCGACAACATCACCATCATGGGTCAATCCGCAGGCTGCATGAATGTATGGGGTCTTTTGCAAACGCCCCTTTCCAAAGATCTTTTCCACCGTGCGGTTTGTTCTGCCGGTGTGCCGAATGCGTATCCACGCTGGGTGGCGGAGGCCCGCTCTGAAGACTTCATAGAAAATCTGGTCGTCAATGCCGGCTTGGTGAAAGAAAAATCCGATGCTGAAGCGTATCTGCTATCCAAGGGCACCAAGTGGGTCCGTCAGTTCCTGTATTCCCGCACCACCGAAGAACTGGTGCAGGCTCAAGAATATATCGTGCCGTTTCAGCATTTCAAAGATGACGCCGTTTTCCCGCATGGGGTGGAGGGCATCCTATTCGGAAGCTTCCACCGCGTTCCTCTGATCCTGGGTTTAACCACCGATGAAGCAACCTATCTGTTGGGCGGCGCCCTGATCAAGCCCACTGACAAAGAGCTATGGTCCCTGATTCAGAATCCGCCTGCGGACCTGAAAGAGGAAGATCTTATCAAAGACGACAAGGTGACTCTGTACCATTCCAGCACTGCCGCTGGGTCCGTAGCGATGCAGATGACGATGGAAGAAATCTTCTGGGCGGTGAAAGCTTACAACCCGCAGACCTATCGCTATTCCTTTGAATGGAAAGAAACCCCCTCCCCGTGGAAAGAAGTTTTTGGCGCTGTGCACGGCATGGATGCGATGTTCTACCTGGGGAATTTTGAAACTGAAAAGCCCAGCTTTGCCCGATTTGCGTGGACGGAACAGAACCGTCAGTCCCGTGAAGCCTTGCGGGACTCGATGGCACCGTACTTCAAATCGTTCTTCTGGGACGGAAATCCCAACACCCAGCTCCCCGCCCAAGCGCCTGTCTGGGACGGCCGAATGGTGTTTAAATGAACCACAACGCGTATCATTTCACGACAAATTAAAAACAGTCCGCATAAAACCTCCACAGAACACAAATTACGATCTGTGCTGGTTAATTAACTCCAGTTTATTGACCTTTTAAGACCCAGAAATCGATATGGAGTTTACTTGGGTTCATCACCAGTTCCGAGCGCCGTCCCAGCCAACTACGAAATGGAATACAACAACGGAAAATCTCTTCAAAGTACAGAATTGATGAGAATCAACAACGCGGGATACAAGGCAAAAAATAAGAATGAAACAACCTTTGAACGTTAAAACTGGTTTCTTGACCAAGGGAAAGTAGCCAAAGAGGAACTAATTCTTTTGAACTCAGGTCTTCGCGATCCGAATTCAAAATCGCGCTTTAGCCCCATTTTTGACTTTACTGCTCAAACAATCGTTGCTTCAAGCTACGGGCTAATGCAACCTGGTGCCAAAGTCTGGTCACACATTTCAAAATATGAACCAGTTGCAGCTAATCCATTTGTATCCAAATAGGAGTACGAAGTGACTAATTTAATTTTAGCTTCAATCATACTATTGATCTCCCAGCATGCATCTGCGCTTGTCCCAGACAAGATCCTGAGTGCAAATATTCCTGCTACACTTACAAAAGACCCAGAAACAGGAGCCACTCGAACCATAAATGACGGGGTTGTGGCCGACCAATTGTCAGTCAAACTTGATGGGCCAACTAAGCTGCCTTATGACGTTGTGCTCCTGAAGACAACAACACTTGACTGCAGTTTGCTTGTTTTTAAAGAAGGTCCAAAAGGAAGTTTTAAAAAGTATCCAGTTACTTTCTCCACAAGCTCGTCCATTCACTCATGCTTATCCCTTGAAACAAAGGACTTTAACCAGGATGGGAAACCGGAAATAGTTGTTCAAATCCTTGATGGAAAAGAAGTCGGATCTCCCTCTATTTTTAGATGGGATGGAGCGAAGCTTATCGATTCAACTCCGACACAAACTTTAAATGGCGTTACGACTAAGAAGCTTCGATCCGTGCTAATCACCGACAAACCCGTCCAGGGTAAATTGATGATCTTCGATTACTCCAACGACGGCAGCCCCACCAGAGTATTCACTCTGACAGATAAAGGCCTGCAAGAGACCGGCTCCTATGATTCCATTAACATGGTTGGCAAAACAGTTTCAGGACTTTCCCTAAGGCCCTCCGTGAAGGATGGTAACTACACACTGACAATGACAAACGTTTCCAGCCATCAGCGTGCAGTAAGGGCGGAGATTTCTATTAACGGCAAAGTATTAGTTTTCCCAAAGCAGTTCTGCAAATCCCCAGCGCCTGCAAAACCTGATGCTGGCAAAGACGATCTTGATGACAAGAACGAAGATAAAATGAAGCGGTGTCTACCGAACAATACCGTCACATCATCCTTGAATCTGAAAAAAGAAGATGAACTGAAAATTAAGGTGTATGGAAGAGGCGACTCATTGATGCGTTTTACTTTGACTAAGAAGTAAACGGGCAAAAAGTCCAGCGATCCGCGTCACGCTTGCCACACTCAAAGCCCTTTTTAATCGATAAGGGCCCCGGGGCGGCTCACATTTGAATTTTTGAGGACATTGAGGCCCCCAAAAGGGGCTAAACTCATAAGGGAAATTCTATTGTCATGGGACCCCTTTTATGAGAACCAATTTAGATGTCTGAAAACAAAATTCGCAACGAAATTCATGTCTTTATCAACGGCGCTGAACACCGCATTTCCGGCGAAAAAGCCTTTCTTCCGCTAGCCCAGTATTTACGCTATCACAGCTCCCTTCCGGGAACGAAAGTGGTGTGCGCTGAAGGCGACTGCGGTGCCTGCACGGTGCTTTCGGCAAAACTTGAAAACAACACCTGGTCTGAATTCCAAGCCATCAATTCCTGCATCGCCCCGATGTACCTTTTCGACATGGGATCACTGGTCACGGTGGAAGGACTTTCCGAACAGGAAGACTTAAGCGAAGTGCAAAACAAGATGCGCGAATTCCACGGTGGTCAGTGCGGCTACTGCACGCCCGGCATGGTGTGTTCGCTGTCATCATTGGCAGAAAAAAGTGCCTGCTCTGGCAAAGCCATCACCGAGAAAAAAGCCCGCAACTTCCTGACCGGGAACCTGTGCCGTTGCACGGGCTATGAACCGATCCTGGCGGCTGCGACAAATCTGGATCTGTCAAAATGGAAGTCCCTTTCCGCCAAGTACTTGACGGACAGTCAGAAAAAACAATTCCAGCCACTGGCTTCTGATTCTTTGATGATTGAAGCTGGCGCCAAGAAATTCACCGCCCCGGCGAACTTCCAGGTGGCGACCGAGCAAAAATCCAAATCCCCACAAACTCGTCTGGTGGCCGGTGCCACTGATTTGGGCGTTTTGCACAACAAAGGCAAAGCCTTCATGGATGACGTGATGAGCTTGCACAAGATCACCGACACCAATGAAATCAAAATGACCGCTGACGGCGTGTGGGTCGGAGCCCGCGTCACCCTGACAGCCCTGGAAAACTTCCTGGAAGACAAACTGCCAGAGCTTTCCCGCCTGCTGCGCATCTTCGCTTCACCGCAAATCAAAAATCAAGGCACTCTGGTCGGTAACGTCATGAACGGCTCCCCGATTGGTGACAGCATCCCTGCTCTTTTGGCATTGGATGCGGAAGTTCATTTGCAATCCACCAAGGGTCTTCGCAAAGTGGCTTTGCCAAAGTTTTATAAAGCCTACAAGGTCTTTGACGTGACTGCGGATGAAATTGCCACAGGCATCCTGATCCCGGTGCCCGGACCTGAATGGAAGTCCAAGTTCTTTAAAGTATCCCTGCGTAAGGATCTGGATATTTCTGCGGTGACCTTTGCCGCTTTGGTAAAAGTCGATGGCAATACCATCAGTGACGCCCGCATCGCCATGG
Source organism: Bdellovibrio bacteriovorus (assembly GCF_002208115.1). NCBI lineage: Bacteria > Pseudomonadati > Bdellovibrionota > Bdellovibrionia > Bdellovibrionales > Pseudobdellovibrionaceae > Bdellovibrio > Bdellovibrio bacteriovorus. The sequence continues at coordinate 1,252,600 of NZ_CP020946.1, read as the reverse complement.
GCGGTGTCGGCCCGACCGTGGTTCGTTTAAGTGACATTGAATCCGCAATGAAGGGTCAGCCTTTCAGCGAAGACACCTTTATACGAATGGGTGAAAAGGTTCGCACCTTGATCAAGCCTATTTCCGATCTTCGCGCCACGGATGAATACCGTCTGAAAGTCGCCGAGAATTTATTCAAGAAATGCCATATTGAACTTCAACAGGAAATGACAGCATGTCCGTAGGTCAAAACATCCCTCATGATTCTTCCCGGGGCCACGTCACTGGTGGCAGTGTGTTTATCGACGACCGCCCGATGATGGCGGGCGAAGTCTTGGTGCTGCCAGTGGGTGTTCCCGCGGCCGCCGGCCGCCTGAAGTCTATTGATTATTCCCAAGCCCTGAAGTGCCGTGGAGTTTTGGCCGCTTTCACGGCCAAAGATCTTTCCCACAACTCCTGGGGCACCATTGTTCCGGAACAGCCTATTCTGGTTGCCGACAAGATCGGCCACTATGACGAACCGGCGGTGCTGTTGGTCGGCACCGACATCGAAGATCTGTTGCGCGCAAAAAAACACGTGCAATTTGAAATTGAAAAAGAAAATGGCATCTTCACCATCGATGAAGCCATTAAACTGGATCGTTTCATCTATAAAGCCAACGCCTTCAAAGTCGGCGATGCCGACGCCGCAATGGCCAAAGCCCCACACCGCCTTAAAGGCGCCTTTGAGTGCGGCGGTCAGGAGCATTTCTATTTAGAATCCAACGCCTGCATCGCCTACCCGATGGAAGACGGACAGATCGAAGTTCACGCCAGTTCCCAGCACCCGACTGAAACCCAGCACGTGGTGGCCGAAGCTTTGGGCTTAAGCCTGCATGAAGTCGTCTGTATTGTAAAACGCATGGGTGGCGGCTTTGGCGGCAAAGAAAGTCAGGCCGCCCCATTTGCGGCGATGGCAGCTCTGGTCGCAAGCAAAATGAAACGCCCGGCTCGTTTGTGTTTGTCGAAAGACGACGACATGATGATGACGGGAAAACGCCACCCGTTTAAAAACTATTACGAAGTGGGCTTTGATAACGACGGCCGCATTCTTTCCTTGAAGGCGCATCTTTATGCCGACGGGGGTGCTTACGCCGATCTTTCAAGCTCGATCCTGGATCGAGCCATGTTCCACGTTGATGGCGCGTACTATCTGCCCGCCGCGCACATCGAAGGTGCCGTGGTTCGCACCAATCTTTATTCCAACACCGCTTTCCGTGGTTTCGGGGGTCCGCAAGGGACCATGACCATCGAAAGCATTATCGAGGACATGGCCCTGCATCTGAAAAAAGATGCCCTCGCCATCCGCGAACTGAATTGTTATCAAAAAGATCACAACAACGTGACCCACTATGGTCAGGCGCTGGGACACAATCCCCTGCCAGAACTTTTTGCGGATCTTAAAAAGTCTTCCGACTATGAAAAGCGCCGTCAAGAAATCGACGCTTTCAATGCCAGCAGCAAAACCGCGGTGCGTGGCTTATCCATGACAGCAACCAAGTTCGGTATCGCCTTCACCGCACGCTTCCTGAATCAAGGGAATGCTTCGGTGAACGTTCACAAAGACGGCACCGTGCAGGTTTCCACCGGCGCCACCGAAATGGGTCAGGGTGTGAACACCAAGATCCAGCAGGTCGTGGCTCACGCCTTTGGTATTCCAGCCCACGACGTCAAAGTTATGGCAACCTCGACCGAGAAAAACCACAACACGTCACCTACGGCGGCCTCCAGCGGATCTGACATCAACTGTGCGGCGGCTTTAAAAGCAGCTGTCGGGATTCAAAAACGTCTGGCATGGTTGTTCCAAAACATCCTGGCTGGCACGCCGATGAATGATATCGCCGAATGCCCGCCTTTGGACGAATCCAAATTGAAGTTTGAAGAATTCCATTTTGAAAACGGACTTCTGACCCACAAACCTTCCAGTAAATCCATGACCTGGCTTGACGCTGTTAAACAGGCTTACTTCAACCGTCTTTCTTTGGGAGAGTACGCTCACTTTAAAACCGAGGGCCTTGGTTTTGACAAAAAGACCAGCCAAGGGACGCCGTTTAAGTATTTCACCAACGGTGTTGCCGTCAGTGAAGTGCAGGTGGATCTGTTCACAGGTGAATACAAAGTCCTTCGCACCGACATCCTGATGGACCTGGGCCGCCGAATCAATCCGGGCATCGACAAGGGCCAAGTCACGGGTGCGTTCGTGCAAGGCATGGGCTGGGTGACTTCTGAAAAACTTTTCCACAACAAAGAGGGAAAACTTTTAAGCCACTCCCCAACCACTTACAAGATCCCGAACGTGCAAGACACGCCAAGGGTGTTTAATGTCGAGTTCATTGAAAACCACGAGAACCGCGAAAACGTCCACCGCTCCAAAGCCGTGGGGGAACCGCCGTTCTTATTGGGAATCAGCGTATGGACTGCTTTGAAAGACGCCGCCAATGCCAAAAGCAAAGGTTTGATTTCGACCCTGAAATCCCCGGCCACCCCGGAAGAGATGCTGATGGAGATCGCCCGTCATGAGTAAAATGAACTTTGAAGACTATCTGTCCGCGATGAAGTCCCTGCAGGACGCGGGAAAATCCTTTGTCAGCGTGACACTGGTAAAACAACAAGGATCCTCGCCCCAGGATGTGGGCGCTCGGGCGCTCGTGTCGGCCGACGGATTGGAGTACGGGACTGTTGGCGGTGGCAAAGTTGAAAAACGCGCCATTGAAGAAGCCCAGAAAATGATCCGCGAAAAGATCCATCATCACTACGCCGACTGGAATCTGCAAAAAGATATCGGCATGACCTGCGGTGGTGTGGTCAGCTTCTTCTTTGAATTCTTTGAATACAACCACCCGTTCAACATCTGGGTGTTCGGTGCCGGCCACATTGCCCAGGAACTGGTGCGCCTGTTGATGCGGCTGGATTGCAAGATCACGTGCGTGGATCCGCGCCAGGAATGGATCGATAAACTTCCGACCTCCAGTCGTCTGACCACAATTTGCACCGAGGACATGAAGGGCCTGGTTTCCCGCATTCCGGAAAAGTCCTTTGTGACTTTGATGACCATGGGCCATGGCACTGACCTGCCTATTTTGGTGGAAGTCATGAAACAGCGCGATCGCTTCGCTTATGTGGGTAACATCGGCAGCGACCAAAAAGCGCGCCGCCTGCGCCAGGACTTGATCGATGCCGGCATTGCTCAAGAGTCACTCGACAAATTCCACTGCCCTATGGGAGAAAGCTTTGGCACCAACGCGCCGGTGGAAATCGCCTTCAGTATTGTGGCGCAGATTCTTAAAACAAGGGATTTGGTTCTATGAGTTTAAGCAACAAGAAAACCCAAAAGATCGCCTCCGACCTGCTGCCAGCCCGTCTGTCCCAAGCACGGGGCGATGGCACCTTGGATCTGCTGATCACGAATGTGCAGATGCTGGATGTGATCACGGGCGACATCTATCCCACCTGCATTGCCATCGGTGGTGAACACATCGTCGGCGTGGGGATGGAGTATCAAACCCAGTCCGCTCGTCGCACTTGGAACGCCCAAGGGGCCTTCGTGACCCCGGGCTTTATCGACGGTCATTTGCACATTGAATCTTCTATGATGTCGCCTTTTGAATTTGAAAAAGCGACGTTGCCGCTGGGAACCACTACGGCCATCTGTGATCCGCACGAAATCACCAACGTTCTGGGTGGCCGGGGTTTTAGCTGGTTCTTGCGTTCTTCTGAACTGATGCACCAGAATCTTTTTGTGCAGATGTCCTCCTGTGTTCCGGCCCTTCCTGGTTTTGAAACCACCGGCAGTGATTTCCCATTGGAAGAAATGAAGTCCTTCAAGGATCACCCTTCCGTTTTGGGTCTGGCTGAAATGATGAACTTCCCCGGCGTGATTCACGCCGACAAAGAAGTCCTGGCAAAAATTGAGGCCTTTGATGATCTGAACATGGACGGCCATGCGCCCCTTTTGCGCGGCAAAGCCTTGAATGCTTACCTGCTGGCGGGAATTCAAAACTGCCACGAAACCGTGACTTTGGAAGAAGGCCGCGAAAAGCTGCAAAAAGGCATGGGTCTGATCATTCGCGAAGGAAGTGTTGCCAAGAACCTGCGCACCCTGGCTCCGCTGGTGAATGAGTTTTCGTCCCCGCAGTGCTTGCTGTGCACCGATGATCGCAATCCTTTTGAAATTGCACACGAAGGTCATATCAACTATCTGATCAAAGAACTGATCAACAAACACGGCGTGGCTGTGCATGTGGCGTACCGTCTGGCGACTTATTCCGCCGCCCGCCACTTTGGTTTGAAACGTCTGGGGCTGGTGGCTCCGGGCAAGAAAGCCGATCTGGTTTTCTTGAAGGATCTGAAAGCTGTCGATATTCAGGAAGTGATGATCGGTGGGAAGTTTGTTTCTGAATTAAAACTTCAGGATTCATTGCAGGAAAAACTGCAGACCTCGCAACCGCCTCTTGAAAACACCATGAAGCGAGCGCCATTGACAGAAAAAGAACTGACCGTGAATCTGCTTCCGGGTGTTTACAACGTGATTGAAATCGTGCCTCACGAAATCATCACCCAACATCTGACCGTGGCTTTTGACGGCCAAAAGTTTGCTGAAAGTGACGTACTTTACATGGCCAACATCGAACGCTATGGCAAAGGTTTGCCTCCGGCGTTGGGCCTTGTAAAAGGCATGGGGCTAAAAAGCGGCGCTCTAGCCAGCTCTGTGGCGCATGATTCTCACAACATCATGGTCATCGGGACCAACCCGGCGGACATGATTTTGGCCGTGAACACATTAATCAAATCTGGCGGCGGCTTTGCTGTGGCTGATCAGGGTGAAATCAAAGCTTTGGTGGAACTGCCAATCGCGGGTCTTTTGAGCCTTCAGAGCGCGGAAGAAATCAAAGACGGCATCGCAGACCTTAAAACCGCCTTCCGATCCTTGGGAGTCCATTTAGATGAACCGTTTATCCAAATGGCTTTCCTGGCTTTGCCGGTGATTCCAACCTTGAAGCTCACCGATCGTGGCTTGGTGAACGTCACAAATTTCAGCTTCATACCCTTACAAGTAGAGGCTTAGGTCCTTGAAGCAATTACTCTAAAGCCCCTTTCTGACAGAACGGGGCTTTTTCTTCTCGACAGTCCAGCAAATTTCGTGATTCATTCGGGGTGATTTCTTTATCAGGAGGTCACCATGTTTGAAACATTATGCGCAATGCTTGTGCCCTTTTGCATTCAGTCTTCTGATCCCGCCACCGAGAACTTAAAAGCTTACAACATTGATCCCCACAGCATCACCATCTCCGGAGTATCCTCCGGCGGCTTTATGGCGGTGCAAATGGATGTGGCCTTCTCGTCGGTCTTTTCCGGAGCGGGTGCCGTTGCCGGGGGTGTCTACTGGTGCTCTGAAGGAGATTCCAAGAAAGCCCAGTCCCAGTGCATGGGAAGCCCCGAAAAAATCGACAGCCGCCTGATGATTGAAAAAGCCCGCGACTTGTCAGGCCAAGGTGACATTGATTCCCTCGAAAACCTCAAAGACCACCGCATCTATATTTTCGCAAGCCCCAAAGATTCCGTGGTGAAGCTGGGTAACAGTGACAAGCTGATTGAGTTTTATGAAAGCTTCGTTCCAAAAAATCAAATTCACCGTGTGACGACTCCAGAAGCTGCTCACGGCTTCCCGACTCTGGCCAGTGGAGGGCCCTGTACGATGGCGGCATTGCCATGGCTTTTGAAATGCAATTTTGATACGGCCGGCGACATTCTTGCGCAGATGTATACCGATTTGAAAGCACGGGGAATTGCAGTGGCGGAAAACCTGCACAAGTTCACGCAGACTGATTTTGGCGACAGCAAAACTCCGTTATATCGCGATGGATGGATCTATGTTCCCGAGGCTTGTGAACAAGGCGCCCGCTGCAAACTGCACGTGGCCTTGCATGGCTGCCAGATGAATCCGGATTTTATTCAAGACAAGTTTGCGACTTTGGCTGGCTACAACGACTGGGCTGAAACCAATAACATCGTTGTGCTTTATCCGCAGTCAGCCCGCGACAATCGCGGTAATCCTTATGCGTGCTGGGACTGGTTTGGTTTCACCGGTCCTGATTACGTCAGCAAATCCGGCGCCCAGATGTCCGCGTTGATGAAGATGATTGAACGCGTGCGCGGACTTTAATCCGCGCCTTCCGAAAACTCTGGTTCTTCGACATTTCTCATGTGATCCGCCAGACGCAGCAGTGAATGCAAAAGTTCACTGCGCAACGGCTCGGCGATATTCACCTCATCAAAAGCCTGCACCATGCACATCATCCACTGATCGCGCTCGGACTTTCCGATCTTGAATGGAAAATGGCGCATGCGCAGTCTGGGGTGTCCGTACTTTTCAACGAACAATCCCGGTCCCCCCAGCCACCCGGACAAAAACATAAACAGTTTTTCCTCGGATCCTTGCAGGTTTCCCGGGTGCATGTCGCGGATGCCTTTGGCTTCCGGAACGGTGTCCATGATTTCATAGAATCTTTTGCAAAGTTGGCGCAGGACTTGTTCGCCACCCAGCAATTCGTAGGGCTTTTTCTCTTCAGACATTACAAGAACTTACTACTCCCGGACCAAAGTGGCAACTGTGCTTCATTCTGAGACATCTTGAAACTTAATTGAGCCCGAGATTTCTTCAGATTCCCTGTGAAAAAGCCGATAAAACCCTACACGCCGTGGAGTCTAAGTTCATGAAAAAATTAAATATTCAGCACGTCACTTCGATCCTTTCAATGGCCTTCTTACTGAGTGCCTGTGATCGAATGGCGGTGGATGACAGTAAAGTTTCTCTCCGACTTCCCAAAACAGTTTCCGGGAAAGCCGGGGCGCAATCTGTTTCACAACTGAAGCACATTGCTGTGCAGGTCACGGCAGCAGACATGACGACCCCCGTGGTGCTGATTCTGGATTCCCACGACAGCCAGACAGTGCCTTCGGAAATCACCCTAGAGATTCCTTCCGGTGACAACCGCCTGATTCAAGTGCTGGCGGCTTACGGCAGCGGCAGCAACGACGACAATGCAATGATCTACTATGGCGATGTGACTAAAAACCTGCTTGGCGGCACGGACACCGCCGATGTTCCCCTGGACAACCTCAGTGGTGCGCTGCCTGAAGAAGAAGGTCGCGTGTACGGCCGCTATCTGACCGGTGTCAATCAAGGCCCCAGCGGCGAGCTGAAGATGGTCTATCGCCCGGCAGGAAAACCTGGCATCGTGGTGGATCGTCAACAGATTCTGGGCGGCTGGTTTGAGGCCACCGTTTTCAAAAATGTGCCTGTTGATTATGTCCTGCCTGATGGCAGCCTGCTTGGTCAGCAGTGGACACTGGAGTCTTTGCCTTTGTCAAAACACCTGATGCGTATCCGACTTCCCGCCCACTCGGAAAAAAGATGGGAAGGCAATTCGAACTACTGGCAGGATCGTGGTGCAGACAACAAGTTCCTGGGATTCTTTGCATCCCAAGCCACGCTTCTGGATGATAAAAAAGTCTGTGCTCCCGCCAAAACCGCGAAAAACAGCGGGGATCTCTACTTCGGCAACAAGTATCTGGGACATTCCACATTGAATGTCATTCCAATCAAGGCCTTCTTCACGGGCACCACCCCACAGGTGTCAGCAAACTTTGCCTCCATCATGGGCGGCCTGGATATCAGCGCCTGCTCTACCCTGCCTTTGGCAGAGGAATTCAAACGCTATCTGGTTCTTGATAACTCGAACCTTGGCAACGAATTGTGGGAATCAATTGAAGGACTTTCAGGCCTGCGCGGAGGCATTGCAGCCCCTCGCATAAAATCCATCGATGGCATCACATCCTACCGCAATAGCTATAAGTATGGCGGCAATGCCAATGGCAGCTTCCTGGAAGTGCCTCTGCTTCCCGGCATCAAGGATTCCGTGACTAGCTATCAGATCTACAAAGCCACTACGGGCTCCATGGCCCCGATGGGTTACGACAATCGCTGCGAACCCGAAGATTTGCAGCGCCATGGGTGGATTCTGCTAAGAACCAACATTCTTCCGGAAGGCCCCGGCGACTCTGTGCAGTTCACTCTGGGCAACATTGGTTTTACTCCCGATCAAAACAGCAGCTACATGCTGTGCCTGAGCAAGAACAACATTCCCTTCGGATCACAGATCTCGTTTAGCAGTTGGACCTTCGCCGGACAGCCAGCCGCCGCCCTGAATCTGACAATGTCATCAAGCCCCTATGGCTACGCCTCTTATCCTTTGGTCAATGAGTGCCGCCGTATAGAGGTGAACTTGTCCAACACCTCAGGACCTGTGATGAACTTGAACGGCGTGTCCGTATCACTTAGTGCCGGCGGGGAAGCCGTTCTTTATGCCGATGCCACTTGCAGCACCACGGCCTCCACAAACCTGAATGTCACACTGCCTGCGGGCACCACATCCCTGCCCGTTTATGTGAAGTCCGCCAGTCCGAGCTCCTATCAAATCACGATCGACAGCAACTCCGGCGGACTCACACCCCCGGCGGCTTTGCCAATGACCGTGATCGATGCCCCAACGACGGTCCTCCAGGTGGAGCTTTCTACGAACAATTCTGACATGTACGCGGGGTACCCGGCCGAACTGAAGATTTATAGAAACGGCTGCTTCCCGATGAAACTTCGCCTGACGAACTCGGGGATTTCCGTAGTGTCTTCCGGTTCAGCCAGTCTTTCCTGGTACAAACTTGACGGAACAACATCCGCCACTCCACCAACGGGAACACGCTTGATCAACAACTGCATCAGCCGCAGTGCGATTGGCTCTCTGAACTTCAGTGCCACGTCCATCGCGGAATTTGCGATCGAAGTGGGGGCTGATCTTCCGACCAATCTGATTTTGAAAGCTGATGGCTTCAGTGCTTCCGCACAAATCGTGTTCAACAATGCGCCGCTGGTGCATCACTTGTCCTTGCGCTGGCCCAGCGGGTCTTCCGAAACTCCGGCCGTTGGCTCCTGCCAGGCACTGGAAGTCGTGGCCAAAGACGCCGCCGACCAGGATCTTCCGATCCCTGCGGGGCAAAGGCTGAGCTTTATGCCTTCAACTGTTTATCAGGGCAACACCCCAGGACCACTGGCCGAGTTCTTTGATGGCAGCGACTGCAGCTACAATTCCAACAACTATACTATTTCATCTGGCGAAGTCAGTCGCACGATCTATGTCAAAGCGATCAATGCTTATGCTGGCTATATCAGCTACAACTCTGAACACACCGAGCGGACTCAAGGGTACTCTACGGACTTGATCAGCAAGCTGGCACTCAGCCCGTATGTCCTTCCTTTGTCCGTGACGGTACCGGATCCAACGATCCTGGTGGGGGGCTTTGCGACCTTCTCGATCGTGGGTGGTGTGCCCCCGTACACCGCGCAGGTTCTCACCGGACCGGGATCGGTTTCAGTGGTCGGCTATCCTCCCCACGCAATTCAGGTGACAGCCAGCGGAGTGGGCACCATCCAGGTGTCCGTCACCGACAGCAAAGGGACTGTGCATTTAGTTAATTTAACCGGGCAATAAGGCAGCAGAAGTACACACAGCATGAAAACAGAAAAGATCAGCATCCTGATAGGCATCACCGTTTCGGCCCTCTTTATGTGGTTCGGTTTCCACTATTTCAAATACGTGGACACCCCTGCGATCCAGCGCCCCTACAGTCCTTTCTTAGAGGGCATTGAGGTTCTGGACCTGCGCTTTAACGACATCAAATACAAGCTCCGCCCGCCTTCTCAAAGTCAGGCTCCGGTGGCACTGATCGCCATTGATGATGCCTCTGTGCGCGAGATCGGCCGCTTCCCGTGGAGCCGTGAAATGGTCGCAGAGATGACCGACAATTTATTAAAGCTTGGCGCCAAGTCCGTCAGCTTCGACGTGATCTTTGCCGAACCTGAAACATCCAACCCTCAAGCCGACACGGCCTTTGCCAAAGTCATCGCCGACAACCCGGACCGTATCGTTCTGGGGACTTTCAGCGAAAACCTGATCGATTTCCAGCCGCACCAGGATCTGTGTGTGGCCGAGGCGTTCCTGGCCACCGGCGGAGACCAACTGGTTAAAATCAACCCCAGCTTCGCCATCGATGAAGAAACCCATGCGATTGATGACCTGAACTGGGCCCCGCTGTTCACCACCCTGTTTCAAACCATTCAGGAACGCGAGCAAAATGACCTGCTAAAAAGCCTGGGAAAAAAATCCCCCGAAGAACTTTCCACCTTCCAGAAAAACAATCTGAAGGCCCGTCAATCTTTGGCTTTGTTCGAATACTGCAAAACATGGCTGACCAAACACGATATTTTCCTGTCCCCTGAAAACATCGCTCAGGTTGAAACCCTGTATCACGATGTGGTGGCCGAAGCGCCTGACCTGAAAAATCTGAAATTCGAGGACCTGCGTTCGCGCATTCGCAAAGCTTATAAAACCCATCCCATTCCCCAATATGGTGAATGGACCCCGAACACGCTGGAGCTGCAAACACCTGCGAACTACACCTCAAGCTTTATCGCCCAGCTGGATGCCGACGGTTATGTCCGCCGTTATCCCCTGTTCTTCCGCTCAGGTCATAAACTGGGCACCAGCTTCATTCCGTCCATGGCCCTGCAAAGCTTCCTTCTGTCCGGTCCCTATCGCGCCGAACTGAAAATGGCCACCGCCAAAGACGGCGAAAAAAGTCTGGAGCAGTTTAACATCTATGACACCTCCAAAGAACCAGAGATCAAAATCGCAAGTTACCCGGTGGACGGTTCCGGCCAGTTGCTGATCAACTATTATGGCCGTCAGATGTCACTGCCCTATGTTTCTGCCAAAGAGCTGTTCAACGACGAACCGACCGTGAAGGTCACCACCAGCGTGATGAATCAGGAATCCAAACAGCTGGTGATTGAAACCAAAGAATACGACAAAAAAGAATTCTTCAAGGACCGCAGCTTGATCGTGGGTGCCACGGCGGTGGGCCTGTATGATCTGCGCAACACGCCGCTGGAAGCCAACTATCCAGGGCCAGAGCTTCATCTGACCATGCTGGCGAATCTTTTTGACAAACACTTCCTGAAACAGTGGAACCAGGAAGCCCAGTGGCTTCCGGTGGTGTTGTTTGTCGGCGGAACTGCGCTGGCAGTTGCTTGGGCCCTGCTGGGATCACTGTCATCCCTTCTTGGTTTTGTCATCTTCATCCTTGCCCTGGGGGCATTGGATCTATGGCTCTTTATCAAGAACAACCTGCTGGTTCACTCCTTCCTGATCTATGCCTGTGCTTTTGCGGGCTTTGGTGCGATTCAGGTCTTTAAGTACTTCACCGAGGAAAAAAAGAAGAAGGAGCTTAAATCCACTTTCTCAAAATACGTGTCCCCGGCCGTCGTGGATGAGCTTTTAAAAGATGCCGCCAACCTGAAACTGGGGGGGCGCCGAGAGCGCATGACCGCGTTCTTCTCGGACGTGCGGGGCTTTACGACCATTTCGGAAAAATTGCCGCCCGAAGAGCTGTCCCGTGTTCTGAATCTTTATCTGACACCGATGACAGACATCGTCTTTAAAAACAGCGGCACTCTGGACAAATACATGGGTGATGCGATCATGGCCTTCTTCGGAGCCCCGGTGAAAGACCCGCATCACGCGGCCCATGCCTGCCGTTGCGCCCTGGAAAGTCTGGTAAAACTCAAAGAGCTGCAAAAAGAATTCTCGGACAAGGGTCTGCCCCATATCGATATCGGGATTGGCATCAACACCGGGGAAATGAGCGTGGGGAACATGGGTTCCAACATCGTTCAGAACTACACTGTCATGGGGGATTCCGTGAACCTGGCTTCGCGCCTTGAGGGAATCAACAAAGAATACGGCACGCGCATTGTGATCAGTGAATTCACCTACAATGACGTTAAAGAGGCCTTCACCGCCCGTGAAATCGACCGCGTGCGCGTCAAAGGAAAGCTTGAGCCCGTGCGCATCTTTGAACTGGTGTGTGAAGGTGCCGCCAAAGACAAAACCGCAGAGCTGATGGCGTCCTTCCAGATGGGATACGACCTGTACCATCAAAAACGCTTTGCCGAAGCCAAAGAGGTTTTTGAAAAAGCCCAAAACAATTGGGGTGCGGAAGAACCCGTCAGTCAGCTTTATATCGAACGCTGCCAGGAGTATCTGGACTCTCCCCCACCGCCGGACTGGGATGGGGTTTACGTCATGAAAACGAAATAAAAAAAGCCACCCGCAAGGTGGCTTTTTCAATCCTACTTACCCAGGATGCTGTGGGTGAAGGTGAACAAGCTTGTCACTACAAACTTGTTATAGTCGTAAGAATCCTCATCCGAGTCCCCCACGTTGTATTGCAGGCTTAAGAGCATATTCACATTGCGCTTGAGATCCTTATTGAAGGCCGCCGTCACAATGGGATTGGTATCAATCCTCGGGCTGGTGGCTTCGTCATAGTTCTGGCTGGAGTATTCGCCACGCAGACTGCCATTGAACTTCCACCACGCCGGGAAGGCATAAGTCAGGCCCAGGGCCGACCGTTTATAACGATAGTTGCGCCCTTCCGCCTGATTGATCAGATAGGAAGCATCCAAGGTCAGGGATTTTTCACCTTTCAGATCCAGAATCCACGTCGGCAACAGCGTGAACCCGTAGCGCAGCGCTGTCTGGTCATCATCCCCTACGGACGTTGCCAGCAGCGAACGCTCGTGGGATACGTCCAACCGGCCCGCCATCAAAAAATCACTTTGAATCGGCGCTGACAAAGTCGTGTTCACACCCAAAGAACTGATGGCTTCTTTGCGCGTTCCTCCGGTGGGGCTCATAAAGATGCTCTTATAGGTGGGCACCAGCTCCCAGTTCAACGAGCGTTTGGCGTATTCAAACTCTTTATGGAAGGGAAGACTCAGGTCAAACTGCAAAGGATCGGCCGTCTGCAAAGTGGCGTTGTCTTTAAAACTTGTGTCGGTGCTGTAGTAATCAGACACCCCGATCTGAGTTCCAAAGTCCGAAGTCGGTGTCCGGTTCCAAATCGCCAGCGCACTGGCACCAAAGTTCAGACGATAGGCTTTTACGTCCGTGCTGACGTTATTTTCCGCGACATTCAAAACGTTGCCATCATAGATAGCGCCAATGAATCCGGTGAAACGATACTTCTCTTTTTTGCTTTCATAGAAGGACTGCAGCTTGTCGATTTGGGCCAGCAGGTCCTCGGCGGCACGGTCCATCTGCGGGTCCTGGGAATTGTCCAGGACATATTCCATGCTGGTGCGGGCTTCCGGGAACTTTTGCTGCTGCATTTCGATATTACCGGCAAAGAAGGAAGCTGTCGGACTCAAAACCGGATCATTTTCAGAGCGGATATCAATCAGCTTTTTACGGGCCTTGTCGTAGTCCTTCAGTTTCAAAAGATTCAGGGCCACATAATAGTCTTTTTCCAAAGAGAGCTCCATCGGCACATCGGCCATGGACAGCGTCGCCAGGGATTTGTTGTAATTTCCAACTTTATAAAGACTCACCCCATAGCGGTAATAGTAGGAATCTGATTCAGGATCCAGATCCACCGCGGCGGCGTACTTCTTTTCTGCCTCGACAAAGTTTTTCTGGGTATAGAGCTTGTCAGCTTCGTTGACCAGGGCCGTGGCTTCTTCTTTTTTGCGTTTTTTCGCAGCAGCACTCAGGGCGGCCTGCTGCTCCAGCAGCGCCGCTCTTTGTTTCGCCTGCTCTTCTTCCAGCATCAGCTGGGTTTTTTCCTGAACACGCTTTTGCTCGCGATCCTGCTTTTCAAGTCTGCGGATGGCTTGCGGTGACATCACTTTTGCTGTGGCCGTGGGCGCTGGTTTTGCCCCCAGATTCTTAGCTGTCGTCTTTTCATTTTCTGCCACGAACTTTGCCAGCTCATCGGCGGATTTAAACAGCACGATGCGCTGAACGGCTCCCCCCGGAACGGCATACGCATAATACGGAGCTTTCCCCGGCGCTGCGAACTCCAGGACCCGAGGACGATTGTCTCCGATAAAGAACTGAATGATAAAGAAGCCCGTCAGGGGCCCACCGGCTCCACCGCGGCGATTCAGCATCACCTGCGCCATCTTGCCGGATTCCGCATCCCGCACGCGCAGAGGCCGGGCGTCTGCCCCGCCCTCGCCGTCCTGCAGTTCAATTTCCAAAGATTGTGTCTGAGAGATTCGTGCATCCAAAGCATAAGCTGAGTTCACGATCAAAGTGCCTGCTAATCCCAAAGCTGCCAGTTTCATACGCTGCATTCTCGATGGTTGAGGTGAATATTAACGCGGACGCGGTGTGATGATGACTTTGGTTTTTCCGTTAAGAGTCCGAGTGACATCCTTCAACGTGTCCTGAGTCGGCGCTTTCACCACTGTTGGAGGCGCCAGCACCGGGGCCGCGATCGGCTTGATTTCCTGAGCCATGCCCAGATCCATGTCCTGGCTGTCAATCATCGAAGTGGGTGCCGCAGGCTTGTCAGTGCCCGCCAGCGGAGCTTCCGACGCCACATCACGGGTGTTTGTTCCCGCCTCAACGGTTGCGGTTTCCACAGGGGCCGTCACCGCTGACGCCACTGAATCGCCATCAATTTGTTTTATTTCCTCTTTCGGCAAAGCCTTCGGAGTTTCTGGTGCTGCATTTGGTGCCGCCGTGGTCATCTCGCCCTTTTTAACCATCACGGGATTTCCGACCATTTTACCTTGCGCATTCACTGCCGCCAAAGACACGGCACCTTTAAAGGTCACAATCGAAGTCATCTGGGTCTTTACATCAAACCCGGCCTGGAACTGAGTTCCCCGCACACCCGCAACTGCGGTTGGCGTCTTGATCTGGAATTTGCTTTTTTCACCGTCATAGGTTTGTTCAACGTTGCTGCGAATCTTACCGCCAGAAAGTTTGATCTCAACGTTCTTTTTGCCGGTAGCAGCGTCATTCTGATATTGAGTGATTTCAATCGTCGTGTCCGGGCTGAGATTCAGAACGTTGCGGTCCGACATCACGATCTTGGCGCGGGAATCAGCGGCCGTCACGACCTTGTCGCCCTCATATACTTTTGCACCGACTTTGGCTGGAGCGGTTTTTCCTTCTGTGCGAATCTGCACTCCGCCTTTCACAACCATAAAGACACCATACATTTTGTCAGCGGCATGAACCTGAACACACAATAAGAAACAAACAAAGCCAACGACTTTTGCCATTTACGCCATCCTCTAATTATTAAGTACCTCTATAGTTTAGATGAGAAATTCTTGGATTAGAAAAACACTTTGTCACCCGTCTCGGTTTTAGACTGAGGTCTCAGGAATATCACTGGACAATAGGCGTGTTCTGCAAGATTCCTTTCTGCAATGAAATTTCCCAGACCCAAACAGAGACTGTGTGCGACGCCTTGAAACGGGACGTGATTTTCAGTATTTAGAGGCCCTGATAAAAAGCCGACAAGGTCAGTATGAAAAAGAATCATGTTATTGTGATCATGGCCCTTTGGGGACTTACAGGATGCGATCGTCTTTCATTGGATGAATCTTCCAAGGTGAAAATCACCTTCCCTTCCACTCAGACCCTTTCTTCCAAAGTCGAAGCCATGACCACCAGTGGTGACAGCCGCCCGGTACCCACGGGATTTTCCGGAGACCGCCCGATCAACTGCTACATCATTGGCGCCAGTGGTCCTGAAGAAAGCATGCGCAGAAATGTCTGCACCCGCGATGACGGCACCATGACACCCAAACACATCGGTGAATGGGTGGGCGGCGTTCCGGCCGGTGGTTCCATCACCATGGACGTGACCTCAGGGAAAGACCGCGTGATCACCGTTGTGGGCTTTTATGCGCCCGAAGGCACCTGCAAAGACTTTAAAAGCACTTCCGGCCCCAGCGATCTGATGTCGAAGCCCTATATTCTGGGCGAAGTCGGCAAACTGCAACTGTATGCCGGCGAAGAAAAGAAAGTCGACATCGACATCACTTACGATCCGGAAAAATGGTTTGATTCCTGTGACGGTCCCGACTTCCCGGATGATGGCCCGCATGACGGCCCTGGGGGCAATGTCATTCCCACAAAACTTGCCATACACAAGGACTACTTCCCGGCGAACACTTTGACCGCCAATACCTGCAGCAGCTTCGGTGTTTCTTTGCGTGACAATGAAAACCGCGAAGGCTCTTTGGCGTCAGAAACCGTTTTCTCAGTGGCGGCCAACGGCACGCCCCTTGAAATTTACAACTCTTACGATGAATGCTCTCAGAGCATCGGCGGCTATTCCACGGCGGTCATCCCGATGGGGGCTCGGTACAAAGATGTGATCGTCAAAGGTCCGTCATCGCCGGGCGCATTGACAATCTCCACCACGATTTTATCATCCTCTGCCGTGCTGGCAAACCCGACGGCGAACTTCCAGAATATCAGCTCAGGAGACAAAGGCTTTGAACTTGAGGGGGCCCGCTCCATTCTGCCGGATTTGTGTTATCCGTATAACATCAGCCGCCGCTACGTGACCGGCTCCTATGACTACGGCACGTCTTCGGCACCAATCACTCTGGCGCCTTCCAGCGGCTTCACTGTTTACAGTGACTCCACCTGCTCGACTCCGACAAACAGTGCCACCATTGCTCCTTACGCCAAGTCCGTCAATGTCTGGGTCAAGATGACCGGCGCCCAGGGGCAGAACACTCTGACTCTGTCTGGTTCGGGCTATCTCAGTCTGACTCAATCCGTGTATCGCGGCAGCGGTACCAACGCCCCTTGGGGGTTTGAAGTCCGCGGTCATCGTGATGGCCCGACTCGCGGGCAGTGTTATAACTCTGCTTATGAAGCGGTCCTGGTGAATCAGTATCACACCGCCGTGCTGGCACCTGCTGCCATGGAAGTGAACCTGGGGCCGGTGAACACAGAGTTCTTTGCAGATAGTGGATGTATGACTCCGACCAGCTCCACAGTTTCTCTGGCTGCGGGTCAATACTCGCTGCCGTTCTATATCAAAACCCATGTCTCTATGATGGTTCCATTATCCGCCACGTCCCCGGGACTGAGCCTGGGCCTCTATGATGTCAATGTGCGAGGTCCTCTGGGCATGGGGGCGAACAACATCCATGTTTCCAACTACAACGGTGTTTGTGCCAAAAGCCCTTACGGCACCTACTGCTGGGGGAATGACAATGGCTCGCGCATTTTGAATGGCGCCTCTTCCATGCCCCAATACGTCAGCCCTGCTGGCGTCGACTGGGACTACATCAAGATGGGCTCTAATTTCGCCTGCGGCATGAGTTTGTCCGGCGAGATCAAATGCTGGGGCCAGGGCACCCAAGGGCAATTGGGGAATGGCTCTACTGCGGCGGTCACCACTCCGACGGCGATATCCGGCGGCGACTATTACATGCAACTTTCTGTCGGACCCAGCCATGCCTGCGGCATCACCATGTCCAATGTGTTGAAATGCTGGGGCGCCAACAGCGCCAGCCAACTGGGGGATGGAACCACGACCACCCGCCTCAGCCCTGTGATCATTGATTCGGGCACTTCCTACAAATTCGTCTCGACCGGAGGCACCCACACTTGCGGTATCACGATGGCCGATGACTTAAAATGCTGGGGCAACAATCTGGGTGGCAAACTTGGCAATGGCACAACCACCAACTCGATGACGCCGATCCTGATTGATTCTTCGATCAAGTACATGACGATTTCAGCAGGAACTGTCAGCACCTGCGGTATCACCCTGCCGGGATCTCTGAAGTGCTGGGGAGAAAACAGTTTTGGCAACGTCGGCAACGGCACCAGTGGCGGCAATGTCCTGAATCCTGTGGAAATCGATACCGGCGTCAATTACACGTCCGTTTCCGTGGGTGAACAAATGGCCTGCGGCATCGGTGATGGCCAGGTGAAGTGCTGGGGTTTGAACTCTTATGGCCGTTTGGGCCTGGGCGGAGCTGCGGGTGATCAGAATACGCCCGTGCCTGTTTCGATGCTGAGTGCCTGGGGCGCCCCGATGCAAGTTTCCACGGGCTCGGGCACCACGTGCGCCACGACCTCCAACCGTGTGGTGTGCTGGGGCGAGGGCATGGAAGGCGAATTGGGTATAAACACCCCGACGAACGCAACATCCCCGATGGAGCTGATCTATTAGGATTGGCGGCAGCGCGGTCCCCTGTCCATCAACTGGACAGTCAGGCATTTACTTCATCCCCTGCTTCCGGCAGTTGAAATCCTTCCTGTAAATAAGGAAACTGCCCCGATCACAGGGGATGATTTATGCAAAGACCTCACATCATCGGTGTTGCTGGTGGCAGTGGCTCCGGCAAAACACACTTCGCCAAAGAGCTGCAACAACTGCTGGGCGAAGACAACTGCTCCATCATCTACCAGGACAACTACTACATCGACCAATCCGCAAAATTTGACGGCGATGGCGGTTCGGTGAACTTTGATCATCCCTCCAGTCTTGATTTCACTTTGCTCGCACAGGGCTTGCGTGCCCTGAAGTCCGGCCAAAGCCTGAACATCCCGATTTATGATTTCGTGACCCATTCCCGCAAAAAAGAGACCCTTCCAGGCGAACCCAAAAAAGTCATTATCATCGACGGAATCCTGATCCTGCACTCTGAAGAAGTCCGCCAGGAACTGGATGAGGCCATCTTCTTTGACACCCCCGAATCCCTGCGCTTTGAGCGCCGTCTGAAACGTGATGTTCACGAACGCGGCAGAACGCCAGAGGGAGTGCGCAAGCAGTTTGAACTGCAAGTGCGCCCCATGCACAATCAGTTTGTCGAGCCCTCCAAAGACCACGCTCACACCATCATCAAGGATCTGGGTGACTACAGCCAGGCCCTGAAACAGTATCAGCAGAAACTTTCAAAAGCCTTCCTGCAGTAAAGGCCACCTGAGAACTGACAGTCACAGGACTTTGTCCGGTGACTGTTGGCAGGAACTTGCACTCACCGATTCCCAAACCCTGAAGTCCCCCCCTAATCTGAAGACAGGGGGCAGTTCGGGTGAAATCTTATTTCTCACGTCGATCCTTTCTAAAATCCTCGCTGGCTGCGGGAGCACTGGGACTTCTGAAATCCGAAGACGCTCCGGCCGCCCCTGAAATTCACCGGGTGAATCTGACCATGGACTACACCCGCCTGGCGGATTCCTTTTCCGAACTTGAAAGCTTTTATGAGGTGGTCGTCATCGGCTCCGGCTATGGCGGAGCCATCATGGGCGCACGCTTAAGCCCCCACCATCAAGTCGCCATCTTAGAGCGCGGCCGAGAGTGGCGCCCCGGCGAATACCCCGAGACCTTTCACGAACTCAAAAAACAAATCTATTGCGACAGCAACCCGCTGGGGCTGTTCTCATATCACACCCATCGTGACATCGATGTTGTCTGCGGCAGCGGCCTGGGAGGAACATCCCTGATCAATGCCGGGGTGGTGATTCGTCCGGATCGGGATTTGTATTCAAAAAAAGGCTGGCCCCAGGAAATTCGCACGGATGCAGACCAGGGAACATTTGAAAAATATTATCAGCGCGTGGAAAAGATGCTCCACATCCAGTCCCACGATCCACGCAAAACAAAGATCCGCAAAGCCGAAAATCTGCACCACAGCAGCGAGGCTTTGGGGGACCCCTTCACCTGGGCGCGAATTGCTGTGAACCTTCACGGCCCCCATCGCAATCAATCCGGCGACACTCAGCCGAAATGCCATATGTGCGGCAATTGCAGCACGGGCTGCAACACGGGAGCTAAAAACACTCTGAATATGAACTACCTGCCCATGGCGAAAAAACACGGCGCCCGAATTTTCACCCAGATGCAGGTCAGCCACATTGAGCAAAACAAACAAGGAAACTATGTTGTCAGAGGCACCCACGTTTCTGCAGGCACGAAAAGACCTTTTCGCATTGAGGCCCGCAATGTTGTGGTTTCTGCCGGCACCATGGGGTCGAACCAAATCCTGTTGCGCTCTCAGAAGCTGGGCAATCTGAAGTTTTCGCAAGAACTGGGGCAGCACTTTTCCGGCAACGGTGATTTGCTCGGGCTGGGTTTTAACGGCGACACCGCGACGGACATGCTGGGAAACTCGAGCGCGAAAATATTCCGGCCGGGTATGATTTCCGGGGCCACCATCTATGGGATCGCCGACTATCGCCAGCGAAAAAACATCTTTGAAAGATTTTTGATCGAAGAAGGCAACATCCCCGGGGCCCTGGTGCAGCTGGCAAGACGCCTTACCACCTTCGTCAAAGCCCCAACCTCGCCGTCAAAGATCTATCGGGCATGGCTTGATTTTATTGACAGCAAGGACTTTGAAAAAGGTTCGATGAATCATTCGATGGTCTATTTTGGCATGGGCCACGACCGGGGCCAGGGACGCCTGGTCCTGAACAGTCAAAACCGCGTCGTGGTTCAGTGGCCCGGCGTGCAGCAGGATCCGATATTCAAGCGCATGATCGCCAAGATAAAACAACACGTCAGCGTCAATAACTCCACCTACGTCAAAAATCCGCGCAGCACATTTATGGGCGGGAACAACCTGATCACCGTGCACCCGTTGGGCGGATGCTCCATGGGCGATTCTGTCACTGCAGGCGTCGTCAATCATCTGGGCCAGGTCTATCACCCCGAGGGTGGTTTGTACGAAGGTCTTTTTGTGATGGACGGATCGATCATCCCCACCGCCGTCGGGGTCAACCCCCTGCTGACGATTTCTGCCTTGGCGGAACGAGCCGCCGAGCACATCGAACTTCGCTAACGCAAAAACGAAGCTTCGACAGCCGAGGGGCTTAGCTTATTTAACAACTCCACAAGCCGGGATACAAACTGGGTCTTTGATTCCTTGTTCAAGAAGAACGGATTCATAATGGTCATACGAAGCAAAACCAAACCGGAATCATCCATCTCGATGTTCCACCGCTGGCAATGGCTTTCAATCAGCTTCTGGTATTCAGGTCTTTTTAAGACGGTCTGAGATACCATAAATTCCCGCGTCACATTGACCGCCTGAACCAGTCTCCCCGTTTGGCGATTCACTTCCGACAGTTTTTGGGCTGACCCCAGATGAACCAGCGAAAGCAGATTCAGCTCCTGAGACTGCAAAATCCTAAGATCTTCACACTGTTCCTGGATTTCTTCCTTCAGCCTGTTCCGAGCCAGGATGGTCCGGCCTAAGATTCGCCCGTATCCGCCGGAATCCATACCAATGGTTTTGGCCGTCATCCACGTGGCCGTGGCCCCCGCCGCAGACCGGGAACCTTCCAGGGTCTTCATCCACCGATCAATGCCCTTGGTTGGGGATTGGATGTATTTCGCATCAAACGCCGAGACCCGATAGTGAATTTGATCCGGAACCACGAAAGCACCACAGGCATACGGCACATACCCAAGCTTGTGGGGATCCAGAGTCACAGAGTCCGCCTTGGCCATCGCCGCCAGAGCCTGAGCAATTGCCGGATCAAGATTTTCACTTTTACCGTCCTTCAAAAGACTGCAGAAGTATCCACCATAGGCCGCATCCACGTGATGCCACAGATGCTGGCTGCGCTGAACTTTCAGTTGCCCAAGATAATCTTGAATGGCATCCACCGGATCACACTGCCCAAGTTCTGTTGTTCCGGCCACCGAAACCACCATCAGAATGGGACGATCCTCGGCCAGCGCCTTTTCAACTTCCGTGCGCAAAGACTCCACATCCAAAATCCCCTGCGCATCCAAAGCAATCGGTCGAAAGGCCGTTTCTCCAAAACCCAGCAGCGAAACACCTTTCAGCCACGAGTAATGCTTGGAGTCCGGAACCAGAACAACAGGGCCTTCATAGGGATGACCAAAGGCCTCTTCATAAACTCTTGCGACCTTCCAGGGACCCTGGGCCACCGCACTGTATTGTTTTAGTTCCATTTCAGGAACCTGATATTCGCGCAGGTATTTTTCATAGGCCTGCCATCCCATATGAGCCGCTTCCGAAAACTTCAGCTTCGTGAACCCTTTCAGATTCAGAAAACAGCCCAATGACAGAAAATGATCCATGCGATACCGGGCCCGCCACAGAGCCTCGATATTGGCCACCGTACCGCCGGAAGTAAAATGCCCGGTGGCTTCACTCGCATCAAATCCGATCATCTTTGCCAGCTCCAGAATAGCTTCGTTTTCAATCACCGCCCCCACGCGGGCAGCTTCAGTCGAAATGTTATTGGGATTGTGCAAAAGAGCGACAAAGTGTCCGAACAGGGCCGGTAAAGAAATCTCTGAATACATGTGCCCGACGTACCGGGGCGAAAACTGCGGGATCTCGGCCTCGAAGCGATGACACAGGTCCTGAAGGACCTGTTGTGTCTTCTCACGGCGACTTTGAAACTCTCCACTTTTTTGATCTGATCGGGAGATGGCCTTGCCGTCGTCAGGAAAAAGATCCTGCCTCCACTGAAACCAATGATCCAGAACAGCCAGCATCTCATGCCGAACCCAATCCGCATTTTCAGACTGCGGACCCAGAAAAAAACTTTTTAGCGCCGCTTCTTCAGGTGAACACTTTTCTGCCATAGTACCTTCTTCCCGCGAATGGCGACAAAAAGAAATGACCAAGATCATGTTTCTTCGTTTTTAGAATTTGAAATCCACTCCGGGGGCGGAGACTGCGGACGGAAGCCCTTTCAATTGGTTGTTATTTGTCCCGATTCCCGACAGGAAATTTGTGATTCACCAGACTAAAAAGTAATTTCCGCAAATACCTTTCAGGAGACAAAGCATGAAAATCTTTTCGATCTTATACATAGCCGCTGTGACCTCCACAGCCTTCGCACAAGAGGCCCCAGCCACCCGCCCCGATGTCGTAAATCTTCCGACAATTCAGGTGCTCAGTGAAAGACAGGAGGAAGTGCTAAAAACCCCTGGTGCCGTCACCGTGATCACCCAGGATGAACTTAAAAAAAACAAACCAACCAGTGCGCAGGATGCCGTCAAAAGAACCGCTGGCGCCAACGTGATCGAAGCCGAAGGTGTGGCCTATATCGGGATGCGCGGCCTAAGCCCAGACGGAAGCCGCAAGGTTCTTCTGCTTGAAGACGGCGCTCCTCTGGCACTGGGGCCCTATATCGACTCTTCAGCCTACTATGCGCCGATCATTGAACGGATGGAACGCATTGATATCCGCAAAGGCAGCAGCTCGCTGGCCTTTGGCCCTTCCACCATTGGCGGAGTCATCAACTATCTGACCAAAAATCCCACAAAGGATCATGGCAATGCGGTGACATTGACAGGTGGTTCCCGGGATTATAAAGCCCTCTTGATCGAAGGCAGTTCTGTGAAAGACGGCACCGGATTGTTGTTAAATATTTTTGCCAAGGACGGAAACGGTTCCCGCGACAACAGTCACTTCAAAACTCAGGACGTGCTGGTGAAGTATGGTGGTGCGCTGTCGGAAAAAAGCTATATCGGCATCAAATTGAGCCACTATAAAAGCGAAGCACAACTGACTTATCTGGGCCTGACCCAGAAACTGTATGAAGAGGACCCTTATCAGAATCCGGCGAAAGATGACATTCTTTATATCAATCGCTATGAAATGAATCTGACCCATGACTATCAGATCAACGGCGACTCCCGATTGGCGACGCTGTTTTACGTCAATCAAACCGCGCGAGACTGGTGGAGGCAGAATTTCTCAAAGGACGGCGCGGGCAACATCAGTATGACCGCCGGGAACAAAGGGCGCAATCGCACCTTTGATGTCGCCGGCATCGACAGCCGCTACTTCCTGAACTGGAATGCGGGTGAAGTCACCAACGACCTGCAAGTGGGCTTGCGCCTGCACACCGAAGACATGCGCAACGTCGAGGTCAAAGGCGCCACCTCCACGTCCCGATCCGGAGTCATTGATACGGACGACAAACGTTTTGCGGATGCACAGACGCTATATGCTGAAAACGCATTTAATCTAGAACGCTGGACCATCACACCAGGAGTGCGCATTGAATCCTATCGACAAAGCCGGATGATCTATCGAAAATCATCTGCCGATTTCAATCAGGGATCTGCCACCAGAAACACCGAATATCTGGGCGGCATAGGCGCCGCTTATGAGCTGACAAAGCAAGAGTTTCTGTTTGCCGGAGTTCACCAGGGGTTCGCTCCTCCAAGAGTGCAGGATTCCATCGACAACAATGGCCAAGCCGTGGATTTGAGCGCGGAAAGAAGCGTGAATGTCGAGCTTGGGTATCGCAGCCAGCGGGACAACTTGCAGATGGAAGCAGCCCTGTTCCAGCTGGATTTTTCAAACCAGCTGATTCAGGCTACAGAATCCGGCGGGGCTTCAAGCACACTGACAAACGGCGGAAAAACTTTGCACCAGGGACTTGAACTTTCAGCCCGCTACAGTCCCGAGTTTGATCGCTCTTTGATCATCGACGTCAATGCCACTTATCTGCCCGTGGCAAAGTTCAACAGCACCCGAATTATTTCCTCTGAAGACCGCAATGGCAATCGCCTGCCCTATGCACCCGAATACATGTTCAACGCGGCCCTGGGATACAAACGTCAAGCCTGGTTCACTCAGCTGCAATATGCCTTCGTCAGTGAACAGTACGCCGATGCTGAAAACACGGTGGAAGGTTCCGTGGATGGAATGCGTGGTGTGCTGCCGGCCTATGGGCTGTTTCACCTGACCGGCGAATACCAGGCAACACGGGATCTGACTTTGGAGCTGTCAGTGCGAAATCTGGCGGACACCACCTACATCGCCTCAAGGGCCCCTCAGGGAATCTTTCCTGGCATGCGCCGGACCGCCTTTCTGGGACTGAAAACAGAATTCTAAACGAGCTTTAAATACGGCCGCGGTGACGGCCGTATTTTTTGCTTTTTCTTTCTGGTTTGCCAAAGCTCTGATGCAATTGCGCGGAATTTGCCGTATCCTTTTAACAGGTCCTCAAACTTCAACGGAAGGATGAGAAATGGCAGAACCAAAGTCCAAAGCCACAGGCATCGCCAATTCACTGCTGGATCTGGTCAGTCAGATCCCCGACTCTCCCCACAAGGCGTCCAACACTCCGGTTAAAGATTCCGCGCACGTCATTAAGTCCGCCTCTTTGCGAGCCGCCAGTGTGTCGGCGGCGTTGGCCATTCCACCGGGGCCCTTTGGCATGATGACAATTCTTCCTGATTTGATTTTGATCTGGCGAATTCAAGCCCAGATGGTTTCAGATATTGCGGCCATTCATGGCAAAACAGGATTTTTGACCAGAGAGGCGTTGCTGTTTTGCCTGTTCAAACACGGCGCCAGCCAACTTTTCCGCGACATCGTCGTGCGCGTCGGTGAACGCTACGTTCTGCGCAAGACCAGCCTGCGCATGGTGCAAAGATTGTGTGAAAGACTGGGCCTGCGGGTCAGCCAACGAATGCTGGGGGCGACGATCTCGCGCTGGATTCCTGTGGCCGGAGCCGTTGCCGTCGGCTGGTATACACGCTATGATACTCAACAGGTCGGTCAGTCGGCCCTGGATTTATTTTCCAAAGACATCGACACCGATGAAATGAAAGATGTCACCGAGTCAGAAAGGAATCTGCCTTGAAAAAAGCAACCCTGTTACCCCTGATCTGCCTGTCTTTGTGGGGCTGCGCCCACAGCGAAACGACCCCTGAGGAGACCCGCATGCAAAACACCTCGGCCCCTGCTGCCAACTTCAAAGACATCCGCTGGGAACTAGTCGAGCTGATGGGGCAACCCGTAAAATACTCCAACGCGGATTCGCAAAAGGTCTACATTCAGTTCAACAGCGGCGACAACCGCGTCAACGGCAATGATGGCTGCAATAATTTCACCGGAGCTTATGAAGAAACTCCGGGCCAGCGTCTGTTTATCTCAAAGCTGGCTTCCACCAAAAAATTCTGTGTGAAAATGCCGACGGAAGATAACTTCGGCGAAGTTTTGCAAGGAGTCGACAACTACACCGTGGATGGAGACGGCTTAAGCCTGAACAAAGCGCGCATGGCGCCTCTGGCCCGCTTTAAAGCCGTCAGCAAATGAAGCTTTCATTGATTCTGCTGGGGGCCGCTCTGTGGGCGACACCGCCCGCGCAGGTGCCCTCGAAATTCTCAGGCCACAAAGGCAAAGACATCGTCTATCAGGGCCTGACTGAGGACTTTGTCCCCTTCAACTATCAGGAAGATGGCGACGTGAAAGGTTCGGCCACGGAGGTCGCAAAAGAGGCCTTTAAACGCGCAAAGCTTAAAGTGTCCTTTGCGGTGTGGCCCTGGGCCCGGGCCTATAAGGCGGCCCTGGAAAAACCCAAACACTTTGTCTATTCCACCTCTCGCACGCAAGAGCGCGAAAAACTTTTCAAATGGGTGGGCCCCATCGTGAAAGATGAAGTCCATCTGGCCTGTCTGGAAGGGGCTGACTTCACCCCCCACCCGGACTTTACCACCTTCAAATCCCACACCGTCGCGGGCCAGTATGGTGACGCCCCGATTGAGTTTTTGCAAAAGCACGGCTTTAAAATCACCATCTATCGCGAAGAAGACGAACGCATGCAGGCCTTTAAAAAGGGCCGCATCCCGCTGGACATCGTGACGACGGGAAGCCAGAAGTCCTATGAAACCAAATGGAATGTCAAATACAAGAAGCTGGCCTACTTGTACTCTACAGATTACTGGCTGGCATTTCATCCCAGCACGCCTGATGCCGTCATCGAAGCCCTGAACAGCGCCCTGGAATCCATGCGCAAAGACGGCACCCTTAAAAATATCACCGCTAAGTACTAGCTTCCGCGGCCTTGATATGTTTTAACTGACCTATGAGTACTGAATCCAAATGCCCTAAATGCAATTCCGAACATGTTTATCAAGACGGCAACCTTTGGGTTTGCCCAGAGTGCGCCCACGAATGGAGCGCCCACGCCTCTGCCGCCCCGGCGGAAGAAGCAAGCGATGACGGTGTTATCAAAGACGCCAATGGCAACATTCTTCAGGATGGCGACACCGTAGTGGTGATCAAGGACCTGAAAATCAAAGGTTCTTCGTCGGTTGTTAAAGTCGGAACCAAAGTGAAAAACATCCGCTTGCAATCCGGTGGTGACGGTCACGACATCGCGTGCAAGATTGATGGCTTTGGCGCCATGAATTTGAAGTCCGAGTTCGTCAAGAAGGCTTAATGGCAAAAATTCTGATTCTGACCGCCATGAAAGAAGAACTTAAAGACGTTGCGGGCCTGCCAGCAACGTCTGAAACTTCTTTGGCCCCTTTTGCGGTTCCGGTGTGGAAGCTGCAAAAAAATGAATCAGAAATTCTTATCGCCCAGACCGGAATCGGCCCCATCAATGCCAGTTCAGTTCTGACGTCGTTTCTAAGCAATTATAAATTCGATGTCGTCATGCTGCTGGGATTGGGCGGAGCCATCGACCCTGCACTGAAGCTGGGTGATATTTGCATCGCCACGGACGTGATCCAGCACGACGCCATCTGTTCTTCCGATCATGGGTTGGAGTACATGGCTAGTGGGGAACTGCATCTATCCTTACCACCAGAAAAACGCAAATCACTGAAGATCAAAGCTTCAGCGCAATGGAATCAAAAGATCGACGGTCTTCTGAAAGGCGGACCTTACAAAGTTCATCATGGCACTGTTTTGTCGGGATCTGAGTTTGTCGGCGGAACGGTTCGCAAAGAATTACTGAAGCGCACTTTTGCTGATGCTTTGCTGGTCGATATGGAGGCTTGTTCTATTGCGTATCTTTGTGAAAAAGCGCAGGTTCCTTTTGTGATTGCCAAAACCGTGGCAGACACCACTCATAGCAAGCCAACCGATGAATATGTCAGTTTCCTGACTTCCAGCCAGAAAAAAACCGCCGATATCATCGACGGCCTTTTAAACTGATCAACCCAGTTCAACATCCGCCATGGGGGCTGATGGCATCGGTGCCCCACCTTCCACACCAAAGTGAGCCGGCATCTTGTGTTCGGTTTTGATCCACACCGGGCGCTCGCCGGTTTTTTGACTTTGTTTGAACATGCGGTGAGCTTTCAGTGACGCCAAAAGATTGACAACATTTGCCAGCACCCAGCGCACCGGCACCATCATGGCCTGACTGAAATCGTTCACCCGTATCACTGCACGCATTCTTTGCACAATGCGAAGACCCATGGCCACCGCATTAAACATCAACAGGGCCGAAAAAAACGGACTTTGCAGCAGACTTGGCATCGCCTCCCCTTGCAGACGCAGGGCCAGCATCCCAAGCAATATCAGAATCGACAACACAACCAGAATGCTGTTGGCCGGACCCTTTCGATCGCGCAGCAGGAAATATTTGTCTATCCAAGATCCGCTCCACTGAAGATTGTGAAAGCCCTGATAGGCGATCCCCAGGGTCCAACGGGATTTCTGCCGGACGCTGGCCATAAAGTGATGGGGAAAGTATTCCCGGGTGGCTATGAATTCTTTCTGCCCATCTGACTTCACCCATTCAGCACAAACGAACCGACTTTTAAAGCCCATGGGTTTGGCGATAATTCCCAAGTGATAGTCTTCAGTCAAAGTATCTTCTTTTAAAAGCTGCCCGTTCTGCCGCGCCATCATACCCAGGACCAGGTTTCGCGCCATGCAAGTCCCCACTCCGGCGGACGGGATCGCCGCTCCCAGCTCCTGGCGCACTAAAAGATCCTTGGTGTGCGATTCGCTGAATTCATCAATATAAATTCCCCCGACCAGGGATGACTTCGGTACATCAAAAGAAAACACCGGTATCTGAATGAAGTCCGCCTCGCGGCTGTGATAGTTCATCAGGGTAAACGCGTGCGGATGCAAGACATCCTCTGAGTCCTGAAGCAGGAACAAATCCATTGCCTGCCCGGTCACCTTCTCGGACTGAAGAATCTGCCGGGCGATCTCGTTCAACATTTGACCTTTGGATGTCGGTCCCGCCTGGGTGTTTACAACTACGACAACTTTATCCGGAAACAGGCGCTCAAGTTTACGGGCCTCTTCCCATGTCGCGGTGTCGTTGGGGTAAACACCCAGAAAGAACTTATAATTCTGATATTCAATTCCCTGCACATTTCCGCGGATCATCGGGCCAATGACGTCGGCCTCTTTCCAATTGGCGATCATGATGGCGATGTTCTTTTGTTCAATCGCCTTCATCACCTGCAAATCCGACTGATCAAGCCGCCCGGGCTTCAGTCTGCGCACCAAAGCCACCAGATCAATAAAAAGATCATCCAGAATAAACACCGCTGTCGCGACCACCAATAGCCACGTCAAGACAGAAAAAGCATCATGATATTCCCAAGTCCAATGCATCAGAAGATTCCCCCGACGACCAGCAGACCCTCGAGCTCGCCACTATGAGTGTGTTTTTCCAGGGGATGGAAAATCAACGCCGACATATTCCAGGAGTTTTCAAACCATCCGGTGCGCCCGCCGATACGCCACTCTGTCATGGTGGGGCCCAGATCCGCACTGCGGCTTTCGCGCGCATAGAACTCTCCATAGGCATCCACTTTAAGTTTGCTCAAAGGGGACCAGCGATAGCCCTGCTTCACCCAGGCAATTGACACTGGCGTTGAGGAAAGACGTGGGACATAGGACGCCTCACCATAAACATCCGTGAAAACTTTGGGAACCGGCCAATTAAAGAAATATCCTGCCGCAGCCACCATGCGTGGATCCCACGTCGTCGCCGCGGGCTGTTCGTCATTGCCGATCACCGTGCGATAGCCCACCTGGGCCCCGATACTTGCCCACTCGACCGGACGAAGCTGTAATCCCAGATGAGGATTCACCGTGTTGTCATAGTACTTCGCTTTTGCCCCCGAGGACTGATACTGAACATTGGCCCCCAGATAGGCCGCGATCTTCGCCGAAAGAATCTCGGCGACCGGATGGTAATAGCGAAGGCGCGTGTCGGTGACGACGTCGTAGTCATAGAAATAGCTGCTCTCGGAATACAGCTCGACAAAGCCCTTTGGGGCAGGCTTCGCACTCATCACCATTTTTTCGGCCAGTACATCCGTAGCTTCATCGGCGTTTGCAGATGCACAACACAGAGATGCAATTACAATAAGTGAACATATATAACGAAACGTCATCCGCAATTCCTTCGCAAAGAGTTCGTGGGAAGTAGACGGTAAATGAATTTCGCGACAATGAAGAGTTAAACTCTTGTAAGTATATAGGAATTGCCAACGAATAATCTGCGCCACTACGGTTGAACGCATGAAAACACTACTCGTCGTATTTGGAACAAGACCTGAAGCAGTGAAACTGGCCCCGCTGATTCTGCAAGCCAAACGCGATCCACGCTTTCGTGTGATCGTTGGCTCAACCGGGCAACACCGGGAAATGCTTAGACCTCTTCTGAACTTCTTTCAGATCGAGCCGGACTTCGATTTGGATTTGATGAGACCAGGGCAAAGCCTTGCAGACATTTCAACATCCGTGATGAAGGGCCTGCATGACTATCTGTCGAATCACAAGGTGGATGGAATTCTGGTCCAAGGTGACACCACGACTTGCTTTATCGCAGGCCTGGTCGCCTTCTATCATCGCATTCCGATCATCCACGTGGAAGCCGGCCTTCGTTCCGGCGATATCAACTCTCCGTTCCCGGAAGAGTTCAATCGCAAGGCCACGGGCCTGCTGGCGAAGTTCCACTTCGCCCCGACGGAAACCTCACGGGAAAATCTTTTGAAAGAGCACTATCCTTCAGATGATATTTATGTGACAGGTAACACTGGGATCGACACTTTGTTTGAGGTGCGCAAACGTCTGCAAAAGTCAGATATCTATAATCAGGAATTGAACGAAAGATTTTCATTCCTGGATCCTTTAAAAAAACTGATTCTGGTCACGGTTCATCGCCGCGAATCTTTTGGTGCGCCCATGGAAGAAGTCATGAAGGGACTGGTGGCCCTGTCAGAACGACCGGATGTCGAAATTCTGATCCCGCTGCACATGAATCCGCAGGTGCGCGCTTCGGCACGCAAAATTTTCGGCGATCGGGCCCGGTGGATAGACAAAGGCCTTCCCGTAAATCCGGGCGAAAGCAAAATCTGGCTGTGCGAACCGATCGACTATGTCCCTTTTGTGTATCTGATGGAAAAAGCCCACAAGATCATCACGGACTCTGGCGGCGTTCAGGAAGAAGCTCCATCTTTGGGAAAACCCATTCTGGTGGCGCGGGAAAAGACCGAACGGCCTGAAGCCATTGCGGCTGGCACCTCGATGCTGATTCCCCTGCAGGAAAAGGCTTTCTACGACACCGCAACCCAGGTGCTGGATACGCCTGAAATCTTTGAGCGCATGTCTCAAGCCAAAAATCCATTTGGTGACGGGAAAGCCTCAGAACGCATTCTCGAAGTTTTGGCCGAAAAACTTTAAGGTGAAACATGAAAATCCTTGCCTCCCTTTTGACAGCTTTGCTCGTAGGCCTGAGTGCTCTCAGCGCCTCCGCCCAAAATGTTTCGATGCGGGGCTTGCGCGTGGATCCGGCGTACTTCAGCCGCCTTTATCCGAATCTGACCATTGAGGCGATCGCCCGACGTGTGGTGGGTCAGGCCCAGCATGCCGGCGCCAACACACTGTTTTTATATGCTTACAGCCCCCTGCATGGGTCCTTTTATCGCACCACTTATCCTTTCACCGAAGTTGAAGAACATCTGGGTGAAGACAATGTGTTTCTGGAGGTCTATAACACCGCCCGCGCACAAGGCTTGAAAGTCGTTGCCGTCATTCCCGTCAATGACTTTAAGAAACTCTGGGAAGAACATCCCGACTGGCGTTCCAAAATGCGCAATGGCCTTGATTACAAGCCCTTCGCCCGCACGCACCATCTTTCCGCTTGGCATCCCGCCTATCGCGCGTGGTTCAAAGGCTACGTTCACGATCTGTTGCAGAAGTTTCCGGACCTGCACGCGATCGAAGCCGTTGAACCCACTGTGGACTGCTTCTGGACGGCAGAGCCCGACTACAACCCAGCCGCAAATGCCGAATTCAAACGACGTTATCCTCAAGCGCTCCTTGGTGACGGGACCTGGCTGAAATTCCGAGCTCAGGGTTTAACGGATCTTGTGGCGATCATGTCCAAAGTGGCCCATGAACACGGTATCCTCTCGGCAGTGGTCCATACCTGGCCCGCCCATGCCAACGGGCGCCTGATGAGTTCTGAACAAATCCGCGATCAAGTGGGTTTTGATTTTGACAGCGTTTTAAATCTGCAGGGCCTTGAAAAGATCGACATCATTGTCGGCGAGTTTTTATGGCAGCAATGGGCCGGAGAATACGGCGGCGCTGTTTTTACTCCCGAATGGACCCGTCGAGCCTCGTTGGACTTTGTCCGTTTTGTCGCCGGTCGCAGTCTGCCAATTCTGCATGTTGAGATTTCACCTTGGTATGGTCAGGACAGCATGGTGCAACCGACCCTGCAAGAGTTCCAGCGAACCCTGTGGGCCATTCGTGACCTGGGTTATGGAATCGATGTCTATGATCACAGCCAGATCGAGGATCGCCGAGCTTGGAGTGTTTTGGCCGACTGGAATCACTGAACTATAAAGTGACGACGAAAGACTTCACTGACGGGTTGTTTTCCCAAGGGTGAAAAACCCCGGTTTTCCAGCAAGTCCGTGTCTTCATCCACCAGCACCTGCCATATACCGACACCGTAAAGGCCAAACTCTGCAGAGGCCCGCAGCAAAGCCTCCCACGCGGCGGCCTGGTGCATGTAGTTGATAGGCTCGGTGCCCCCTTCATAGTGATAAGGAGAAACAAAACACTTTTCCACACTGCGATAGCCGACCTCCTGCAACCCCACTTCTTTGGATACGCCGGTGGCCTGAGCAATCTGCTCAACACTTTTTTGAATTTGCTGGGCGAACCCCCGCGTCTGGACCGTCAAATGATTGGCCAGATCCTCGAAGGCTTCAGGATACTTTGACGTTTTCTTTCCCAAAGAACGATAAAAATCCAAACCCAGAAAATCCAAAGACCGCCAAAGTTCACGCATGTTGTTCTGATGAAGGGTCTCTTTGCTGCTCTTGGGTTTAAAGGTGATATCATGGCGCCATTGTTCCAGCTCCCCACCCCAGGTGCGTTTGGCGTTTTCCAGAACGAACTGATCGGTGAAGTTGGCTCCATAGGTGACGGCGACGCTGTGGGGATGCAGGCGTTCTTTGGCGGCATTAACAAAAGTCACCCATTTATCCGGAAAACCAAATCGCCACTTGGGCTTTCGACTGCCCAACCCGGACGTCATGGAATGCATTTCCGCGCCCACCGAATACCATTTGGCTCCGACACTGGCAGCTAACATCATATAACGTTCATGAAACTTGAAGTAATTATTAAACCAACTGACCGGATCTTTGGGCTCGATATTGCCATGCCACCAAGTGACCCCTTTTTCGGTGTAAGGAAATTCCCCCTTCGGTCCGACGACCAACAATATGGGTCTGAAAGCCACCTCCATTCCCTTTTGTTTTGCGTAAGCTGCTAAAGCGCGAATGTGAAACTCTTCCTCCGGGCGCAGGGACTCGGGAATCACCGAGTTGATCTCGCTGCCCCTTCCAGTGATCATGTGCCCCCGGACATTCAATATCAAAACCTTGACGCCCAACTGCTGAATCTTTTCCAGCAGGCGACGCACCCGCTGTCCTTGCTCGGTGTCATCCACCCGAAACCCCAGTGGATGATAAGTGACGATGTTGATTGCCGGTTCTAACGCGAAAGCGTTTAACGAGAACAAACACAGAAATAGAATAATTCCCAGCAGTGATTTCATGGTTCCATTTTAGATTTTCCGGCCACCTCGGGGAATCAGTTTGTCCGTGAATATTCACACACCTTTGGCGGCAAATGCTTCTTTTACCAAGAAATCTTCGATAGAATTTGGCTTCCAGCAAATACCGGAGGTCACCATGATTCCCAAGTTTGAAGTCTCAATCATCATTCAAAAGCCTGTGAACGAAGTATTTGATGCCGTTTACAATCCGAAAAAACTCAGCGCCTACTTCACGACCGCAGGCGCCTCAGCCCCCTTGAAAGAGGGCACCACCGTGCAGTGGGAAT
The DNA here is from genome assembly GCF_002208115.1 of Bdellovibrio bacteriovorus. Classification (NCBI taxonomy): domain Bacteria; kingdom Pseudomonadati; phylum Bdellovibrionota; class Bdellovibrionia; order Bdellovibrionales; family Pseudobdellovibrionaceae; genus Bdellovibrio; species Bdellovibrio bacteriovorus. The sequence continues at coordinate 1,218,555 of NZ_CP020946.1, read as the reverse complement.
TTGCTGACTTCCCGGGTCCTTTCCCTGTGCCGGTGAAACAAGTCATCCAGGACAAGCTGATTGTGATCGAATGGGAGGCCGAAGCCGGTGGCTACAACACCAAGACAGAGTTTGTCTTTGAAGCTTTGAATGACAAAGAAGCCAAAGTGAAGATCTATGAAACCGGCTGGAAAGAAGATGAAGCGGGCATCAGCAGCTCATACAAAAACTGCATGGGCTGGTCGCAAATGGCCTGCGCGATGAAAGCCTATCTGGAATACGGCATCAACCTGCGCCAGGGCGCTTACAAGCCGCTTTATTCTTAAGACAAAGGGCCTGTGAAAGACCTATTTCCTGGAGGCAAAATAGCAGTTCGTTTACTGTTATCAGATGGAAATAGGTCAAATTCTCTCTTACGACGAACTACGCGCATTCTCCGGATTTCAAATTCAACATGGAATGAATTATTCTACCCCAAAAGGTGGCCATGTCTTTCTCATGTCCATGAGAGAAAATGCCCCGTATGAAGACTGGATCTCAGAAGATGGCTCTTTGGTAGAATACGAAGGCCACAATCAAACGAAAAGCCTTTGCGCCGATCCCGAAAGAACTGACCAGCCACGCAGAAATAAAAGTGGAAGCCTTACAAAAAATGGCAAGTTCGAAGAAGAGGCCTTAAAGTTTAAAAATCATGGAATCGGCCCCTGCAAGATTTCTATCTTCAACAAAGTCAAAGACGGCATTTGGACGTTCTGCGGAGTTTTTTCTCTTATCGATGTGAGCTATGTCCAGGCGGGTCCACGCAAAGTCTTTCGCTTCAAGCTTCAACTGGCGGAGTCAAATCCCCAAACCCATTCCGTCGTAGACTTGAGACACGATCGAATGATTCCCAGCGAAATTCAAGCGGCGGTCTTTAAACGCGATCAAGGCCGCTGCGTAAAGTGTGGCTCAACGGAAAACCTTCACTTTGATCACATCCTACCCTACTCCAAAGGTGGATCATCAAAGAAGGTTGAAAACATTCAAATTCTCTGCGCCAAGCACAACCTTTCCAAAGGAAATCGCTTTGTCTAAAGAAACTTCTTACTTCAAAGATCATAAACGTCGACTTGCAAAGATGAGCATCTCTACCAGTGCATTTCGCCGTCAAGGCAAGCAAGGTCTGATTCGTTTTACTCAAAACTATATAAATGAGAATATTGATCTCCATGCTTTTGGCACAGCCTTAAGATCCGGTAAATACCACAACTATTTAGACAAGCAGACTCTACTTTTAGTTCAAGCTGCAAAAAAGTATGGCTGCCGCTGGGGCACAGCTCGCAAAGGGCTAAATATATTCTTTCGTGATGTTCTATATAACAGCTACTTTATCAAGGAATTGAAGCTCAATTTAAACCATGGTTGGCACCTAGAGATCCCCCTAGATAGCAAAACAATGTGTCAGATCCGAAGACTTCACAAATCCGAAAACCTAAAGTCACGAGGCTTTGCAACACCCCAAACAACCTCTATCATCGCTCTGGCTCCGGAGAACTCACTTAAATACCAAGCTGCCGCCACTGCAATTGCCAAAGCGAAGTACTAAAAACACACCCGTGTCGACCTCGATATGGAGTTTTGGACCACTTAATCCCCCTGCCGGGCTTTCGGCAGCCACCGATTCCCCGGCAGAATCACCTGCCGGGTTCCCGACAGACTCCTTGTCAGATCAAAATAAACGCACTTTCAGCCCTAAACCAGGCTGGCACATCCAGTGCTTTATAGATCTGCATAACGCTGGCGCTGATGCCGGCAAAATAAAAACACTAAGGAGTTTCAAATGAAAAAACAAATCGCTGCCCTGATGATGATCGTGTCTTCCACTTTCTCTACTTCTGCTCACGCAGACAATTTAAGTGCTTTGCTAACGGCGTTGCAAAACGGCGGTGCTCGCACTGAAAAGATTGAAATGAAAGACTACGATCGTTGCACGGATGCAGAACTGGCTTCAGGAATGTGCTCTCTGAAATTGTCTGGAATGATGACCGCCGTGATGGATATCAAGATTGCTGATGGCAAAAAAGTGATTTTCTCCGCCAATCCTGAATGTGGACGTGATGTGATTGTGCGTGATCCAAGCAACTACGAGCTGGATCTTCGCGGCGCAACTGACTTCAAAGAGTCTGGCATTTACACTGTCACCAACCGCGGGTTCAACAATTGTGAAATCCAGATTGTGATCACCGCTCCACAAAGTGCCAACAATATGCGCGTGATGAGCGGCGTTTCTGACAATCTGACCTCCCTGCTAACAATTCTGAATTCTTTCAGAAATCCGTAAACAAGAACCAAATTCAGAAATAAAAAACGGGAACCAAGGACGGTTCCCGTTTTCGTTTTTTTTCGGCTATTCCAGCACCGGATGCTTGCCGTGCACTTGATCTTTGGGAAGCGCATTAAAGTGCCACCACTCGTGTTCCAAAACTTTGAAGCCCTGATCTTCCATCAGGCTTCGCAGCAACAGGCGATTCTGCAGCTGTACCTCGGTCAGTTCACCGGACTGCAAAAACTGCTGTTCTAGTTTGGGCTGAGCCAAATCACGGAAATCATCAAACCCCGTCCCCATATCCAGCGGAGTGCCATCCTTATTTTGCAGGCTTAAATCCATCGCCATGCCGAAATTATGAAGTGATCCCGGATAAGGGGCCGCGACATAACTCTGAAACGGAGTGCCCGCCAAGTGGTCATAGAACTGGGCCTGAATACTGCGCGGACGAAGAGCATCCCAGATCAGAAACTGCAAATCCGGGTGCTTTTCACGCAAGACCGCACAGGCTTTCATGAACATCTCATAAGCCACGGGGGAAACAAAACAACGGTCAAAACCTTTATAAATATCAATATTCATAAAGTTGTCGTTGGTGGCGTATTTCATATCCAGAAAAACTTCAGCCGAAGGTTCAATTTCTTTGAAGTTTTCTTCGATCCAGGCAATTTGATTTACAAATGAAGTCATGACTTAACGGTACCCGACGATCGGGCCTTCCTCAAGAGCTTGTCAGCAGAATAAACCGTCGCGATAGACACAAAGGCCGCAGCCCCCAATCCCCCGCCAAAGCCCCGCGCAAAGGGAATCAGAAAGAAATAAATCAGACCATAAATCTGACTGGCCAGGAACACCCGCTTCCAGCCCATGCGCGACCTGTCGGTCATCCCCACGAAGGTAGCTCCAAAAAAGGCGGCTTGCAAAACCCCGAAAAAGGGAAGATTGAACAGGGCCAGGATTCCTGCAAACACCAACGTCAGTCCACTGGACGCTTGCACAGTCGGGAAATGATAACGATGAATTAAGAAAAAAGTCAGTTCTGCACCAAAAAAGGATAACAGCATCACCAGAAAGATCATCATAGCCAATGCCTCATCGCCCATCCCAGCAAGGATGAAATAAAGGCAATCAACCCCAGACGTCCACCCATGCCCTTAAAATAAGGGCTGATCAAAAAATAAATCGTCGAGCCCAGCACCGACACCCACAGGATCTGCCAAGGCCCCGCCTCCACCACGCGCGAACCCATGGCGATAAAGGCCCCCATGTAGATGGTGGCGTGAACATGGGTCTTTTCAATGCGTTTAGTATCCGGGATGAAGGTCCCCAAAAAGCCCGTCAATGCGGCGGCAACAACCGCGCGAATTTGAAACTGGGACTGCAAAAAAAAACAGAAGAAACTTCCCGCTAAGAAGGCACTGAACTTTAATGCCCAAAGCTCAAAATATTTTAATGACCCGACCAAACCAAACCTCGATCCGGAAAATGTACCAGACCGCTGTTTGCTTGCATACTGCGAAATGACGAGCACGGGCTTAGAATAAGGCTACAAAACAGGAGGAGTTATGAGAACCCTTGGCGCCTTCTTAATGGCAACCTTTATGGCCTTTCCTACCTTCGCCGCAGAAACCGTCTTACCCACTCCGCAGGACATCAGCTATCTGAGTATTGAATTCGGCGAAGCCAACCTGGAAGAAACCGTCTGGGTGGAGATCGGACTGAACGCCCCCAGCGACAAACCGCTGACAATCAATGAACTGACGATCTTCGGGGAAATGTATGCGGCGACAACCAACTGCGGTGACACCGTTGATCCGGACAAGTACTGTGTGGTCGACTTGTACTTCACACCCAAAACACTGGGCGAGCACTATGGCGAGATGTACATCGGAACCAGTGAAGGCAACATCTTGCTAAAACTTTATGGCTCCGGAGTCGATTCAACCCCTGAATGACTATCGCACGCAAAGATAATTCAACTGCTCTGTGGGATTTAAGCTGGTGGCGCTGGTGGATTGACTCCACGGCGCCACATAAACCCGCCCCGCTTCCACGGACCAGTAGTCACTGCTCACACCCGTATTTCCAACAGAAACACCGCCACCGTAATCCCCCAGTGTGGAAATGGCGACCAGCTCTTTCTCGGTGCTGACACGCCCCCCACGCATTTCACAGGCAACAAGGCTCTGACGGTAAAGTTCCGCCATCTTCGAGGCGGAGGGCCGATAAATCGCGCCCTTAAACAACAATGTCAGGTTTCGCCCCGACACCCTAGCCTCGACGGGGAAACGGGTTTTCTGAAATTCATGGAAAACATCCAAAGCCAAATTTTCAGTGACCTCAAAGGCGTCGCCGGCAGCTTCAAAACTTTGTGTTTCACCCGTGCGGATATTTTCCACCATGACGGTGGCATGCATCCCGCGATTGCCAAAAGCCCGCAGTGTATAGGTCCCGCGGATCAGAAGATCACAGTCCGCCTGAGGCAGGCGCTCCACGAATTGTAAATGACGAACCGGGGGATTGTGCAGGCGATAAAGCTGATCCAGTTGCGATTTAAAGCTGACTTCCAGCGTGTCCCCGAAAGCCCTGTCGCGTATCGGATGCTCAGTTGTCAGATCGACAAACTGAATGCGCGAAAAAACTTTGTATCCCTTTTCAGGCAACGGCAAGGGCCCCTGCCCCGCCCACGCAGACACCGAGGATAAAACAATTAAAACACCTGTTATCAAACAAGAGATAAATTGATTCATAGAGGCTCCCACGAGGTTTGATTATGCCTCGTGAATTCCACGAAACACAAACCCCGGAGCGGATAGTGGCAATAACTTAATTAAAGAACACCGAGAGCATAAAGCAGCGTGACGGCGGTGACCGAGGTCCCTGTCAAAATAACCCCGCCCTTGACTGCGATCTCTTTGGTAATGCGGGCATCTGATTTTTCAAGAAGAGCGGCGCTTTCATTCAAGGACTTGTTACCGACATAATAGACGTCAAAAGGAACGTTGTTTCCATCCTCGTCTTTGATTCCGTTTTTCAAAATCGAATTCAGCATTTTGTAGGGCGAAAAGTATCCCGTGCGGCTGCCACCCACGTAAAGGCCCGCCGTCTTTGCCAACGCCTTGCACGCCGTCTTGCTGCAGGACAAACCGTTCTTGTCGTTGAAGGCTTTCAGTTTCACCCGATCTATAGCCGTAGAATGAATGCGGATGATGATACCGGCATCCAGCAAATCTGTCGCTCGAACTTGTGTTTGCCGACCGATAACATCCCCGTCCAAGCGCAGTTTGTTAGCCACCACATAGGCATGACCGTATTCGGAAAACCCCAGCAGCACATCCTGGGTATTGCCTAAAATCTGCTCGGCCTTATACATCCGTGAGTTATAGGGAACCGCGCGGAAGGAAACCGGCAGATTGTTCAGCACTGCTTCTTTGATCTGAAAACCCGGAATATCAAAAAGAACATCCTGACAAAGGTTGACCGCCCGGACCGGGCCCGACGTCAACATCACAATGAAAATCGCTATCAGCACAAAGGCTTTTTGCATGGTCTTCCCTTTTAGGGCACGCACCATACATCACTTAGACGATGGAAACGCACAAAATGCATCTCACGCACTTTGTAGGGCCCTTGCTCTCAGAAAAGCAAAGACTGGTCCATCCAAGGCGCCTCAAAATGAGACTCTTATACTTTCATGTATTTTCGCAGAACAGCTTCGACCGTCGCCATGGTCAGAGGTTTTGCCAGGAAGTCATTCATTCCCACTTGCACGCAGCGGTCTTTCTCTTCGGCAATTTCGGTGGCGGTCATGGCGATGATGGGCAGATTTTTGAATTTGGGATTTGCACGGATGGTCTGCGTGGCCAGGAACCCGTCCATCTCGGGCATGTGGCAATCCATCAGGATCAAATCAATTTCAGAGGTCTGAAGTTTTTCAACCGCCAGTTTGCCGTTTTCCACCATGGTGATGTTATGACCCAGCTTTACCAGCATGCCACGAACGATCAGTTGATTGACGGTGTTATCTTCGGCCACAAGAATGTTTAATGGCTTCATGGCAGGTCCTGAATCTCTTCAAAAGATCTCATTAGAATTTTCAATTCAAACGCAAATTCCTGGATCTGCACCTGAAGAACCGCAAACTGCGCTTTCAACTGCTCATGACTCCAGTCATCGGTGTGGATCTCTAAAATTCGCGCCGTTTCAGCAACATCAGGGCGGTGAAAATTCGAGATCGCCCCTTTGATCTTGTGAGCCGCGGCAAAGGCTTTCTTGCGATCCAGATTTTCAATCAGATTCTGAAGCTCTTCAAGCTCCTCGGCATATTCGTACAGAAAAATATCCGCCGCCGCCGAAAAGAGCGAAAAGTTCCCCAGAAAACGTGTATCCAGCATCTGGCTTAAGAACACCGGATCCAAGCCCGATGCCACCACTTCCGGGCAAAGTCTTCTGATTTTTTCTTCGGTCTTGGTCATGCGGCTCCCTGGCTGCTGTCAGCATACCGGAAAGACCTCGCATGTCAAAGCCCAGAACCTATGTCAGAACGGCAAGGTCCGCCGGATTAAAGCCTTTCAGCTCTGCCGTGCGGGCATCTTTTACTTTCTTCACCCACTGCGGATCACTGAGCAGCGCACGGCCGACAGCCACCAGGTCAAAGTCCCCGCGATCTAATCTGCGGGTCAATTCGTCAAGGCCCCCGACCTCGGCACCCTGCCCACGGAAGCTGTTTAAGAAGTCCCCACCACTCAGACCGATAGAGCCGACCGTGATCGTTGGTTTGCCGGTGATTTTCTTGGCCCAGCCCGCGAAGTTCAAATCAGAATCTGCAAACTCATGCTCCCAGAATCTTCTTTGAGAGCAGTGGAAAATATCCACGCCCGCTTCAGAAAGTGGCAACAGCCATTCTTCCATCTCTTTCGGCGTCGTTGCGACCTTGGCGTTATAATCTTGCTGTTTCCACTGAGACAAGCGCAGGATCACCGGGAAATCCGGGCCGACTTTCGCGCGAACGGCTTTCACCACTTCCACGGCAAAGGTATTTCTTGCGGCGATCGTGTTTCCACCAAAGCGATCCGTGCGAGTGTTCATTCCCGGCCAGAAGAATTGATCAATCAGATAGCCGTGGGCTCCGTGCAGTTCAACGGTGTCAAAGCCCAGATTCTTTGCATCCAAAGCCGCTTGTGCATAGGCGTTGATGGTGTTTTGAATGTCTTCCACAGTCATCTCGGCCGGTCCTTCAAAGGGTGCTGCTGGCAACCAGCCCGATCCGCTGGGTTTCATTTTTCCCATATGCCAGATCTGGGGCGCCATCTTGCCGCCAGCTTGGTGAACCGCAGTAATCACCTCTTTCCACTGAGTCAGGGGTTTTTCACCGTAGAAGTGCGGAACGTCTTTTTCATTGGAAGAAGCCGGACGATTGATCACGGTTCCTTCAGACAGAATCAGACCGACGTCCCCTTCAGCACGACGTTGATAATACTTCGCGACGTCTTCTGTCGGCACACCGTTCGGAGATTTTTGACGCGTCATCGGCGCCATGACGATGCGATTTTTAAGGCTGAGTCCTTTAAACTGGAAGGGCTGAAAAAGTGAGTGAGTATTCAAGAATGCTCCTTTGAAGGATCGATGGAGCGTTAATGTTACTATTATTGTTGCAATAATGGAAGCCCTTATGTAACAGTAAGTGGTACATTTGACGCTTAAACGCATTTATTATGCAAAGGAATCTGAAAATGAATCTGTTTTATTCTCCTGGTGCCTGTGCCCTGGCTTCTCAAATCGCCTTGCGTGAAGCAGGCATGAACTTCGAACTTGTAAAAGTGGACCTGAAAAACAAAGAGTACGCTGGCGGCGACTACAGAAAAGTAAACCCAAAAGGCTACATCCCTGCCCTGCAGCTTCCGAACGGTCATTTGATGACGGAAGGCGCGGTGATTCTGCAATGGATCGCAGACCAAGCTCCAGAGAAAAATCTTTTGCCTAAGTTCGGCACCATGGAACGCTACAAAGCGATGGAATGGCTAAACTTCATCGCAACAGAAGTGCACAAAGGTCTTGGTTCCCTTTTCAACTCGGCACACATGAACGACGAAACAAAAGCGGCGATCCAAGCAAAAGTCCAATTGCGTCTGGGCGTATTGGATCAGCACCTGCAAAACAACGCCTACATTTTGGGTGATAATTTCTCGCTTGTGGATGCCTATGCTTACAACGTTCTTCGCTGGACGAACCTTGTGAATGTGGACACCACGAACCACAAGGCGATCCAAGGTCTGATGACTAAAGTGGCAGAGCGTGCTTCCGTAAAAGAAGCTGTTGCTGCGGAAGGCATCCGTCTTTAATTAGCACATGGGGGCTCAAGGATTCTTCCGCGAGCCCAAACTTTATAGTCCGGGCACTTTTCTGCTGCTACGGAAAGCAAGAAGTCACTTTCGCTCACCACCAGATTCTTGAGCCCTTGAATCGCCGCAACAGCTTCCCAGTCCCCGACCGAGTTTTCTGAAAGATCCAAAGTTCCCACTCCGGCAACTGTCTGCAACGCCGTGAGATCTGAGATGTTATTTCGTTTTAGATTGATGACTTCTTTTTCGGGCAGGTTTTCCAAAAAATCCAGATGTTCGATTTCCATCTTTGAAAGATCCAAACGCGGACTTTCATTCAGGTACAGAAAAGCCGCCCCACAACTTCCCGCAAACTTGTCCGTCAAAGTTTGAAATACTTTATCGCTGGAGTTTTGACACCAGTACATAAAAGTCGGAATTTTTGGAAAGGCCACGGCATCCTGCCTTAGATTGATTTCACAGGTCTGCAGGTTTTGGAAACAAGCAAGGACTTGATCCTCGATCTGAATTTTGGCTTGATTGATGTTTTCTTTAGCTTTGTCCCATATCTCGCGATAAGCACCGGGGACGGAGACAATACTTTGCCAGCTTTCCATTTGCCCTGATGTCACCTGCAATTTGCGATAGGCCTCTGAAAGGACTTTCAGCTGCTGCAGCGCCTGCTCCTCCTGCTGGGTGAACAGCGGACTTTTTAGTTCTTTCCAGTTAAAGGAAACAATTGAAGATGAAGCCCCACCCGCTAGAACCTGCTGAAGCAAACCGGTTTGTTTGTTCAGGGCATAGCTTGTCAGGGATTCATAAATCTCGGCACAGGCATTCAGATCCGCCTGCATATTACACTGGGCAAGCCCATTAAGTTCATTGGCCGTAAATTTAATAAACTGCTGAGGATCCCCGCCCCACTGCAGGGCGGACACCATAAATCCATCTAAATTTTTATGTTGCCGCAAAACACGAAATAAGGATTTAAGCGAGCTGCCGTCAGCCTGGCTTTCAAAAAGATCCGCCGCCTGACGGTTTTGAAAATACATGTCCACTTTCACCAAAATATCGGCGCCAAGGTTTTGGCTTTCGATATAGGCTTGCTGGCAGTCTTTCTGGCTTAGTTTAACTTGATCTAGCTTCAGCGTAAGACCGCGCAAGGAAAGACTGTAAAAAAAGATTCTGCGGAACGATTCTTTTGGCGGCAGCAAAAATCTGTCCACGGAACTGCCCGAAAAGAACGTCTTCTGATTGGGATACTGTCCTTGGTTAAATCCTAAAAGCTCGTAAACTTGATCCGGGGACAAGTTGCGATTCAGACTGTTTTTCAGTACCAGCTCGCCTTGAGGGGTTTTGGTTCCTGTTGCACACTCGCGACCCACGTCTCCGGTCAAAACGTTGTAGCTTCTGCCCAAAGCGAGATTGTCAGGAATGTTGCGACGGGTTTCCGTCAAAAAGGCCTGATCATAGTCAAAATCAATATGATGATTGCGCGGCTGCGGACCGCAGCCGATCAAAATTAGAAATGCAATAAGGACAGGAAGGGATTTTAGAAGTTTCATAGCCGGTTACTACCTCGCGCTTTTGAACATCTCTGAATCTTGCAATTCAAGGACCATGTCTTGTCCAACCAATTGCTGATAAAGGTTCTTGGCGTCGCGAATTTCCAAAATACAGGACTGACTTTTCTGACAGCGGTTCATGGAAACTGCGATCTTGCGTGAGGCACTTTTGGCAAAGTTCAAATACTGTTGAACCGAGCGCTGGTGGTTTATTTCCAGCTCTGCATTCGCCAGCAGGATTTCAGCCCTTGCCTGTCTTTTAAGGACGGCGGAATGAACCTCGACAAACTGCTCAATAAATTCAGGGTCGGTCCCACCCGTTTCACTAAAGCTCCAATAAGATGGAAGCAAGCCTGTTCGGGTGTAGGAATCCAGGTTGTATTGAAGTATTGGCGATTCCTCAAGCTTGGCCTCGTTGTATTCCAAAGACGCCATTTGGGCGGCAAACCCTTCAGGACCATTCACATAGTCCAAAATCTGATTCACGATATCCCGGCAAGGTTCGACGTTGTCCACGCGGCAGCTTTTTAATTCAAACTGCGGCAGGCGGCTCTTGTTACCGCCAAGCTGGGTGGCCGTTGTCGTGATCAAAGTGTTTTCATGCAGCTTTTGATTAACGACCGTCACCGAATCAGACTTACACAGACCCAACACGCAGACTTCGGTTTTAATGTCGATCTGGTTACGAAAGTACTTTTTAGACAAATCAAGGCGATTATGAATCAGCAGCACCCCACCCATATCGGCACTATCAAGAAAGCTGTTGCCACAAATTTCTTCAAAGGCCTTGGGGTCATTCAATGCCAGGGCGTTTTTACCAATTTCGGTCAGCTCATAATCAATCAACGCGGCTGTTTTACCGCGCATTTCATATTTAAATCCGGTGGAACCCGCCATCGTCCCGTCTTCATAAGACGTCGACGTATAGGCCGAAGCACTGCCGCCCAATACGACGGCATTGATTTCAGCAGACACTTTACCACTTAACGAGGTCTTAATTCCGTTTAGGGATAAGTTTGTCGTCAGTTGCAATTGCCCTTCGGACAGGCCCCGGTAATGAACTCGGCCTTTAAGGCAGCGTGCGCGGGGTTCTTTGGTTTTGGTGTCATATCCCGTTCCCAAAGCCCAGGCTTCTTGTTCCGCGCGGGGCACGGTCTGGCCCCACGCTGGCACGGAAACTCCTGCAAGCAACAATGCTAGAATGTTAACAAGAAGTGCCTGAGCATTCATAAATCGTCCTATTGAGCTAAGCTTTTCCAGAAATCGGGTTCAGCCTTCACCGCAGCGACCGCGATGTCACAGCTGTACCAGCCTTCCACATTCGAGTTACCGAACTGACCAGGGACCTTAAAGATCGGTGCCGTGTTCAGGGCTTCGGCCTGACGGATATCCACACCCTGATGAAACATCGTTTGGCGCAGCAGATCGCAGGCACGGTTGTTGGTGATAATATGGTTCTGAATGCCGTGATTTTCGTGATTCCATTTTTCTGACAACGGGTTCCCGTAGGCACGAATGGTCACCAGTCTCATGGCAGAAAGCGCTGACAGATTGCTAACGTTGTTATTGGCAAAGTTCACATGCGACAGATTAGGCAATTCTTTCAGTTTGTCGATATTGATCACGCGGTTGTGGTGCATGTTCAAAACTTCCAGGCTTTTCAGGTTCTCAATCCCGTCCAACATGAAGATTTCGTTTTCTGAAACATCCAAAGACGTCAGGGACTTCAAACCGCGCAAGGGCTCCAGGGAAGAAATCTTGGTGTTGGCCAGATTCAGCTTGTGCAGATCCTGCAGATAACGGAATGCTTGGGAGCAATTCATCTTTTCAGAAACTTTTGCAGCCGTGCGAATCGCCTTCACTGTTTCCTTGGTGACCGAGGTCTCGTCAGAAAGACCGCAGTAATCTTCAAAGGTCATCATTTTTGTGATTTCGCGGGAATCATAGAACTTCAGCTTTTCCGTCATACCGGCAAAAGCGTTCACGCAAGAATCCGGATTTTCACGGCAAATCTTGATCGCGTTTTGAACAACGTCAAAGTTATCACGAATCACGGTCTGAAGGGCTTGAAGACGCGCTTTTTCTTCAGAATGCTCGATGCTGATATCCAGTAAATCTTGAGTGCGACCCAAGTCAGCGCTCAGCTTCAAGTACTGGCGCACCAGGGATCTTCTTTTTTGTTTGATGTCTTCGCCGATTTCAGTGACTTCACTGCTGAGTTCCTGAGCTTCAGAGTTGGCATAGCTGGTGTAACCATACTGCATCCACGCCGGACCGTCAGACTTCTGAGGCTGGTAGGTCATGTTGTTCAACTGAGACGAAAAACCACCCTCTTCAGTCGCATAATTGATCATCTGAGAGATCGCCTCATAGCACGCTTCGTACTTTTCGATATCGCACTTAAAGATCTGGGCGGTGACGCCTTTTTTGATCTTTTCTTCAGAGGTCTCAACGCCCTTTAGAATATTAGCCAGTTTTGAAACGTCCCCACCCACTTGAACTGCGGTAACCGTGAATTTCACGTCGCGGCCGTATTTTTGAACAGCCGCGTTCATGCGGCCGTTTAGCTTGATAATATCCATGATGTTGGCATTCGCATCAGACTGAAAGTTGGCTTTCAAGTCGCTGGAAGTGAAAGTGAACTTCACGTTGATCAAAAGCTTTGCTTCCAAAGCCAAAGAGCGGATATAGCTGTCACCGCAAACTTGTTTAACATTTCCTTTGCTGACCGCATCTTTGCCTGCTTGGGTGAGCGTCAGGTTCTGCAAAACGGCGTTTTTCCCGGCCGCACTGATAACGTAGGCCGCAGAAACCGAGTTGGAGGTGTTGGCGGTGCTGCCCGTGAAGTTTGCAGCCCCACCGGCAGAGATAATATCCAACGAGATATCCGCCCCGATCGCCATCCCCAGCTCTGTCAGCAGGCGTTCTTGACTGACACCCGCTTCCACGCCGACATAGCCGTTGGAACTGCCCACATAGGCAAGGGTTCCCGTCACGCAAGGCACTTTGAAGGTTTGAGTCGCGGAATCAAAACCTGAACCCAGAAAGCCTTGTTCTGAAAGTTTGGTGATTGTTTCCGCAGAGACTGGAGCTGCGCCCGTAATCAGGGCCGCGGCCATGCCTAGTTTGATTTTTTTCAGTAAATTCGTTTTCATATATTCTCCGTTAAATTTTATTAGCAGGTTTGAACTCGACAGACTTCGTGGCGTTTAGGCGGCGGATAGTATTCTTTTTCTTTTTTGGGCGGTGGTGGCTGGGGCGGCGGAGCCAACTTTTCAGTCAGCGACCACTGACAAACCGCCACGAACTTGACACCCTCGGGGACTCGGCAGACTTCACCGGGGGCCCAGTTTCGCTCTTCATCACCAAAGACCGGATAATTCACGGTGGCGGTCGACTCGGACTCAGTCCCTGCTTCCTTGACACTGAAGTACTGAGCGCTGTCTTTGGTGAGCTCTAGGAAAGAGCCGTTGTTTTCCTGGATGCAGCGATTCAACCAAGCAATGCGAGACTTTACTTGAGCCACCGTCAATTGTTCCACCGTGCATCTTTCGAAAGAGGCCTTGGCGGAAGTGGCTGCCAGAAAAATAATGGTGTTTAGAATGAGTGCTTTCATTTGATGCTCCTTTTATTGACACAGACGAGGGGGGCAAATCTCTCGGGGGGCAAATCTCTCGGGGCGGGCGCTGCGGTTTGGGTTCTGGCTTCTTTTCAGGCTGTGGCGTAAATGGATTGGGCATCACGATCTTTTCGGTCATCGACGTTTCACAAACGGCAATAAATCGCACGCCATCGGGAACTTGGCACAACTGCCCCGGCGCCCAGTTTTGTTCTTCATTACCAAAAATCGGATAGTTGGCTGTCGTGACTATCATGACGGCGTTGGCTCTGACCATGCCTCCAAAGTATTTGGCGTTTTCATGGGTGAAGTTCAGAAAGACACCGTTGTTTTCATCGATACAGCGTTTAAGCCAAGCAACTCGGTCGCGAGCTTGTTGAACGGATATATTTTCCATAGAACATCGGCCGGTGGCACGAGCCGAGGTCGCGGCAAGGATGGTGGCGGCAAATAGAATGAATGACTTCATGGGGTCTCCTCTTTTTTTCAGGAAGACCCTTTTGCAAGGTGAAGACCCCGTCGTTGGGGCCTGAGGACAGCTTTATTTCGTTTTAAGCCCCAGAACGTCTGAAAATCCGGAAGCCGTCCGAGAAAAAGGACGGACAGGACCGGCTATTTTCCGAGCTGGAACTTCTCGAACCGATGAAGCTCTTTCTCGATTTTCTCTTTATTGGCCTTGGATTTGTGTTTACCCAGCCAGCTCCATTGTTGAATCAGAAGCTCTTGGTTTTGGCGATCGGTCTTGAGATCAATGACCGCCACGGCCTGATCCCCGATGATCACCGGCAAGGCGAAATAGCCGTACTTGCGTTTTTCTTTCGGGACGTAGGCTTCAAAGCGGTGATCGTAATCAAAGAACATGTGAAAGCGCTTGCGCTGAATGACCAGTGGGTCAAACGGCGACAGGATGTGGGTCATGTCGTTGGCTTCGGGCATTTCGCTGTCTAGCGTTTCGGCTTCGATCCAGAAGGCTTCTTTTTCAAGGCCTTTTATTTGGACAGGGACCAAGCTCCCCTTTTTGACCCGGGCTTCGATGCGTTTCAGGATTTCTTTCTTGAATGGAGCTTTGGTCATATAGGCGGCGGAATCAAGGCTGATAACGCCTTGGGATCGTAAGGCCCGGTCAATGTAGTATTCGCACACTTCGGCCGGCGTCGCGGCCTTCGGGCGCTTGTCCCACGCGAAGTGACGGTCAGTCAGGTCGTACTTTTTAAGCATGCCTAGGCGTTCGGCGATGACCAAGTCCCCACCGTTAAATCCGCATTGCAGGAATTTCTTTGAAGGCTTTTTACTGGCCCATGCGTGAGTTTTTTCAACCAACACGTCATCGGTCACATCGCGAATGCTGATGGGGCCTTGTTTTTTGATAGTGGCTAAAATCCCCTTCACATCTTTTTCGGTGACAGAGGAATACCATTCGGAAGGATTCGCCTTGCGGCGGTTCATGTCGTTGATGAAGTATTTAAAATCATCAGTGGCAATGTACGCCAGGGCGTGGGTCCAATACTCGAAGATCGTCTTATCTTTGCTTTGCGCCTGGTGCAGGTGCGAGCGCTTGTAGTCCGGGATGCGCGAAAACAAGATGTGGTGATGGGACCGCTCGATCACGTTGATGGTGTCGATCTGAACATAACCCAAGTGCTTGATGGCTTTAACGGTGGCTTTGGGGCCTTGACCGAAGGGTTTAGGTTCCGTGAGGCCTTGGGATGCAAGCCAGAGGATGCGGGTTTGTTCTTTGGTGAGGTTTTTCGACATGGATATCTTTTACCATCGAGGCGCCTGGCAGATATACTGTTGGCTCAACGCAAAACCGATAAGTCCCGCCCTTGGGGGGCCGCGGCGTTTTTAACCACCAGGTCGCGCATCAGAAGTTCGATTTCGAGTTCACCCAAAGTTTCCTTTTCAAGAAGTTGGGCGGCCCCTTTTTTGAGAATCTTTAAGTTCGCCGCCAATGATTCCCGTGTTCGCAAGGCACAGGCCGCCACAATCTGACGAATCTCCTGATCAATCTCGGTGGCACTTTCTTCACTGTAGGTGCGGTTTCGATAGCCTGCTCCGGGTACTTCAAGAAAATTTCCCGTGGGCTGTTCAAAAACGATATTGCCCAAAACCTCACTCATCCCATAGCGAGTAACGAGCGCTTCAGCGATGTTAGTCACGCGAACCAGGTCATCCGAGGCCCCTGTGGAAACTTCTCCAAAGATCAGCTCTTCAGCGACTCGTCCGCCCAAAAGAACACATATCTTGTCCAAGAGCTCTGGTCGGGTCATGAGATACCGATCTTCTGTCGGGCGCTGCATAGTGTATCCCAAAGAACCCAAACCTCGGGGGATGATTGAAATCTTTTGCACCTTATCCACGCCCGGGAAAAGGCAGGCCATAATGGCATGGCCCATTTCATGGTGAGCCACAATGGCTTTTTCTTTTTCATTCAGCAAACGACTTTTCTTTTCAAGGCCTGCCACGATTCTTTCGATCGCCGCAACAAAGTCTTTTTCGCTGACAGTTTCGGCCTTGCGACGAGTCGCCACCATGGCGGCCTCGTTGATCAGGTTGGCAATGTCTGCTCCTGTAAATCCCGAAGTCAGATGTGCCAGATGTTCGATATTCAAAGCTTCATCCGCCTTGATCTTCTTTAAGTGCACCCGCAGAATCTGCTCCCGCCCTGTTCGGTCCGGGCGATCCACCAAAACCTGGCGATCAAATCGGCCGGCCCGCAAAAGCGCGGGGTCCAACACCTCAGGGCGATTCGTGGCAGCCAGAATCACCACGCCCGAACGAGAATCAAATCCATCCAATTCGGCCAGAAGCTGATTTAAAGTCTGCTCTTTTTCGTCATGTCCCCCGAAAGAACCCGCCACGCCGCGAACTTTTCCCAAGGCATCTAACTCATCAATAAATATTATGCAGGGAGCATTCTTTCTTGCCTGTTCAAAAAGGTCCCGCACTCTGGCGGCTCCGACCCCGACAAACATTTCCACGAACTCAGAACCGGTGATTGAAAAAAATGGAACTTGCGCTTCACCAGCGACCGCTTTGGCTAAAAGGGTCTTGCCCGTTCCTGGGGGCCCCACCAGAAGAATTCCTTTCGGCATTCGCGCCCCCAGACGGCCGAACTCTTCAGGGCTCTTAAGAAACTGGACGACTTCATACAGTTCCCCTTTTGCTTCTTCCACGCCCGCCACATCCTCAAAGGACACCTTCACTCCGGTTTCGGCATACAGACGGGCGCCACTTTTGCCGACGGACATCAAGCCGCTCATCCCGCCTTTTTCTGCAATCTTACGACTGAAATACAGAAAGACCGCCACAAAGATCAGGGCTGGGATGATCCACGATAAAAGATCGCGAATAAAGGTGTTTTCAATTTCACGGCGATAGCTGACTCCGGCCCCCGACAGTTCTTTGGCAAGTTCGGGCTCGACCCGATTGGTGACAAAGCTTTTAAACCCATTTTGGGGCTGTTTGAATTCCCCGCGAATGTGCTTTTCTGTCACGACCAGATTTTGCACATCGCCTTGCTTCATAAGAGTTTCATACTGGCTGTAGGGAATCTGCTGCACGGTGCGCGAGCCAAACCAAATGCTCTGCAGCCAGAAAAAGCTCAGAATCACAAAAAAGATCCAAAAGAAATTACGAATGGGTTCAGTCAAAACACCCCCCACTTGCAATCTATTTTGCGTTTTCAATGCCCCGAAAACCAGTTTTGCATTCGATTACTGTCAGAGTACTTTGGGCGTGTGCATCAGCTCTAGACCTCGGTCTATAACGATTTACCTCGCAACCCAGTTGCCCTTTTCACACTTGTGATTTTGGGTGCCAGATTGATCTTTATAACATCTCGCTGTCGAGCTGATACAATCGTTCGCGCGTTCGCAGATTCCGACAAGTGTCCTGCTATTTAGTTGCGAACGAACAATATACCTAAGGTAGGTCGCACCATCTTTAATAAAGTCATAAACCCCGCCCGGATAAGGAAGCGGACTATTCTGCCCAACTCTTTCTTTAAACACGCTGTACTTTTCCGTATTGATGTAGATATTCTTGGTTTCCTTCGTATTGTAGGAACGAGATTCCCCTAAGCCCGCCTTGGTGCAGTCACTGCGGTCTTTCTTTTCACAATGCCAGATCTGCAAAGCAGTCGGGGTCACAGTTTCAAAGTAGTTGTAGTGAATCAAGTTATCATTGGAAAAATCACGAATCTTGATCGCGTGCCCGGAAAGGTTTCGAATGAACCTGTTCCCGTAGAAGGTGTTATTAGAAGAGTAATGGGCCGCATAATAGGCATGCTGCGAACCCCCACTGCGACCTAGATTATAGAGGTCTTTAAAATCATTATTGCGAAACTGCGACTGCTTGACGTTAACCATACGAATGGCGGCAAGGCCCGCTCGACGCTTGCCTGTCGCATCCAAGACCGCAGCATGTTCACTTCCGATTTTGTAGAATTCCAGGTGCTCGAGGACAAGGCCGGAAATTCCTTGCATGATAATATCGCGACTTGGGGCGATCAGATCAATACCCTCTAGATAGTTTTGCAGTCTTAGGTGAGAAACCGTGATGTTATACTGCCCTGCTTTTGCGGGTCTTAAACTTAAAAGCGAAACCGTGCTGCCCACAGCAGCATTGGCATGAGCACGCCCATCAAAAACGGGCTTAGTGCTTCCATAACCACGAATAATCAAGCTGCCCGCTCTAGGCACAGCCGTCCAAACGAGGGTTTGCCCGTAATAGACGCCCCCGCGGATGAAAACCTGAACATGGGCATCAGGACGAAGTTTATAGATGGCCGCGACAGCTGCATGCGCCTTCTTTAAAGTCAGATAGGGCCGCTGAGCACTGCCGTCACCCCGGTCATCACCATTGGCGGCAAGATAAATATTCTGGGGTTGTTCAACACCCCCCGGCATTTATAAAGAAGATATTTGAAAGGAAAATGACAATAGCAAGCAGAGCTGACTTTGCACTCAGTAGACGCATGAATATCCCCCTAATTGATGGTAGGTGAAACGTTGAATACGTAGAACGAAATTCCGCGACAGGTATATTTTGGGACGGAGGTTGTATCGAAAGGAGAATAGCGGAGAGGTTCGTGGTTCAGATTAAGGTCGCGTTCTCCTGGATGGGAGCTTTGTGGGCAACAATAGCGACTCACCTATCTTCTTTTCAAATGAAAAGATGAATGCTTCATAATCCCGCCAGCTTCGTGTAATTCCAAAATTGTGGACCGTGAAATATTGCAGCAAGAAACTTACTTGCATGAGAGACGGTACGAACCGGGGTTCATCGGTAAATTTTAGGGACGAGACGGATATTCATCGAACGGTTACTCGAGAAACGAAGGCCAGAAGACTAGAGCGGAACGCCACAAAGATATAGCGAAGGCTATATGCCATAAATCATCACAAAAGTAATAAGTCCCTATATGGGCCCAAGTAGTGATGGCGTAAATAGTTACTTGATGTAAATTGGGGTGCTGGTCGGTTCGCAAAGTAAATTCAACCAGTTAACACCCGTTTTGTTCTCAAAAAGCGGCAAAAGCAGAGTTTTCAGTATTACGTAGCTCATCGAGGGAACAAGTCTTTACAATTAAGGCCCCCACGTGGATTGAGGGTGAGCAAGGATTCTCGCTCATGATCAAAAACTTAATTAAGGAAAGTAAACGAGACTCAACGCCTGTAAATCACTTTCAAATGACCTCTCAGGGGCAGAAAAGCTATTTTGATTTCAGCGCCTTTCGACAAGCGCAAGAAGTCAGAGTGCTAAACTTAACTAAACAAAGTGGCTGGCAAGGACGAACGCTTTATGATGCGCGCATAACGGAATACTACTTTACAATCCGCTTCCTACGCTTCACTTACAACTGCTTTCGGCTTCGAGAATATTTGATTGATCAACTCAATACCATTTTATTTCCACAACTCAAGAAATTAGGCTCGTGCATAGATTCTATCTCAATCGAGGGACTTCCAAAGTCTGAAGACATTTTAGAGCTTCAACAAAAATTGGAAAAAGGTGAGATTGGCTTTAAAGAAGCTATAGATCTTTCACGTCGTTTCTAGTTTAAATTAAACAGACAGTTCATCTAAAAATGAACATATCACCCTACTAAGCTAGACCATCCGTGATTAATGATGTCATTTTCCTTCAAAAACGTTCACCAGGTAGGCCCTTGCCTCCGGGTACTTCTTAATACAAACGCATTTCCCCACTCTCAGCGATTTAATGGTATTCGGGTGAATACAGAACTCCTCAACCTCGCGCCGACTCCCGCCACCCGAGTCCATCTCAAAGAACCCCAAGCGCTCCGTCTGCCGGGTCTGCTTCCAGACCGTCCGGGTCCCCGCCATGCCGGAGATGATTTCTGCACTCTCAGGACGCTTCTGGAGGAACGAATACAAGGTTGATGTGTTTCCCATAAGCCGACCTGCAAACTCGGGGCTAATGCGCTGTAAATCGCAAATCTCTTGGTGTGCCACCACCACCGACATCCGGCTACTTCGGGCACGATCGAGGAAACCAATGAAGTCTTCTTGGGCTAAATCTGCGAACTCGTCGATGATCACCGAAAATGATTTTCGTTGTTCTTTTGGAACCTCGCCGTCAACTCTTGCCGAAACGGATTTCAAATCCTGCAAAATGAAACGACCTAATGCTTTGGCTGTTTCGCCATACCGACGGGAATCCAAAAATAGGAAGATGATTTTAGATTTGGTATATGCCTCAAATAAGTTGATACCTAGGACCTCTGAAGTTACCAACTCTCCAAAGTCCGAAAGAACAATACTTTCCAACTGAGTTCGCAACCCTTGCAATGAATTAAAATGCTCTTTTGCATCCAAGAATTCTTTCAGATTCTGAGCGTAAATTTTCAGTTTCGTTTCAGTCATGGGGATCTTATTGCCGACCTCGATGATCTTTACCGGGTTACTGGCGCAATCAAGAACTGTCCCCAAATGGAAACGTTCTTGTTTATTATCGCGGAGCCAGCAGAGCAAAATCATCAGCTTTAGGATGAAACTCGATGATTGATTTTTATAATACTCCTCTGACCAATTGAGGCTATTGATGATCCTGTCACGAAGTTGCGTAGCGGTCCCATCCTCGATCAAATTATATGACAAGGACATTTGCTTTTCCGTAAGGGAAAAGATCATTAAATCGTCAATACGGTTAGCTTCTGCCACGTGCTTGGAGAACTTTAGCAGAGTCTCCATATCCGATTTTAAATCAATAAAGAGCAAACCTTTTCCCTGCTGGATTCGCTGCTTGATAATATGGGAAAGTAAAACCGTCTTCCCATAACCAGAAGCCCCAACAACGTGAACGTGGTGATTCAGCTGTCCTTCAGTTAATTCTTCCTTTCGCCACATAGATCCAGAGACCCTACCCAAAACAACACGATCCTGGGCTGCAGGTGAATTTCTCAAAAATAAGTTTTTAACTTGTTCCATTTTCAAACCCTCCCTACTCGCCCAAAACTTCGCTCAACATGCTAAAACGAAACAGTGGCTGAAACAGCTGAGTGTGGTCTTGAATCAGATTCCGAACGGCTTCCTTTTCACACACATAGTGAACCTCCTCAAAAAGTCGCTCAGCATCCGGTGCTGCCGTCATCATATGGATGTAGCGCTTCACCTTTTGCTGATATCGCTCCTTAGTTTTGCGTGCAATCTCAAGCTCGAAGGCAACTCGCCGCCCTTCCTGAGTCACATAGATAGAATCCGGACGAAATTCCGTCGGCAAATACTTTCGATACTCTTCAATCTCAGAAAGTTGTCTTTCGGAAATCCATTCTTTAACAACACCAGAATTTTCAAGAACAATCCGAACCTGCGCCACACGCTGGTCATGATCAAAAAAGCGACCATCGACATCCAAAAGTGGACGACAATAGTTTTTCTGCGAACGCGAGTTTCGCAAAAACAAGTAACCTTTTTGAGTGATCACATAAAGCGGTCTTGCGCACACATCAGTTAAAATCTGAAGCATTTCAGCTTTTACTAATTTATGAACTCGTTGCCTTGCCCAGATCAGCGAACTACTAACAGTCCCGAGCTTGGTAACTTTAAAAAACTTCGCGTGCAAATCTTCGAGCGTTGAGAATTTCATTTCCAGAACAAACTCCAAAACATCAAGCTCTCGCTCAGTTAACCTATACCCCTTTTGCGGAGTAACTTTTTGCACAACATACGGTAAATCAAAAAAACTATAAGCAGTCTGCATACTCTTTCCCTTCGCCGACTTTTTGATTTGCAAACACAAACCAACAACAAAGCCGGACTAATGAAAGATGAAGTGGCCGAGGCAAAACTCCTCCCCTCCATCTTGTTGTTATTCTCAAAACTAAAAACAACCTCTCCCAACTAGGAAAATGAGCTCCCTTGCCAGCTTTTTGTTACTTAAGTAATGGGTGACCTGCCTTGCTGACCACCTGCTCTCAACACGTTGGGAGTGGGTGGTCAGCAAGATAAAGCAGGTCGCCCCAGCGCCTAAGGTGCTGAAAAAGCTGGCAAGGGAGCGGCTAGAATCCCCAAAACTCCCATCGCGGTGGATGGGGGTTTTGATGGACGACAAGATGGGCTTATTTCTGCTTGGAAAATGCAGAAAAATTGCAAAAAGAAGAGCCTTGTAGGGATGTGGAAAAGTGGTAGCCAAATGGTAGCCAAAAGTAGCCAACCATGGTCCCCCAGTGTCCCCCGCAGTCCCTAGGATCGAAAATAGCGTGTCTACGCCTGTCTGAGCAGGTTCTACGTTGTTTCTGATACTTATGTTTTTGCTTATTATTTGAGAAGGGAAAAATGGGGTGATCGTCGGGGTTTGAACCCGTTTTGGAAATAAAAAAAGGCAGCTCAAAGGCTGCCTTTTTAAAAAATTGGTAGTGAGAGGCGGACTTGAACCGCCGACCTACGGATTATGATTCCGTTGCTCTAACCAGCTGAGCTACCCCACCACACAGTAACGCCAACTTATAAGGAACGAAGTCCCCACTTGTCTGCGTGAAGCAAGATTTTTAGTTGTGAACGCGCAGGAAGTCAATAATGGGCTTTGCGTTATATTTCGAAACTTAAATTTTCGTACTTAGCCCGCCTTAAGTCTTGACCCTGGGTCGATTAGGTCCTGCAATTACAGATTATGACAGATTCCATACCACGGAGGGGGAACTAATATGAAAAAGCTTATGATGGCCTTGGCCGTCCCAGCGCTACTTGCAGGCTGTTCTGACAAGAAAACGCCAAAAACCGGTGATTCTGAAGGCCTTGCAGGCCTGTTCTGGCAACAAAGTGCTAACGTCATTTCCGTTCGCACCTTTGATGACCAGCCCATTAAAAATGCTCAAATTTTGATCGGTGATGCCCTGAACTCCCCGTTCAGCGGGAACTTCCTGACGACAGACGCCAACGGCCAGGTTGAAATCCCAGCCGGCTGGAACACTGGCATGGCCGTGACTGTTCAAGCCCCAGGCTTTATTCGCTCTACTTATATGAACCAGGAACCAGGCGCTTTGACCTTCAAACTACGCCCGTCCGTGACGACCACTCAGTATGAAGTCAAAGGTGTGACTTCCGGTCTGCCGGTTCAGGACAAAGACGGTTATGTGGATTTCGGTTTGGTGATGCCCGCGTTCTCTAAAATGGCGCTGCTTTCCTTCGACATCAACAACGTGATCAGCCCACAGTCCGATCGCATCGAAGCCATGGGTCAGGACATCGATGTTCCAGCCAACATCTCCCTGCCTCGCCAAAGCGAGAAATACGCTCTGTTCACGATCACCCTGGATAAACCGAACTATCGCATTTACTACGGAAACACCGGCGTGAACCGCGTTTTTGCGGCTCGCGGCAGATTCCCGTTCAAATCCACCGTGGACGCCCTTCGCGGCGGAGCTGAATTCTATGAGCTGATCAACAGCTTCACCATCAGCGGTGGTGCGGTTCGTGACATCGACGTGAAATCCGGCAGCACCCGCCTGGACATGCCAACCCGCGAGCTGAACTTCAACGCGAAACAAGACGTGACCGCCCCGGCGTTCCGTTCTGACGAAATGTTCATCGCTGTCGGCGTGGCCAATCAGTCTGGTTATTTGATCCCAACAGACGTGAAAAAGATCGAAAACGGCAAAAAACTGGGTCTAAACACCCTGCCAGGGTCTGAACCGATGGTTCTGGGCGTTTTGAAGAAAACCTCTGAGATGAAATCCGGCGGCGACCGCATGAGTGCGACACTTCTTCCATTCGCAGCCGGCGTGGCTCCTAAAATGCTGCCTTTGATCCCGGATCCATCCCTGCAATCTGGCGAGATCCTGATGCCTAAGTTTAATACTATTGATGGTGTCAGCCCGATTGCGACTTACTCTGTCCTTTCCAAGGAAGAGGAAGTGGTTCAAGGCTCTGCCAAAGTGAAAGTTTTGAACCCTCAGTGGGAAGTTTATGCTCAGAACTGGCTTGAGCGCATGAAACTGCCACAGTGGCCGAATGACTCTGCCCCAGCTGGCAAAAAACGCTGGGAAGTGAACTTCGTCGGAAGCCAGACGGCAACGACGGCTCCGGTGGGACCTCAGATGATCGAATCTGCGACTCACGTGACCCACAGCTCTGTTTCCTTCTAAGACACCCTAAGCCGCTTCATCCCGAAGCGGCTTTTTTTTCGCGCCAAAAAGCTTTCCAAAAGCGCAAAGTTGCTGTTAGATTTTTCTTAGATGTCTAATCCAGCGCGCATTCTATCCAAAAAAGTTCTGATGGGACTTGTGATTATCACAGGATGCACATTCGTGGGTTGCAGCCTTTTTGACAAAAAACCATCCGCCCACCAGCGCATGGGACAGATCAACAAACAAAAAGTCTTCTTTGCTTCCTACGACAACGTCTGGCGTGCGGCCCACGCGGTTTTGAAATACCCGATTGCCCAGGAAAACCAGGACACCGGCGTTATTGAAACTGAATACATCAAAGGTGTCGACGGCTGGATTCCACCGAACGAACAGCGCCCGCCTTCCAGCGGGATTCGCTACAAACTGACCTTGATCTTTGCCAAAGGTAAAACCGAAGGCCGCGAATCCACACGAGTGACCATTGAAAAGCGCATGGAGATCCTGCGCGACTTCTTCAGTGAACCTGAAACGATGGAAACCGACGGATTGGAAGAAAAAATCATCTTCTATCGCATCGAACGCGAATTGATCGTCAACGAAGCTTTGAAAAAAGCCGGCTTCTAACCGTGCTGGTCAGATTCCTTCGCTCTATTGCTGAAAGATCCCCGACATTTGTTATGAGGATGTTCTTTAACATCTACCCGCCGTATTTCGGTTCGGGCATCAAAGTCGAAGAGATTTCGTCCGACTATAAATACCTGCGCGTAAGACTGAAGCTTCGCTTTTATAATCGCAATTACGTGGGCACTCAGTTTGGCGGCAGCATCTATTCCATGACTGACCCGCATTTTATGTATCTGCTGCTGAACAGCCTGGGCTCTGAATACATTGTCTGGGACAAGGCTGCCAAAATTGAATTCCTAAAGCCCGGCAAAACCGACCTGATCGCCGAGTTCCGCATCGACGACAACCTGCTGAACGAAATCCGAGAAAAAACCAAAACCGGAGACAAGTTCGTTTTTGACCTGCCAGTGGATGTCTTTGATCTAAACGGCATGAAAGTCGCAGAATTAAGCAAGACGCTCTACGTGCGGAAGAAATCCGACAAACCACGCCAACGACAAACCACGCCAAGCCGCAACGTAAATTTTGAAACGGCCTTTTTTTTCGTTTTTAGACGACGCAGATTCCTGCTACGCTTTTTGGATATGTTGAACAAGAAATTCAAAAAAGCACTGATCTTTGCAAGCGTCCTGCTGCTTCAACCCATCCTAAACCCAAGCTCTGCCGCTTTGGCGAAAAGAAGAACTCCGCCCAAGGCCTTTAGCTTTATTGCTGAAGGGGGCAAGGCTTCTCAAGGCGAGTGTGACGGCGAACGCAAGATCCCTCGCCTGAAACGTCTTAAAGAATATTCGGGCGCAAGCTCTTACATGGGATCTGAACTGCAAGATCCAGAAATCAAAGGCAAACCAGGGGATGAGATGTGGAAGCACTTCTTCCGCGCGAAACCTGCATGCAACTCGGTTCTGGCTAAAACCCCGTCCTCGGTGACAGATCCCTATAAAAGCGCCAAATCAGAAGCCAACCCTACCAACGAGGTGGACTCTGAGGAGGCCGCTGAAAATGCAGATGAACAACAGCAAATGGAAAACGCAGAGGCAGAACCTGCCACTGAATAAAGAAAAAGCCGGGGTGACCCGGCTTTTTTATTAGTTATTCTTCTTAATATAGTCTTTCCACATGTCGACCAGGGCTGTTTGCTTGATCGGCTTGTCGCTTAAGCGAACTCCGGTCAGCCTCTCAAGCCCTCGAACCGCGGGCAGATGAACCCTTGTGTCGGTATCTGAAAGCAGGCCCGCAAAGGTCTTAAGCTCCCGATCCATCGGTTTCTTCGCCAGCACATCCACGATCTGATGGCGGATCCAAAGACTGTGGGCGTTTTTGAAGTTGTATTTCTGATTCAGCTCTTCCCACAAAAGGTCACGAACTTCGGGCGAAGAGTTCTTTTCCAGAACCTCTACCGCCGCGGAACGAACCACCAGGGCTTTGTCTTTGATCAGCTTTTGCGCAAGTTTCTGGGCCTCGTCCGCGTTCACTTCGCTCAGCGCAATCAGCGCCGCGTTTCGCATGAACCACTGACTGGAATCCCCTGCGCGCACCAGATCCGGCGTGGCTTTTGGGCCGCGAGCTTCCGCTGCTGCCATCAAAGCCTTCCAACGAACACTCATGGGTTGGGAATCATTAAACGCCAAAGACACGAATTGGGAATAGTATTTTTCACCTTGAACCTGGACCACCATGCGGCGGTTTTCACCAGGAAGCTTCAGCAGTTCCATGGCTGAAGTTAAAGTGCTGGATGAACCCTTGGGACCTGCTGCCAAAGCACTTGAAGAAAGTCCCGCAATCAAAACAGAGGCCACAAGAATCTTATTCATAGCTTTTAACTCTTTTTGGTGACGAAGTTTTCAAACTCACTCATCAGCTGGTTGGTTTCATCTCCGTTTTTGGCGGCTTCTTCGCTGCCATCACCGGCTTTTTCCGCGGCTTTATCCAAAGCGCGCTGACCTTCCACGGCTGCTGCAAATTCTTTCATAAGGTCATCATCGATCAAATCAGAACCGCCACCACTGTCCGCCGGAGCTTCCGGAGCTGGCTCGGCCGCGACTTCCGCTGCCGGGGCTGCCGGTTCCGGAGTTGGCTCTGGAGCCGGAGCCGGTGCCGCTTCTGGTGCCGGCGCCGCAGCCGCAGGGGCCGGAGCTCCCGCCTTCAACGCTTCCAGTTGTTTCTTCAGATCTTCATTTTCATCGCGATAACGGGAAAGATCCGCAATATCTTCGCTGATGATTTCATATTCCGCCAGGCGTGCTTCCAGATCACGAAGCTTGCCGTTCAGTTCTTCTTTTTCAGCCGAAGACATTCCGCCTTCACCGCCGCCACCAGCTCCACCGCCTGCAGAGGCGGCTTGCGCTGCAGCAAGAGCTTCTTGCAATTGCGCCTGAAGGGTTTCAACTTTCTGATGATTCTCTGACAAGGACAAACGCAACTGCGCCACTTCGGCTGCGGATTCTGCCACCGCCGCTGCGGCATCGGCACTTGAAGAGGCTGCCGAGGCTTGGGCTTTCTTTGTGCTCAGTGGGGATTCGTCCATTTCAACATCCACCCCCAGATCTTCTGCCGCCGGGCGGGATTTCGCCGCCGGAGCATGAGACTGGTTGTCGAGGATCTTTTGCAGCGTTTTCTCTAACTGAGCCGCATCGATACCCTGACCGTTTTCTGCAGTGGTGGAAGAAGAACCTTTCTTCGCGAAAAAGGCCCGGAAGGCCAAGAACAGCGCAAGAAGGATGATGAGCCCTAGAAGGCCCTCAATGATCGAGGTATTGTGGTGATCCCAAAAGGACAGAAATTTTTCAATTGTCACAATTCAAATTCTCGCCCATCCCAAGGGCCCCGTCAATGCTGGACCTTTGAAGGTATTCGGGTTAGCGTGATTCCATCTCGAGGTGATACTTATGTCTCAAAAGCCCTATGACCTGATCATCCAAGGCGGGATCTGCCTGTTACCCCACCCCTCTGAAAGTGGCCTTATCGAGCAGCAGGCCGACATCGCCATTACAGATGGACGCATCGAAAAGATCCGCGACTCCATCAATGAGCCCGCCCTGAAAGTCATCAAAGCCCACGGCCTGCACGTCCTTCCCGGGGTTATAGACAGCCAGGTGCATTTCCGCGAACCGGGTCTGACCCACAAAGAGGACCTTGAAACCGGCACCCGCGCCGCCGTTTTAGGGGGCGTCACCAGCATCTTTGAGATGCCAAACACCAACCCTTCCACCACCACCAAAGAAGCCTTCGAAGACAAACTGCAAAGAGCCAAAAACCGCGCTCACTGCAACTATGCCTTCTTTATTGGCGGAGCCCATGACAACGTCGCCAATATCGCGGAACTGGAGCTGCTGCCTCACTGCTCGGGCGTAAAAATCTTTATGGGAAGCTCGACCGGGAATCTTTTGGTCGAGGACGATGAAACTTTGGAGCAAATCCTGAAACGCGGCCACCGCCGTATCATCTTCCACAGTGAAGATGAAATGCGCTTGCGTGAGCGTAAACACATTGCTTCTGATATGGCCGATCCCCACTATCACCCGGTCTGGCGTGATGTGGAAACGGCCGTGAACTCGACCACCCGGCTGTTAAGACTGGCCCGAAAAACAGGACGTAAGATTCACGTTTTGCACGTTTCCACGGGTGAAGAAATGGACCTGTTAAAAGACGCCAAGGACATCGCCACTGTTGAGGTTTTGCCTCAGCATCTGACTTTGTATGCGCCGGATTGTTATGACAAGCTTGGCACCTATGCCCAGCAAAATCCGCCGATCCGTGAAAAACGCCACATGGACCGCATCTGGAAAGCCCTTTTGGATGGCACCGTGGACGTGATCGGTTCAGATCACGCGCCCCACACCCGTGAAGAAAAAGACCGTCCCTACCCAGCAAGTCCCTCCGGAGTTCCGGGTGTGCAAACCCTGGTGCCGATCATGCTAAATCACGTGCATGACGGACGACTGTCTTTGAAAAAGTTCACCGAACTTGTCACGGAAAATCCTTGCCGCGTCTTTGGTGTCAAAAACAAAGGTCGCCTGCGCCAGGGATTCGACGCTGACATCACAATTGTGGATCTGAAAAAAGAAACCACGATCGATAATTCCTGGATCGCCAGCCGCTGCGGTTGGACTCCGTTCCACGGCATGCGGGTGACCGGATGGCCAACGCATACGATTGTGGGTGGCAAACTGGTTATGGAAAACGATCAGGTTGTTTTGCCAAGCCAAGGCCAGGCCGTAGACTTCCTGGAAACCCGTTCATGAATCCAGCTCCGAAGAAAACCGCCGCCGGTCTATTCTTTGGCGGCCTGCTGCCAGTTATCGCCTTCACTCTGATCGAAGAATACTACGGAATCATTCCGGGTCTGATTGCCGGGATGATTTTTGGTTTGGGTGAAATCATCTGGGAGCTTTACCGACACAAGAAAGTGCAAAAGATCACCTGGATCGGCAACGGGATGTTGCTGGGCTTGGGGGCGATTTCTTTGATTTCATCCGAAGGCATTTGGTTTAAGCTTCAGCCCGCTTTGATGGAAGGGGCTTTTGCGATTGTGCTTTGGGGATCGCTGGTCGTTAAAAAGCCATTGTTGGTTTATCTTGCAGAACAGCAGGGGCAGCAGTTTCCGGACATTATCAAATCGCGTATGGCCGGAATCACGTTCCGCACGGGAATCTTTTTTGCCATTCATGCCGTCTTGGCAACGTGGGCGGCCTTAGAGTGGAGCACCACCAACTGGGCCCTTTTAAAAGGCATTGGACTGACCGTCAGTTTTATCCTGTATCTTGTCATTGAGGCTGTTCTGCTTCGAAGGATCGTTCTAAAACAAAGATCAGAATGAAAAATCTGATCTTGGGACTTATCTTATTACTGTGCACCGGGTGCGGTCAGTTGGACATGATGGTCCGCTGGGCTGATATCACCGCCACATCCCGCGCCGATCGCTATTTTGATCTGACCAGCGAACAAAAATCAGAGCTGAAAGAAAACATCCAAAACGACATCACCAAGATGCGTAAAGAGATGTTCCCCGAAGTCGCCAAAACCTTCCGCAGCCTGGAACCTGAAATCAAAAAAAGTCAGATCAACCCGGACCTGGTCGCCAAAAACTTTCTAGAGATTCAAAGCTATTTCAAAAAAGGCACAAACTATTTCAAAGACTCGGCCCTTAAAACCGCCGGCACACTGACAAAGGCGCAATTTGAACACTTCGCACGGAAGGTCCGCGAAGACATCACCGAAACTAAAGAGGACAACGAAATCCCGGAAAAGTCGCTCAAGACAGCCTACAAACGCTATCGCCGAAGTTTTGAGTTCTGGATTGGCGGAATTTCAGTCAAACAACAAGACGAAATCGAAAAATTCTTAAAAGCCAACCCCTACCCTTGGGAGCTTCAAAACAAAAGCCGCGAACACACGCTGAAACTTTTCCTGGCAGCCAGCCAAAATCCTGCGGCTTTGCAGAAATTTGTCGCGGACTATTTCATCGACTATGAATCAAGCCGTCTGCCGGAATTCACCGAGGCCCTGAACAAACACAAAGCCGCCTTCCAGACGTTCCTGACTGAGCAGTTCTGGAAGGGCTTAAGTTCCTCGCAAAAGAATGTCTTAAGGGATAACTTAATCTCAAGAGCCGAGGATCTGGACAAGATCGCTCAGCGCCCCTGAAACTCGGGCGCTTTCTTTTCTTTCATCGCTTCCAGGGCCTTAAAGTGATCCTCGGTACGCTGAGTGATCCCCTGATAAGCCGCCGCCAGATCCAGGATCGTGGAAAGATCATTCATATAAGCCATCTTCATGGTCTTTTTCGTCATCTGCACCGCCACCGGCGCATTGCCAGCAACCTTATCCGCCAACTTCTCAGTTTCAGCCAATAAGGATTCCACCGGCACCAGATAATTCAAAAGGCCCCAATTCAAGGCTTCAGCGCCGGACACCAGATCCCCAGTCAAAGACATCTGCATCGCCTTGCTAAAGCCAATCACACGCTGAAGGAAGAAACTGCCCCCGTCCCCCGGAACCAGCCCCAGTTTTACGAAGGTCTCGCCAAACTTGGCTTTCTCAGTCCCGATACGCAGATCACACATCATCGCCAAATCACACCCAGCCCCAATCGCCGGCCCGTTGACCATGGCAATCACCGGTTTAGAAAGCTCTTCAATACCCTTGGGAATCTGCTGAATCCCATGCATATACCGCATCCGAAGCTCATTCGACTCCCCAGCAAACATGCCGGTTTTGTTCTGCATAGCCTTCACATCACCACCAGCACAGAACGAGGTTCCTTCACCAGTAATAACAATCACCCGCACCAAAGAATCAAAATCCGCAAACCTCAAAACCCGAGTCAACGAATCCACCATCTCAAGCGAAATAGCATTACTCTGCTCCGGATTATTGAGCGTCAGCCACAATGTATGATTTTTCTTCTGAACCGAAAGATGCGTAAAAGCTTGAGAATAAAAAGACACAATTCCCCCTACCCTCGAAGCTACCGAAGCAACCTAAATTGCGCAACTCCATATCCCAATCCGTGGGCCCGAGAGCGTAGAAGCTGTCATTGAGGAGTCAAATGCGAGGCGGAAGAAGGAGGCGTACCACTGGTACGTCGACGCCGACCAACGAAGCAGTTGGCGCCTCAAGGGCAGCTTCGGGTCTGAAACGAAAAAAGGCTCCCTTCCGGGAGCCTTCTTACCTACTGACAGAACGGTAGGTCTGGTTTGATTTGGCAGATGATTTGGCAGATCGCTGGATCACCAAGTGGACATTCGCCAGGTTGACCTGGGTCAGGCAAACCGCCACCGTTGTCTGGTGGATTTGGATTGTTACCGCCACCGGAAGAAGCACCCACGTGGATGTTCAGAGTGGAAGCCGTTTTACCGTCAGCATCAGTTACTGTCACAACAGTGGAACCGTTGGAAGCTGCAGTCAAAGTACCGTTGTCAGATACAGAAGCTACAGAAGAGTTGCTGGAAGCAAATTTGAATGGCGCTTTACCGTGAAGAACAGACAAAGCCAGAGTCTC
The DNA here is from genome assembly GCF_002208115.1 of Bdellovibrio bacteriovorus. Classification (NCBI taxonomy): domain Bacteria; kingdom Pseudomonadati; phylum Bdellovibrionota; class Bdellovibrionia; order Bdellovibrionales; family Pseudobdellovibrionaceae; genus Bdellovibrio; species Bdellovibrio bacteriovorus. Next base: position 1,186,552 of record NZ_CP020946.1, on the reverse strand, counting down.
AGAAGGTTTGATAGTTGCCGCAGCCGGAACTACAACCATTTTCTTGGACATAACAGCTTCAACCGCTTCGTAAGCGTCAACGCGGCAGTTACATGCAGTTTCGATGGAAACTTTAGCACCTGTCGTCTGAAGGATCGCGCGGATTTGCGCACCAGTCAGAGAAGGATCTTGAGCTTTCATCAAAGCCACCAGACCGGAAACAAGCGGAGTTGCCATGGAAGTACCAGACAAGTTGCCGTATTTGTTTTTTGGAAGAGTGGACATGATGTTCTCTCCCGGTGCAGAAACGTGAACAGTCGCTGTACCGTAGTTAGACCAAGATGGTTTCGCATCTGCAGGGCCGGAAGCCGCTACTGTGATGGAATTTGGGTAACCGTTGTTCGCCGGGAACATTTCAGTTTTATCGTTGTTTTTACCGTCATTCGCAGCAGCTGCGATGAAGATAACACCTTTGTCGTCAGCACGTTTTACTGCCTCAAGAAGCGGAGCTGCTTGAGAACGAGGAACTGCCGCACCCCAAGATGCAGAAATGATCTGAGCGCCTTTTTCAACAGCGTAGTCGATAGACTTGATCGCGTTGTTCAGGTCACCGGAACCGTCAGCACCCAGGAAGCGCAAAGGCATCATGGAAACTTCAGGAGAAAGACCTACGATACCACCGTCAATCAGACCCGTCGCACCAACCGCACCCGCACAGTGTGTACCGTGACCTGGGTTTTGGAAGCCCGTCAGATCCATTGGATCAGCGTCGTTGTCGCGGAAGTCATAACCAGTGATCATGTTCGGAGCCAATGCCGGGTGAGTATAATCAACACCAGTATCGATAACCGCAACGATCACGTTTTTGGAGCCTTTGTTACCAGCGCGCTGCCAAGCTTTTTCAGCTTGAACTTTCGCGATAGCCCATTGCTCTTTCAAAGCAGCAGCGTCAACTGGCGCTGTGAAAGCTCTGATTTTGAAGTTAGGAACGATGTACTCAACGCCTGGTTGAGACAACAAAGAAGCCAAAGCCTGAGCTTCGTGTTTCTTGTTCACATCAACCAACACCAAGCTAGCAGTGTCGTTGTGATCCATCATTTGGATCGTGGACACCTTAGATGTCGTCATTGTATTCAGCATGTTGAAAGCGCGAGTGTTCGAATATTTCACCAGGTATTCGCCAGCGAACGCCTGAGAACCAAACAGAACCGCACCAACTAGTAATGCACGTTTCATAATTAAACCCCCTCCGTGGTGAAAAAATAATATTCACCTTTCTTAAGCATTGAATACAAAAATCTTAAACAAATCTTAAATTTTTTGACACAACCCATCGAATATTGAACCCACCGGCGTTCTTTTCAATGATGTTCGCGACTGTTTTTTTGCAGCGAAAGAGGGTTCATCTATGAGTTATCTGCACGCGATCATCCTTGGCATTGTCGAGGGGATCACCGAGTTCCTGCCCATTTCTTCCACGGGTCATATGATTATTGCCAGCTCTATGATGGGCATCGAAGACAGCTCTTTCACAAAGGCTTTCGAAGTCATCATCCAGTTTGGTGCGATTATGTCGGTGCTGGTTTTGTATTGGAAACGCTTCCTTCCTCATTGGGGATTCTATCGCAAGCTGTTTGTGGCGTTCCTGCCAACGGCAATCATCGGTTTCGTGGTGAAGGATCTGGTGGAACACCTGATGGGCAGCGTGCAAGTGGTTGCCTGGTCGCTGATTATCGGTGGTGCAATCCTGATTTGGGCGGACAAGGCATTTGCTCACCTGACAATGATGGGCCGAAAAACCGATGATCTGACATACAAAGATTCGGTGAAGCTCGGACTGTTCCAAGCCATCGCGATGATCCCGGGTGTTTCGCGTTCTGGTGCGACCATCATGGGCGGATTGACACTTGGCATGAACAAAAAAGAAGCAGCGGAGTTTTCATTTTTCCTGGCGGTTCCGACAATGGCCGCAGCCACGCTGTACAAACTGTTAAAGATCTATAAGACGATTGAGCCCGCACAAATCAATTTGCTGCTGGTGGGCTGCGCTGTGGCCTTTGTTGTGGCGATGGTTGCGATCAAGTTCTTTATCGGTATAGTGTCGCGCTATGGGTTCCGGGGCTTTGGTTACTACCGAATTGTTCTGGGTTTGGTGATTTTGATTTTGCTCTATACAGGGCATGACTTGCAGATGGTGTAATATGAAAGAGCTTTCTTCCATGGAAAAGTTTTTGTTTGAAGAATCCCAGTGGTTCACTCCGGAGCTGACCGAGGTTCTGAAATCCACAACCTTTGTGATGCCCAACTGGAAGTGGGCCTTCCTGGCGCTGGCGTTTGCAGCGGGGATCTTTGTGATCCGCCCGGTGTTTCACCTGATCCTTAAAGAACTTAAAAAACACAACCCGATCACCAAAAAGTATCCAAACACGTTCTGGGGGTATTTCCTAAGAACCGACACGGACCGTCCGATGGCGTGGATCCTGGTGATCCTTTTGTGGTTTGCGGCGGGCGACGCGGCCGAGCTGACTGGCAAGTTTGCCAGCTACTATGACCATTTTCTGCGCGGTCTGATTGCCATCTTCATTATCCGCTTGGTTTATTATGCGGTGGATGCGGCGTGCTCCGTGCTCGCCGACTATACTTCAAAAACCCCGAGCACTTTTGATGACCAGTTGGTGCCGTTTGCCTCGAAAGCATTAAAGATCTTTGTCGTGGTGATGGGTTTCCTGATTGTGCTGCAAAGCTTTGGACTCAATGTAATGTCCTTGCTGGCCGGTCTGGGTTTGGGGGGCTTGGCCCTGGCGTTGGCGGCTCAGGACACCGCCGCCAATTTGTTTGGTTCAATCACCATCTTGTTTGATCGCCCGTTTCAGGTAGGCGACTGGGTGAAGATCAAGGATATGGAGGGCACGGTTGAAGAGATCGGCTTCCGTTCTACCCGCGTCCGCACGTTCTACAACTCTTTGATCACTATTCCGAATGCTATGATGGCTAAAGAAACGGTCGACAATATGGGTGTTCGTCCTGCCCGCCGCGTTCGTCAGGTGCTCGGCTTGGTGTACGAAACAGCGCCCGAGACCATCGAGGCTTTCTGCGACCGCGTTAGATATTATATCAAGTCAGACGAAAAGGTTATTGCGGACACCGTGACAGTCCACTTTAATAATTACAATGCCTCATCCCTGGATGTTCTCGTCAATTTCCATTTGAAGGTGTACACTGGACCGGAAGAGTTGCAACATCAGCAAAGAATCTTCATTGAGATTTTGAAGATCGCTGCCGATATGAAAGTCAGTTTTGCTTACCCGACTCAGACGGTTTATAGCCAGGTGACCACGGTAAGATAAGGAGCCCAAGAAACCATGTCCGTAAAAGTCGACCACGTTATTTTAAAAGACCAAAACCTGGCTCGTGTCAGCCTGGCTGGCCTGCTTGAAAATGACGAAAAGGCTTTAACTGAACTGGCGATCCCGGCAGCCCTGGATCTGCACCTGCACCTGGAACAATTGCGCGGGATCAACTCTTTAGGGGTCCGTGCCTTTGTGAACTGGTCTTCCAAGCTGAAAAACCCCAAGATCATGATTCACGACGCCCCCAAAGCCTTCGTGGATCAGATCAACATGGTGGATGGCTTCCTGCCGCCGCAAACACGCATGCGAAGCTTCTTTGTGCCCTACTATTCCGAAGCCACGGGTGAAGAGACCCAGGTGCAGTTCACTATCGGCATCAATTTTTATCTGTACGAAGGGCAGTGGAAGTTTTCCTTCCCTGAGGTTCACGACAGCCGCGGCAACCTGATGTCGGTGGACATCCAGCCAGAGCGCTACTTCCGCTTCCTGAACAAAATGAAATAAAAAAACCCACAAACTTCAGGTTTGTGGGTTTTTTGTTTTAAAGACCAAGAAGAACCTATTTCTTCTTCTTTGCCTTCAAGCCGGCATCCAGGCGGATTTTAACGGCTTCCAGACGGGACTCTTCAGCTTCGAAGTTGGCTTTGGCTGTCGCCACTTTGATGCGGATTTCTTCGGCTTCGTTTTTTGCTGAATCCAGGCGGCTTTCAAGCTTTTCACGCTCTTTTTTTGCCTTCTCGGTTTCTTCAGTCAGACGTTTCAATTCGCTTTCAGACTTCGCCACTTCAGATTCGTATTCAGCGATGGCTTTTTTCGAACGGGCAATTTCAAGGTTCGCAGTCGCCTGCTCTTTACGAAGGTTGTTACGGTTGCTTTCAAGCTCTTGACGGGCTTTGGCGGCTTGTTGTTTCAGCTTTTCTTCCTGCGACTTGGTTTCAGTCACCTTTTTGCGCTCGGATTCAGCCTCTTCTTTGGCTTTTTTCGAAGCGTCCAGCGCCGCTTTCAACTCGCCTTCCACTTTTTCAATCATCGCTTTGGACTGTTCATCCTGAGCCTTCAAGCGGGACATTTCGGCTTCTGCACGCGCGCGATCCGCTTCGGCACGGGCGATCTCCTGCTTGGCTTTGGCTTCTCGGGCCTTGGCTTCAGCCACCGCTTTTTGCGTCAGCAGTTTGGCTTTGGAAAGATTCTGTTCCGCCTTCAGGGTTTCGTTCTTTGCCGCTTCGGCTTCTTTCGTCGCGCTTAAGCCTGCTTCTGTGGCAGAGTTGGCCTGCTTTTCCTGATCTTTTGCCTGATCACGCAAATCGTCGGCCTGCTTTTCAGCCTGCTTGCGTTTGTTTTGAGCTTCGTCACGAACCTGAATGGCTTTTTGCGTTTTTTCCTGGGCGGCTTTGATGCGCACCTGAGCCGCGGCCTGCTCTTTTTCAGCGGCCTTTTGAGCTCTGTCATGTTCGTTGGTTTCAGCTTTTAGTTTTGCAGATTCACGCTCGGAATCAGCCTGTTCTTTTTTGGCGTCATTTTCCAATGAGCGGGCCTTGTTGATGGCCGCCTGGGACTCTGCACGGATTTTATCCCGGCGTTTGCGATCTTCTTCCGCGCGCTTTTTTGCTTCGTTGGCTTCGGCCTTGGCCGCTTCGGCATCCGCGGTGGCCTCTTCGGCTTCAATCTGTGAGCTGTCGACTTGCGCGTACGCCGCCAATGGCATGGTGCCGGTCATAAGAGCTGCCAAAAGAAGTGTCCCTAGTGGTTTTACCTGCATTGAAAATCTCCTTCGATGAATCATCGATGTTCAATAGCAACTAGGATATAGGGATTTTAGGCAAAAAAAAAGCGACCAGGATTGGGGGGGAGGGGGAGGGGTCCTGGCCGCCATGGGGGGTTGACTTGTACTAAAGCAACGCAGGTGCCATGCCTACTTGTTCGTCAGATCCGATTAAACTCACAGCCGACCCAAATCCTATGTCGAGGTTTTTGACAGAAAACGACAATTGGCGGAAGCTTTCGTCATATAAACGCATCTTTGTGGGAGTTTCTGCCCACGGCAAACCACGACCTTCTGCCAAGAATTTTTCCTTATCTCCGTCTCAATATGAGCTCAAAATCTGAGTCTATCGTCCAGTTTATTGCCCTGCTCTGGCAGCGGCAGCTCCAAATGCCCTTCCGTGGTTGTCCTGCAAATCCAGGATGATGGCACAATCACCTTAGGCACGGTTGTCGCCGAAAGCCCGCTGACTCAGGAGTTCCACTCTTTCATCAGTTGCACGGATCGCTATTCGACTTTGAAAGTTCAAAACAGCACCCTATTCATTGCCAACGGCCCGGATGACGGAACCACGGAAGAGTTGCGCCAGACGGACTTCGCCGACGCTGACAAGTACACTCCTATCACCGAGGCAGAACTGCCGGCACTTCCTGCTCCGGTTAAAGTCGCTCCCACACTTTGTCTGCAGTAATTTCTTTTGGGACCTGTGCTGGCGCAGGTCCCCGCACTTGACCCACGGCTAGGTTCCTGGGCCAAGCCCGTCTGGACTCGACACACCCAAGACTTCTTTCTTATTCTGACTGCATGAACTTTCCGTTTCTGAAACAAAGCCTTGGTGCTTTGCTTATTCTTTGCTCCCCTTCTGCGTTTGCTCTGCACATTATGCTGGATCCCGGCCATGGTGGTGTTGATACGGGAGCGGTGTATGGCGGAGCGAAAGAAGCGGAACTGGTTTTGAAAGTCGCACAAAAGCTGCAGACTTTATTAGCCAAAGATGAAAAGTTCAAAGTCACCATGACGCGCACAAGTGATCGCAATCTGTCTTTGCCTGAGCGTGTGAAAATGGCCGAAGGATCCAAGGCGGACTTGTTCGTCAGTTTGCACGCCAATGCCGCTTCCGATCAGCGCGCCAAGGGTGTTGAGTTCTTCTTCCAAAACAATCTGCCACCCGATGAAGATGCACTGTTTTTAGCCAGCCAGGAAAATCAGATGGTTCTTAACAGCCGCGAGCTGCATGACATCTCTGGAGGCGACGAGCTTTCCAAAAAAGGCGACGTGGCAGCGATTGTGGAAGACCTGCATCGTCAAAACCGTCTCAGCAGCAGCCTGCGCCTGACACAAACCCTGACGCAGGTGTGGGGCACGGACAATAACGCGGCTCAAGCCACGATCAAACAGGCCCCATTCTATGTGATCTCAAAAACGACAATGCCTTCGGTTTTGATTGAAATCGGCTTTTTGACCAACCCGCGTGAAGCCAAAAAGCTGGTCAGCGCAGAATATCAAAACGATCTTGCCCAAAAAATCTACACCGCCCTCCAGTCCTACAAAGAAAAGATGGACAACCACACCGCAAAATCCTTAAATTAGTTTGTTTTAATCGTTTTAATCACCCCAAAACTAAGACTGAAAAAAGGCCACCTCTTACCCGGCCTTACTGGAGCTTTCTATGCGTGCTGACGGCCGTCTGTTTGATCAACTTCGAAATATTAAAATCACCCCAAATGTATCCGAGTACGCTGAAGGCTCTGCCATCGTGGAATTTGGTCGCACCAAAGTTCTTTGCACGGCGACTTATGAATCTAAAGCCCCAAGCTGGTTGCTGGGCACCGGAGCTGGCTGGATCACGGCGGAATACGGCATGCTGCCAAGATCGACTCACACGCGCATCCGTCGTGACAAATCCATGACTGGGGGGCGCACTCAAGAAATCTCGCGCCTGATTGGACGCTCTTTGCGTGCGGCGGTGGACCTAAAACAACTGGGTGAAAAACAAATCATCATCGACTGTGACGTGTTGAATGCCGATGGCGGCACACGCACGGCTTCGGTGACCGGCGGCTTTGTGGCGCTGGCCCTGGCGCTTAAAAAACTGCATGCCGTCAGCGAAATCAAAACGTTGCCGTTGATCAACTATGTATCCGCGATCAGTGTGGGCCTGCATGAAGGCAACATCCTGCTGGATCTGAACTATGACGAAGATTCTGCAATCGGCACTGACATGAACTTTGTCATGACGGACAAGGGCCAATTCGTGGAAGTTCAAGGTACCGCCGAACACGTTCCCTTCACCCGCGATCAGTTGTTCAAGATGATGGATGTGGCTGAAAAAGGCTGCCGTGAACTTTTCATTCACCAAGCCGCAGTGATGGGTGAAATCTATAAGATCGCAGGAGCATAAATGGAACTTTGGATTGCCACCGGAAACAAAGGAAAACTGGCTGAATACAAACAACTGCTGCGTGAGCTGCCGGACTTGAAGGTCTTTTCACAAGGCGACATCCCCTCCTTCACTCCCCGTCCAGAAGACGGAAAAACATTTGAAGACAACGCGCGCATCAAAGCCAAAACTTTGCGTGCGGTGAAAAACAATGTCTGGGTGCTGGGTGAGGATGCGGGTTTGGTTGTTGAAGGTCTGAACGGCTTGCCAGGAATTCATTCGGCTCGTTATGCGGGACCGAAGGCTTCTGACAGCGAAAACGTTTCCAAGCTTTTGAAAATGATCACGCTAAAACCAATGCCGAACAAGAATGCAAAATTCGTTTGCACGACGGTGGTTTACACTCCGACGGGTGAAGAATGGGTGTTCAATGGCGAGATGAAAGGCACGATCGCACAAAAGCCTGCCGGCTTGCACGGCTTTGGTTACGATCCAGTGTTCATCCCGGAAGGCCAGACTCAGACCCTGGCAGAACTGGGCACAGGCTATAAAAGCCTGCTTTCCCATAGAGCGATGGCTTTAAAAGCCTTCCTGGAAAAGCTTCAGACCGTAAACCCATAAAAAAAAGTTCCCACGACTTCTCGTGGGAACTTCTTCAAGGCATTCAATAGCTTTCCAGAAACTATTCGCCACCCATTGTAAGAGTGCAGGACAGCGGACTCTTATTCAAAATAACTCGTCCACCTTTGATGATCGTGATGGTCTCGTTTTTCAGGTCCAACTGGAAGGTGCGTTCTGCGATGTCGCTGTACGCTTCAACGTAAATCCAGTTTTGCATACGTTTGTCATTGCCGGAAACGCTGAATTGGATTTCATCGGTTCCAAATTTCAATTTAGAATCACCTGATTTATCTTCTTTGTGACGCATAAATGGATAAAGTTTACCATCGCGACCCACTCTGTGGTCGATTTTCAGATACTGACCGACGTTTTTATACTCATAGCTGCAGGCAAGCTCAGTCACCGCGTGAGCCGCTGTGGAAAAAGTAGAAATAGCAAGAACTGCCGTGGCAATTGCAGACATCTTTTTCATAATATACTCCTTTATTCATTTGGCCTTCGCCGAATGCTTGTTTATTTAAAATGGCTTTGTTTACAAAGTGAGATCTTGCAGCATTCGGGCCTCTGCATACCAGCCCCTCCCAAGTAGCGATAAATTGGACTACAGGGCTTTAGAGATGTCTTTCGGCTCGCTCCGAGCTGTGGCTTAAGTGACTGCCACAGCTCAACTTTTTCACAGTTTTTCGGGCCAGTGACGTTTTGGGTTACTCTTAAACTTGTCTTTGCCATTGCATCAGGCTTAAAATCGGTCCATACTTTATCAAACACACCCAACAAGGAGGGCCTATGATTGTAAAATCTCTTATCGCTAAAGCCGCTCTCCTTGCGTCTTTCTAGTTTTTTCATTTTTAAAACTTAAGTTCGCCAAGAGAGCTCCTGAATTTTAATTTTATTCAATGGAGTTATCCGTGACTACTTCATCAATCCTTCCCGCTTGGGGATGGAACGCGCTTTTACAGGCGCAAATCGAACTTCGACCGCTTAAATCGCACGAGGTCGTTGGACGTATTATTAATCAAGAACGCGAAATGTACCGCGTGGTGTTCTTTAAAAACGATCACGAAGGCAAAGCTCTGGCCCAGCTTTCTGGAAAATTTCGCTATGAACATTCGGATCTGAACCTGGAATACCCCGGCGTGGGTGACTGGGTGATTTGCGAACTGCACTCCAATGACGAGCACGCGGTCATTCACGAAGTCCTTTCGCGCCAAAGCTGCTTTTACCGCAAGGAACCCGGCAGCGGGGCCCGGGCCCAGATCGTGGCCGCCAACGTGGATGTGATTTTTGTGACCGTGTCGGCCAATCAGGATTTCAACCTGAAACGCCTGGATCGCTATATGAGCCTTGCCTGGGAATCCAACGCCTCGCCGGTCATCGTTCTGACCAAGGCGGATTTGGCCGAAGACCTTAAAGGCCTCATCGCCGAAGTGGAAGACCGCCACCCGGCGGTTCCGGTGCATGCCGTGAGTGCTTTGGATCCGCAAACCCTGGAGCCGCTGAAGACTCACCTGCTGCCCGGAAAGACCGTGGTGCTTTTGGGGTCTTCGGGGGTTGGAAAATCGACTTTGGGAAATCTGCTTTTGGAAAAAGAGCAGATCAAAACCCAAAGCATCCGCGAGGACGACGACAAAGGTAAACACACGACCACTTCAAGGTCCTTGTATCAGCTTCCCTCTGGCGCCCTTTTGATGGACACGCCGGGCATGCGGGAACTGGGGCTTTTGGATCACCGGGAGGGCTTTGAAAACCTCTTTGACGATATTCTGGAACTGGCCACCCGTTGCCGGTTTACGGACTGCCAGCATCAGACCGAACCAGGCTGTGCCGTCCAAGCCGCCCTGGAATCGGGAGAGCTGGAAGCGGAACGTTGGGAAAGTTTTCAAAATCTGGAGCGGGAACTGCGCTATTTTGAGCGCAAAACCGACCCCGAAAAAGCTCGCGAGGAGCGCCAGAAATGGAAGAAAATCACTCAAGGACTGCGAGTCCGCGTAAAACAGAAATCCAGAGGGGAAATCTAGGTGTTTTGCTCGCCAAAGGGGGTCAAAAAAGACCCCCTTTTCGTTGGACAAAAAGAGGGCCCCTTGCTAGCTTCCTTTAAACGCACTTTTAACTCAGGAGACTACGAGTGATGAAGGGCCTAAAAATCTTTTCAGCCAATGCCAATCCCACATTAGCCAAGAAAGTAGCCGAAGCCGCTGGAGTTGAGCTCGGATACTGTGAAGTCAGCAGTTTTGCTGACGGTGAAATCCAAGTCGAAATACATGAGAGCGTCCGCGGGCAACACGTGTTTGTTGTCCAAAGCACCTGCCCTCCTGTAAATCAAAACTACATGGAGCTGTTTGTGATGCTCGATGCCCTTCGCCGGGCCTCCGCCGCCTCCATCACCGCCGTGATCCCTTATTACGGTTATGCCCGCCAGGATCGAAAAGTGGCCCCGCGCGCCCCTATTTCGGCCAAATTGATGGCGGACCTGATCACGACGGCCGGCGCCGACCGTGTGGTGTCCGTGGACCTGCACGCCGCCCAAATCCAAGGCTTCTTCAATGTTCCGGTGGACCATTTGTTCGCAATTCCGACTTTGGCTCGCGCTTGGCGGGATGCCTACGGCCAGGGCTCTGAGTTTGTTGCGGTGAGTCCAGACGCCGGCGGGGTCGAAAGAACCCGTGCCTTTGCCAAGAGAATTGAGTCCTCCATGGCGATCATCGATAAACGCCGTTCCGGCCCTAATGAGGCTAAAGCCCTGCACCTGATCGGGGATGTGACTGGCAAAACGGCCGTCATTGTGGACGATATGATCGATACGGCGGGAACTCTTACACAAGCAGTTGACAGCCTGTATAAGAATGGGGCAAAACGTGTGTTCGCCGTTGCAACCCACCCTGTTTTGTCAGGTCCTGCGATCAATCGCCTGAAGGAAAGCCCTATTGAAAAAGTATGGGTCACCGACACGATCCCGCTGTCTGAAGCGGCGAAAAACTGCGGAAAAATCGAAGTGGTTTCAGTAGCTCCGGTCCTGGCCGAAGCCATGAAACGAATCCACGGAAATGACTCCGTCAGTTCATTGTTTGACTAACTAACCCACCTTCGGGTGGATATTATTAACTTCCTCTATTGGACTAGAAGGATAAATACATGAAAACAAGAATCGACCTTACAGTTGAACCTCGTGAAACTGGTAAACACAACAGCCGTGGCCTGCGCACTAGCCGTAACGTTCCTGCTGTTATCTACGGAGCTGTAACTCCAACGAACGTTTCCGTTGGTGAAAAAGAAATCGTTAAGTACAACACTCGCGCTTACGAGAATGCTCTTTTCAACTTGAAATCCACTGACAAAACTGCAAATGGCATCGTAGTTCTGATCAAATCCGTAGACGTACACCCACTGACTCGTCGTCCTCAACACGTTGACTTCTTCGCTTTGGATCTGAAAAAAGCGGTTCGCGTTAACGTTGAAGTACGTCTTGAAGGTAAAGCTATCGGTCTTTCTGAAGGCGGTCTGTTGAACGTTGTTCTTCGTTCCGTTGAGGTTGAGTGCTTGCCAACTGAAATCCCTGAGTTCTTCACTGCTGACATCTCTAACTTGGCAGTTGGTGACGCTCTTCACGTATCCGACATCAAAGTTGGCGGCTCCGTGAAAATGATCACTGGCGCAGAACAAACTGTTGCAGTTGTTAACGCTCAAGAAGAAGAAGTTGCTGCTACTCCAGCTGCTGCCGCGGCTCCTGCTGCTGCTGCACCTGCTGCTGCAAAAGCTCCTGCTGCGAAAAAGTAATTTCCAGCAAAGATTTGAATTCCAAAGAGGCAGCTCACCAGAGCTGCCTCTTTTTTTGCCCTACCCCCACTTTAAAGGCTGATCAAAAAGGTTCAGCCGCAAGGCGGAGTAGGCCCTCGCAGCGCAGGCGTGCTCCCAGCACGTCGGAGCGAGAAGGCCGCCCGACAACGCAGTCGGATGGGCCTTTTTCATCGGCCGTTATGGAGGAAAAATGTGGTTGATTGTTGGTCTTGGCAATCCGGGTGGTGAATATAAACTAACCCGTCATAACATCGGCTTTATGGCTGTGGACTATCTGATGGAAGGCCTGGGGAATCCCCCGATCAAAAATCAATTCAAGGCCGAAATCGCTCAGGCGAAAATCAAAGACCACCCGGTGATTTTCTGCAAACCACAGACGTACATGAATCTTTCCGGCGAATCCGTACAGCCCCTGATGGGCTTTTATAAAATCCCTCTGGAACGCCTGATCGTCATTCACGATGAAATTGACCAGCCGTTTGCACAAATGAAAATCCAGAAAAACCGCGGTCACGGCGGCCATAACGGCATTAAAAGCGTTTCAGGCCTGCTGGGCTCGATGGACTACACGCGCCTGCGTTTGGGCGTGGGGCGTCCGGCCAACCCGAACATCCCGGTACCTGATTACGTCCTGGGTAAATTCACCAAGGAAGAGTTCGCGCAAATGCCGGATTTCCTGAATAAAGCCGGCGATGCTGTAGAAAGCATCATCCTGGATGGAATTCAAAAAGCTTCGACAAAATTCAACACTTAGGCTAGATTGAGCCGTCATTTCGCAAGGAGTTTTCAATGGCACTTCAAGTCGGTATCGTAGGTCTTCCGAACGTGGGTAAGAGCACGCTTTTCAATGCTCTGACATCTGCCAAGGCTGAGGCGGCCAACTATCCATTCTGTACTATCGACCCGAACGTGGGCGTGGTGACAGTTCCGGATCCTCGCATGGATAAAATCACTGAATTCATCAAACCTCAGAAAGTTGTTCCAACAACTATGGAGTTCGTGGATATCGCGGGTATCGTAAAAGGTGCGTCCCAGGGTGAAGGTTTGGGAAATCAGTTCCTGTCCCACATCCGTCAAACAGACGCGATCGTTCACGTGGTTCGTTGTTTTGACGACCCAAATATCATTCACGTGGCGGGTTCTGTGGAGCCTATCCGTGACATCGAAATCATCAACACCGAGTTGTTGCTGGCAGATTTGGACTCTGTTGAAAAGCGCCTTCAGCGCACTGAAAAACAGGCGAAAAACTCCACCGACAAAAAGCTGAAACTGGATGTCGAAGTTGCCAAAAAAATCAAAGAGGCTTTGGGTAAAGGTCTTCCTGCCCGCTCTGTGACTTTGGACGAAATGGAGCAAGGTGCTTTGAAAGAGATGCACCTGCTGACTGCCAAGCCGGTTCTTTACGCGATGAACGTCAACGACGCTGACTTCGCAGCCGGTGGCAATGACTGGACAAAGGCTGTTGAGGCCCGCGCCGCTGAAGAAAACAACAAAACCATCCTGATCTGTTCTGCGATGGAAGCTGAGATTGCTTTGTTGCCACCAGAAGAACGCAAGGACTTCCTGGATGCACTGGGCGCTGAAGAGCCAGGCTTGAACCGTCTGATCCGCGAAGCTTACACACTTTTGGGACTTCAGACTTACTTCACTGCCGGTGTGACGGAAGTGCGTGCCTGGACGATTCGTGCCAACACGAAAGCTCCTCAAGCGGCGGGTGTGATCCACTCGGACTTTGAGCGTGGTTTCATCAAAGCTGAAACTTACCACTGTGAAGACTTGTTCAAGTACAAATCTGAACAAGCGATCAAAGATGCTGGTAAATACCGCATCGAGGGCAAAGAGTACGTTGTGAAAGACGGCGACGTTTTGTTCTTCAAGTTCAACGTTTAATTTCTTCTTAAGAAGGGAAAAAGGGGCCGCAAAGCCCCTTTTTTATTTTGTATGAATGAATTACTGACTTTATCTGCTTTGGATCTGCATAAAAAAGTACAAAACAAAGAAGTGTCCCCTTCCGAAGTTCTGGAAGCACACATCACCCGCATTGAGCAGGTGAACCCTTCTTTGAACGCCATGGTCGAAGACGACTTCGTCCGTGCCAGAAAATTGGCGCACGAACAGACAGAAATTTTGGCGAAGAACAATTCCGATCTTCCGCCGCTGTTTGGTGTCCCGTTCACCGTCAAAGAAATGTTCTCTTACCAGGGCATGAAACGCACCGGGGGCAGCATCCATCACAAGAATGACGTGATGGACTGGGACGCCACCGTTGTTGCTCGAATGAAAAAAGCCGGTGCCATCCCGATGGGCACCACCAATGTGCCGGAACTGGGATTCTGGTTTGAGTGTTTCAACCCGGTTTATGGCCGCACCAGCAACCCCTATGATCTGGGCCGCACTTGCGGCGGCAGCAGCGGTGGTGAAGGTGCTTTGATCGGCGCGGGCGCTTCTCCGCTGGGTCTTGGCAGTGATATCGGCGGCAGCATCCGAATGCCGGCGTCGTTCTGCGGGGTCTTTGGTCACAAGCCGTCTCGCTATTTGTTGCCACTGACGGGCCACTTCCCGTTTGAACAAAATGACTTCCGCACGCTGTTGCTGGATCAGAAGTATCCGTACACCTCCATGGGGCCGATGACCCGTAAAGCCGCGGATCTGGCGCCGATGATGAAGATCCTGATGGGATCTGACGACATCGATCAACACACGCTGAAAAATCCAGCCATGGAAGAACTGTCCCAGGAATGGAAAGGCCGCAAGGTTTTGATCTGTCCGAACCCCGTCTTCCACCGCGCGCGCGGAACCGATGATGAACTGGTGCAAGTGGTGAAAAACTGCGGAAAGCTGTTTGAAGAACTGGGCGCCCACGTTGAAGAACTGGATCCAAGATTCTTTGTCCGCTCGGCAGAACTGTGGTTTGCGGCGGTGAAAAACTCGAAGAACAGAAACTTGTATGAAACCCTGATGGGCCCCACCCAGCACCTTTCGATCGGGAAAGAAATCCTGCAACTGACTTTCGGTAAAGGAAATTACACCCTGCCAAATCTGCTGGTGTCGCTGGCTGAAATTTTTGACACCCGCAAAAAAGACTTCACTGAAGAAATGCAGGCCTTGGCCAAAATGAAATCCGACCTGGATGAAAAACTGGGCGCTGACGGCATTTTGATTCTGCCTCCGCACCCTCGGGTGGCCCCAAAACACCGAGCTCCGCTGTGGTCCCCGTTTGACTTTATCTACACGGCGATCTTTACGACGCTGGGCCATCCAGCGACTTCAGTTCCAACGGGCCTGAACGAAGACGGTATCCCATTGGGAGTTCAAGTCGTCGGTCCTTACATGAAGGACCATCTGACACTGGCATGTGCGGAATTCCTGGAAACAACATTCGGCGGCTGGCAACCGCCCAAAAACCTATAGCTTAAATGCGGTATTTGGTGCGTAGATGATCCAAGATGATGTGGAAGCTCCAGACGGTCAGGAACAAGATCAGGCTTGGATATAGAATCAGATGCGGGAAGCTTGAAAGAGTCTTCCACCCTTCGCGCACCAAGATGCCCCAACTGGTGTAAGGGGGATGAATCCCCAGGCCGATAAAGCTCATGAAACTTTCATACAAGATATTGGTCGGAATCTGCATCGCCACCAGTATCAGCAGTGTTCCCAGCATATTCGGAAGCACATGGCGAAGCATCACATGCACGCGACTGCCACCCAGTGAAATTGCCGCTTCCACATAGGGTTTGCGTTTGATTTCCAAAACCATCCCGCGGGTGACGCGCGCAAGACTCATCCAATGCGTGATCGCAATACTGATGCACAAGCCAAGCAAAGCCCGGCTCAACGGATCTTCAAACGGCAGCAGCAACTGCAGACTTAGACACATCACCGACACCAGAATGAAGCTTGGCACCGCCATCAGGATGTCACAAAAACGCATCAAGATACGATCGACGATCCCTTCAGACCATCCGGCAATGGCTCCATAAATAAAGCCGATCATAAAGGCCAGGAATGATCCCACCAGGCCCACCAAAAGCGAAATGCGCCCACCCATCAACACCCGGGCAAACAGATCCCTTCCCAAGGTGTCGGTGCCGAACCAGTGTTCTGATCCGGGCGGCAAAAGAATGCTTTCGACATTTTGTTCAAGCCCCGAGCTATTTAACACCCACGGATAAAAAACCGTGGCCAGCACCAGAGTGGAAAGGAACAAAGTGGCAAAAACCAAAAGCACCTTTTTCATGCGCGCTCCTGCAGGCGTGGATCCGCCAACTTCAGCAACACATCAATAAACGAATTCACCACAATCAAAAGACTTCCATAGAACAACGTAAGGCCCACGATCAACGTGTAATCACGATCGTTCAGGGCCGCAATGAATTCACTGCCCAAACCCGGCACCGCGAACAGAACTTCCACCAGGAAAGAGCCTGACAGTAAGGACACAGTCAAAGGGCCTACGTAGCTTAAAAAAGGAATCAGCGAATTTTTAAGGACATGACGGAATAAGACACCCCACACCCCGACACCTTTGGCTTTGGCGGTGCGGGCATAGTCTTGATTCAGATTTTCATTCAGTGAATTTTTAAGCAAGCGAATCAGTGAAGCCAGCGGGCGCACACTTAAAGTCACCACCGGCAGAATGTAGTGCACGGGCGACGACAAAAAGGCCACGGGCAAAAGGTTCCAGTAAAAACCAAAAGCGTATATCAACAAAGGCCCCCAGAACAGGCTGGGTAAGGACAAGAATGCGATCACGGTCTGATCGACCAGATTTTCAAACCAGGTTTCGCGGAAACGAGTCGCGGCCACCGCGATCACGAAAGCGCCCACCAGAATCACACCCAGCGCGATGGCATTTAAAGTCAGGGTGTTACCCAGGCCCTGGCCGATGATGTCCACCACCGTGCGATCGGGTTTGGACATCGACACACCCAGGTCCCCTTGCACGACGGACAGAAGATAGTTCCCTATTTGGGAAGGAAGGCTTTGCTCCAGCCCCCAGTGTTGCGCCAGCTTTTCGCGCACCACGGGATTTAAGGCCGTCTCTTCATCAAAAGGACCGCCCGGAAGAGCTTTCAACAGCACAAACGTCAACGCCGCTAGGACCCCTAGCGACGCTGTCATTTCCACTGTTTTTTTAAAGACGAACCGAAACGCGTTGTCTATCAAATGTCATCCCAGTTTTCTTTCCCCGCCAGCTCGGCCTGGAATTTCACCGGAACCGCGCCTGCCATGTATGGGAAAAGATCTTTTTTGTTGCCGTACAATTGTGAATAAATATAAGCGTTTGAAACCACACGTTTCACATAGTTGCGTGTTTCCAGGAAAGGGATGTGTTCAATGAACTCATCTGTTTCCAGGTTACCGAAAGACGACAACCAGTTTTTCACGCGGTGCGGACCGGCGTTGTAACCTGCGGCCACCAACGGAATCGTATTTTCAAAGCGATCCATCAGACGTTTCAGATAGCGGCTGCCGATCTTCACCGATGTTTCTGGCTGCAGCAACAAAGGCGCTTTGAATTCTTTTTCACCCAAAAGCGTCGCCACTTTGTGCCCGGTGAACGGCATGACCTGCATCAGACCCAACGCCCCCACCGGAGAAATCGCATCGCGACGGTAATGAGTTTCTGCACGCATGATTCCCCATACCAGTTCTTCTGGCACAGAGAATTTCTTGGTGTATTTTTCAACATGCTCAGAATATGCACGCGGGTATGCAAACTCCCAAAGATAGCGAATGCCTTCAACACCGTGAGCCGCTCTTTGACCGCCGAAATTAATCTGCGCGATGTAAGAAGAACGGTTGTAGTGACCTGCGGTATTGTATTCACTCATCAAAGTGCGCAGGTATTCGCGGTTGGAGGTCTTTCTTTCGATGTCATAAAGATCCCAGCGCGCCCATTCGTTTTCACCCAGGATCATCATGTCGCGGGCTCTTTCAAAGCGCTTCATCAGGGCTGGGTTTGAGAATGTGGTCACCTTCTCGCCGCTGGCATCCGGAACTTCATCCTCGGAAGTGGCCACTTCAACGGATTTCAAATCCGGGTTGTCAGAAGCTTCTGCTTCTTCTTCCTCGCCTTTTTCGTCATCTGCCGAATACTGGGTCAGAACCAGTGTTTCTTCCGATTCAGAATCATCCCCACGATAGCTGTCAGAAGAAGACGGCATCAGGAATTCGCCAGCGGAGAATCTGGAAATCACACGCGGCTGCGTTGGCAGGCTGGATTCAGCCAAACGAGGCACTTTCACCTCTTCCATTTTTTTCAGACGACTTTGGGCGGCAATAGAATAATAACCCAGCAAAGGATCTTTCGCCAAAGAGGACATCATGGCCTTGGCTTGCTCGACTTTCCCCTGACGGAAAAGGCTCATCGCCATCCAGTACGTCACGCGGTCTTCCGGGAAGGACTTCCACGCTTTGCGGTTTTTCTTTTTCGCCGCATTCAAATTCCCCAGAGCTTTGTAAGCGCCCTGGTAGTCCCCTTTAAGATATTTCAACCAAGCCAGGTGCCACTGGGCATCGCGGTTCAAACCGGAGTTTGGATACGCCTTCATGAACTCCTGGAAACGGCGGGCAGCCCCGTCGTAATCCTGGAACTGATAAGACAGGAACGCGGACTGATACAAAGCCTGACGACCGGTTTTGGATTTAGGGCTGAGCTTGTAAGCGGAATAATAAGAACCCACCGCCAATTGCACTTCCCCCGCTCTTGCGGCAGAAGACGCAAACAGAATCAGGAAATCGAAGTTTCTTTTGTTGGCGTCATAGTAAGGCTTCAGCAATTCGACCGCCTTGGTGACTTCACCCTCTTGCAGATAGAACTGAGCCTGAAGTTTGTCAGCCAGGTACTTGTCAGACTTGGCCACTTTGGATTTCATGATATTGATTTCACCCTGGGCTTTTTGATCCAGACCAGCCCATAGCAGGTAACGAACGCGCGTGCGGAAGTCTTCCGGCGTGACTTTGCAGTCTGTCGGTTTGCCTTCAAATTCATTGATGGCCAGGTCCACGCTCCAGTCCGCCACTTTCGGGTAAGCCGGATAGCGTTCGTACAATTTCACCAGCCACTTACACATTTGGCCGTGGCGATTCAGGCCTTTTTCAGCCACCGCCAGATTGTAAATCACATCCGGATAGTCTTCGGTGTTGCGGGTTCTTTTTTCCAGTTTCACAAACTGCGTGCTGGCCAGTTTGTAGTTCTTCTTTTCAAGCGCGATCTGCCCCATCAGGTTTGACGCCTCGATGGACATTTTCACGTTGGGGGAAAGATCCAGAACTTTTTTAAGCTCCCCTTCGGCGTCATCCCATTTGGAAGTTTTCATATAAGACTGCGCCAGATAGAAGCGCACGTATTCTTCCAGTGAGGTTTTTTCTTTCAGAATGTCCTGAAGAGCGGGAATGGCCTGATCGTATTTCGCTGCGCGGAACTGATCCAGGGCCTTTTTAAAGGGCTCAAGGTCATTTTTAGTAACTTGGGCGCCGGCCACCGGACCGAGCAAGAGAGAAAACACAATACATTTCAGGGAGACCTTCATGTCCACCACTCCAATACGAAAAGTTGTACAGTCCTTGTAACCGTCATCTAATAATGATACCGAATATCTATGGCAAAATCGAAAACTAAAACGATCTATACCTGTCAAAATTGTGGGGCCCAAAGACCAAGGTGGGAGGGCAAATGCTCTGACTGCGGTGCGTGGAACTCTTACGTCGAAGAACTGCAGATGCCGGAAGTTAAAACTCGAGGATGGTCTACAGGGTCTGGCGATCGCGAAGGCACCGGATCCAAGCCTGTCACGCTGGACCAAAGACTTGAAGAAGTGAAATTGGATCGTTTTGATACAAGTTTCGAAGAGCTCAATCGCGTGCTGGGCGGCGGTTTGGCCAAGGGAAGTTTCGTGCTTTTGGGGGGATCTCCGGGCATTGGGAAATCCACCCTTTTGCTGCAAATGGCCGGTGGTTTAGCCAATAACAAGCACAAGGTTCTTTATATCTCCGGCGAGGAAAGTGTCTCTCAGACGGGATCCCGCGCTCACCGCCTGGGTATCCGTTCGCCCTTGATTGAAGTGGGTTGTGAAAGCAATCTGACGGCCGTGATGGAAATGGCCCGATTCAAAAAACCGGATGTTCTGGTTGTCGATTCCATTCAGACGATGTTCCTGCCTGATTTGCAGGCAGCACCGGGCTCGGTGTCTCAGGTTCGTGAATGCGCCGGGCACTTGATGGGCCTTGCCAAGCACGATGGCATCACTGTGATCCTGATTGGTCACGTCACCAAAGACGGCAATATCGCCGGTCCCAAGGTTTTGGAACACATGGTGGACTGCGTGTTGTCCTTTGATGGCGACATCTCTTACAACTTCCGCCTGCTGCGTTCTTTGAAAAACCGTTTTGGCGCGGCTCACGAACTGGGTGTGTTCCAGATGAACTCCAAGGGCTTGGAAGAGGTTTCCAATCCCTCCGAGTTGTTCCTGGAAGAACGCGGTGATCAGTTGATTGGTTCAGCCGTGTTTGCGTCGATGGAGGGCACAAGGCCTTTACTGTGTGAAGTTCAGGCGCTGACACTTTCCAGTCCCATGGCGATGCCTCGTCGCACGGCTTTGGGTATTGATATCAACCGTCTGCATCTTTTGACGGCCGTATTGGATCGTCACCTGGATGTGCGCCTGGCCCACAACGACATCTTTATCAACGTTGTTGGCGGCTTAAAACTGGTGGAGCCGGCTTCGGACCTGGCCGTGGCGGCGGCGATCTTGTCGACCGAGCACCGCCGTGATCTTGACGCCAAGACTTGTTATTTTGGCGAAATCGGTCTGACCGGCGAAGTCCGTGGTGTGTCCTTTGTTGAACAACGAATCAAAGAGGCCGACAAGCTGGGCTTCAAACATTTCGTCATGCCTTTTTCAAACAAACGCCACCTGGAGGACGTCAAGCTTTCCAAGGACAAGAAGATTTCGTTTGTCAAAAACGTGCATGATCTGAATAAAATCATCTAAGGACTTACGAAAAGGAATTCTGGCATGGATGCACAGAGCGCAATTGTAAAAGAGACTTATAAACCCGGTGACTTCATCTTCTTTGAAGGCGACATCGAAAATCACTTTTACATTGTTGAAAGCGGTGTGGTGAACATCTTCACGAAAGATCAAATGGGCAAACGAATTCCCATTTGCGACATCGTGGACGGCGAATCCTTTGGCGAGTTCGCGCTGATTTCCAAAAGCCCGCGTTCGGCTTCGGCCCAAGCCGTTACGGACGTTATACTGGTGAAGGTTTCTGAAGAGGGGTTCCAGCAACTTCTGTCAGAATTGCCCACCTGGGCCGAGTGCATGCTGAAGTCCTTTACCGATCGCCTGCAGAACATGACGGAAAAGATTCGCGAAGCCGAACAGTTCCGCAGACGAGAGTCCTAAAAATCATAAAATTGTAATTTCATTGAATTGGTTATTTTCTTTTCCTGCTTGTATGCTGGAGAAAATGCTTAGCTCATTTAAACATCTTTTCTTAACAGCTTTGTTGTGGCTATTGCCACTGTCCTTTGGGCAGGCTTCCGCTTTGGAAGTTCCCCACTGGGGCGGCCCGGATTCAGGCCCGAAAGCGCAAGAAGGCCGCAAGATCATCTTTATTGCTTCAGACATGAAGAACGGTGGCGCCGCTGCCGTCAGTGAAGGTTTTCTATCTGCAGGCCGCGTTTTGAAATGGAATATCACCATCCGTGATGGCCAGGGCAGTCGCGCCAAAATTCAAAAAGCTTTGAGTGAGGCCATTCAAGCAGGTGCCGACGGAATTGTTCTTGGAGGTTTTGACGCCGCCGACTTCCGCCCCGAGATCAAAAA
Source organism: Bdellovibrio bacteriovorus (assembly GCF_002208115.1). NCBI lineage: Bacteria > Pseudomonadati > Bdellovibrionota > Bdellovibrionia > Bdellovibrionales > Pseudobdellovibrionaceae > Bdellovibrio > Bdellovibrio bacteriovorus. The sequence continues at coordinate 1,164,829 of NZ_CP020946.1, read as the reverse complement.
AGCCCAATCCACTCATATCAAGATCGTCGGCTGGCACTCAGCCCCCCGCCCCGGCAGCTCGAACCTGATGTTTTCAAATGTCACCACGGACCCTTTGGTGGTGGCTGAAAAAGCCGCCAAACTGGTGTGTGAAAGCTCTGAAAAATCAGGTGTCGTGATCTTTACGGACAATGACTTTTCCATCGCCCGCGCCAAAACCCTGCACATGAAAAAGATCATTGATGAACATAAGAACTGCCACGTTCTGGACATCATGGATGTGCAGATTTCCAAAGCCGAACACCTGATGCCGGGAGCGGTCGCCAAATTAAACGAGCGCTTTGGGAAAAAGTGGACTCACAGTCTTGCCATCAACGACATCTATTTTGATCACATCAATTTTCCACTTAAAAAAATCGGCCGTAAGGATCTGATCAATGTCTCGGCCGGAGATGGTTCAGCAACGGCCTTGCACCGGATTAAATCCGGACTTTCACAGCAACTGGCAACGATCGCCGAACCCCTGAAAGCCCAGGGCTGGCAGGTCGCCGACGAAATGAATCGCGCCTTTGCCGGCAGCAGTGAAAGCGGATTTACGACAGAACCTTTGGTGATCACTCAGGAAGTTTTGAAGAATTTAAAAGAAGGAAATCTGGAATCAAGACTGAACTATAAAGAAGCTTATTCGAAAATCTGGTATCCCTGAGGCCCGAAGACCCCAGGGATTTTTTTACCTAGTAACGGATTGGATAGATCGAAGGCGCATCGTAACTGGAAGTCACAGTCAAGTTCAGATCCGCATTCCCACCCATGGATTCAGCACGGATGTCGATCGCAACGATACGCTCCCCGGCTGTCAGGTATTCAGAAGTCAGGCTGTAGTAGAACGTACCAGTGTAGCTCAACTGACGAAGCTGGATACGACGACCGCTTTGAGTGATCGCATAAGTCTCATGCAATTGAACGCCGTTGAAGTACGGGTTCACACGAACATAATCCACGTAAGAAGCATAGTTGAACGCCACACGCAGCCACTCGCCACCACTGCGACGGGAAACGCCGTAGAAACGCACTGTAGATTCACCGTAGTTGTTCGGTGGACGTGGTGGGTTTGGATACGGAGGATGTGGATCCGGACGGTGCGGAGGATATGGTTGTGGATACGGATCAGGACGAGGTCCCGGTCTTACTGGCGGACGATCCGGGCGAATGCCGCCATGACGGTGGTCGTCTCTGCGGTCGTTTTCATAACGGCGGTCATCGCGGTCGCGGTCATGGTACTGATCTGGTCCGCGGCGATCATCGCGACGGTCGTCTCTGCGATCATCACGGCGATCATTGTCGCCACGACGGTCATCACGACGCTCATCATTGCCACTTGGGGGATGGCCCGGGCGGATTTGTGCTCCGGCTACGGGACTTTGCAGCAAAACGGCTGCGGTCAAAAGGGCGCTCAACATTGGTAGTTTCATAAAGACTCCTTTTTTGAAGACAAAGGAGATATTCCAAGATCCGTGCCTGGACAAAGTGACACCAAATGGCGCTGTAGGAAATTATTTCTTAGGGTACTTTAAGAACAGTTCGCGCTGCAGATCCATCACCAGACTCAATAGGCGCGTTTCCAGGATGTTTGTGACGTTTAAGAACTGCAAGCCAGCCGTCTGAACAACCTGCCCGTCGACTTCGCGTTTCTGGGCAAAACGCACCTCCACATCAAACTCCATGGCGCGGCGAACCCCGAGGCGCAAAGCGCCTTTGATCTGATCCCCGATTTTAAGCTCAGGGGTTGTCCCTTTAAATTCGATTTTAAGCCCCCCGGCACTGACATCCCGAACCCGGGTCTCGACGAAATGAACCTTTCCGCCATGATGAAGAATACTGAAAACGGCTTCGTACTTTGCCGGGATATCGATGCGGGCATTCGCCCTTCTTTGCAACTGAAACAGATCGACGTCCGTCTTCAATACGGCCCAGCCAACACTGAAGCTGAGCTCTGTCTGGAAAAAATAACGTTCACTTTTAAAGGGAAAATTCACCACCACTTTTTGTGGTTGCGTGACAGCTTTTGAATCCGCCGTGTGATGGCAAAGCAGTGTTTCATCCTTGTCAGTTTGCACGGCGATCAGATGAAAGACGTCTTCATTGATGGAGCCCTTCATCGACAACTGTAATTTGTCGTCAGCGATTTCACGGAAAAGCATTTTCTTCTCCGACACTGCAACTTTCTTGAAAATGGTCTGCCCCGGCATACTGACGGCCATGTGCTTACACTCGCTCCAAAGCCCGGGCCCAGCGCTGCAATCGTTCTTTGCGCGCTTTCGGCGTCATCTTCACTTTGAATTCCTTGTTCACTTTCCACACTCGTTTGATTTCTTTGAGGTCTTTCCACACACCCGCCCCCAGACCGGCCATGAAGGCGGCCCCCAAAGCCGTGGTTTCAAGATTCTGCGGGCGAACCACATTCGCTCCGCAATAGTCAGCTTGCATTTGCATCAACAGATCATTAGCAGCCGCCCCGCCGTCGACGCGAACGCCACGCAGTTTCTTGCCCAGATCCCTTTGCATGGTGTTCAGGATATCCACATTTTGCAAAGCCATGGCTTCCAATGTGGCACGCGCGACGTGAGCTTTGGTGCTGCCGCGGGTAAGACCGCAGATCAGACCGCGTGCTTCCGGTTGCCAGTGCGGAGCCCCCAACCCGGTCAGGGCTGGAACAAACTCCACCCCTTCGGTGCTGTCGACAGTTTTTGCCAACGCCTCAATATCAGAGGACTGCTGGAACAATCCCAATCCGTCACGCAGCCACTGAACTGCGGCTCCGCAGACAAACGCACCGCCTTCCAGCGCATAAGTCATTTCCTGGTTTTTTAGTTTCCAGGCAATCGTGGTCAGCAGCTTGTTTTTCGATTTCACGGCTTTTTTTCCAGTGTTCAGCAGCAGGAAGCTTCCGGTGCCAAAGGTGCACTTGGAATCTCCGGTTTCAAAACACGTCTGACCAAACAAGGCCGCCTGCTGGTCGCCAACGATGCCAGTTATTGGAATTCCATCCGGCATAAAGCCCAGACCTCGGGTCACACCGAAATCAGAATTGGAAGGACAGATTTCTGGCAAGATACCTTCAGGCACGCCAAAGATTTTAAGCAGATCTTCATCCCACCACCCGGTGTGGATGTTCATCAGCATCGTGCGAGAGGCATTGCTGACATCTGTCTTATGCGATTGCCCTGCGGTCAGCTTCCACAACAAGAAGCTGTCGACCGTTCCAGCCAAAGCCTGCCCGTCCTTGGCCTTCTTTGCCGCATTGGGAACATGTTTCAGCAACCACTGAATCTTGGTGGCCGAGAAGTAAGGATCCAGCACCAAACCTGTTTTAGCGGTGATGATTTTTTCTTTTTTGTTTTTCTTGAGCTTTTCACAGATATCCTGCGTGCGGCGACACTGCCAGACAATGGCGTTGTGCAGGGCTTTGCCTGATTTCGCGTCCCAAAGCATCACAGTTTCACGCTGATTGGTGATACCGATCGTGCGAATCTGAGATCCTTTGATGTTTGCTTTTTCCAGCGCCAGACGCATGGATCTTTGCGTGGAATACCAGATATCTTCGGGGTCATGTTCAACCCAGCCTGGTTTCGGGAAGATCTGCTTGAATGTCTCACGAGCCTCGGCGACAAGACCTCCGGCTTGATTGATAATGCATGTTCTTGAGCTGGTTGTCCCTTGGTCAATGGCCATGATAAAAGAAGACATAAACACTCTCCAATCGATGTACTAATAATGAAGAATTTCCTGAAGAAACCCAACGAAAAAATCTTTGGCTTACGATCTCTGGATCGTGACACTTTGATTTTCCGTGTGCTGCCGCGTTTTCTTTTGGAGATTCTGCGCAAGTACTTCCGCCTGGAAATTGAAGGCGTGGAAAACATCCCTCGCCGCGGGGCCGTGATTCTGGCACCGAATCACTCGGGCTACACTGGTTTTGATGCTTTTTTGCTGGGCCACGTGGTGCAGCAGGAAGCCAAACGCATTCCCCGCGTGCTGACACATCACTTCTGGTTTCTGACCGAAACGACCGCAATTCCGGCGAACAAAATGGGCTTCACCGAGGCCACTTATGAAAACGGGATCAACGCCCTGAAAAAAGGGAATGCGATTGTCCTGTTCCCGGAAGGTGAGCAAGGCAACTTCAAGCCCACCTCCGAACGCTATCAACTGCAAGAATTCAAACGCGGCTTTGTGCGCATGGCCCTGGAAGCCCAGTGCCCGATTGTTCCCGTAGTGATCTTAGGCGCCGAAGAGACTCATATTAACTTGAAAAAACTTAAATTCACCAAGTTCCTCAAGGGTTCGGTGATTCCATTGCCCTTGAACGTGATTCCCCTGCCAGCCAAATGGCGCATCCGTTTTCTGGAACCAATCACATTGCCTTATAAGCCATCAGCCGTGAACGATGCCGACTTGGTCCACGAAATCGCCCAAGACATCCAAGAGCGCATGCAAACCGCGGTCGAGGAAGAAATCCAAAAACGCGGCAACGCTTTCCTTTAATTTGAAATTTTTCGGGTTTATTTCTTGTCAGGCAAGTCATCAGCGATGACTTGTAAGATGTTCTGCCATTTTGCCACGAGGATGCCTTCATTGCCTTCTTCCCGACTGACAAGTCGGCTTACCAGCAATGCAGCAAGACTGACGGCTAGGACGAGGAGGAGCACGTACTCCACCACGATTTGACCTCGTTTATTCATGAATCAGATTGTATCACACTTCCGCAGGAGCGGAAGCTTTCAGCATGGCGGCTGGACGCCAGTTTTCCATTGTGAGACGCAGAGACTCGACCAACAGGTCCAAGTTCTCATCTGCGATCGGCCCGCGAAGGCCAATCACCACATCGTCATGCCACTTTTCTACTTCCAGAGGGCTGATGTGTTTCGCGGCATCCTCAAAGGACAACAAGAAGCTGTCTTCTGTTGGGTAAACCATCACCAGGATGTTGGCGCCAGCAGCTTTGGAAACCTCTTTGGCGTTAGCCATTTCCACGGTCAACTTCTGTTGAATCAGGAAATAGATCTTCAAAGCCAATGCTTCATGAAACTGGGCAAAGTAGATACGAACAGGACCATCAAAGATGGCACTATTAAAAGCAGGATTAAAATATTTCGACTGCATTAACGTGGTGTATGACGACCTCATGTTGTAGCTCCCCCCTCCACAGACACACCCCAAGACTAGGAAGAAAACCCTTCCTAATTCAAAGGAAATTTTAAGAATCTTAAATTTTCTGACGCATCAGATTATTTAAGACTGCCAAAAACCTTCTTTCCTCTCGAGAAAACCACCTTCTCAGAGTCTTCCCCCACACTGTAGAACAGCGTCTGCCAGTCTTGATCGATGCATAAAATATCAGCAGACTTGCCCACTTCCAGTGAACCCACTTCATTTTGTAAATTCAAAGCGTAAGCCCCACCCACCGTGTAAGCGGCAATGACTTCCGTCAAACTCATCTTCATTTCAAGGCGCGCAAGTAACCCCACCAGATTCAAATTCTGTGTTGGTGATGTGCCAGGATTGAAATCAGTGGCCAACGCCACACGCACCCCCGCATCGATCATCGCGCGAGCCGGTGGATATTTGGTTTTCGTATAGAGATCCGCCGTGGGCAAAAGCACACCAGTCACTTCACTTTGTGCGAGCTTTTTTATTTCTTTGTCTTCAATTTGCAGAAGGTGATCACCGGACAACGCCCCCAAGCGCACGGCGATGTCGCTGCCCCCACTTAAAGACATCTGATCGGCGTGAATCAGGATTTCAAACCCCAGCTCTTGAGCGCGACGCAGATACTTTTCAGAGGCCTCCGGTGGAAAGAATCCTTTTTCGATGAACACATCCACCCGGCGGGCCAGCTTCTTTTTCGCCACCACGGGCAGAACTTCCTGCGCCAGGAATGTCAGATACTCTTCATAAGATTTAAATTCCGGCGGCAAAGCATGTGCCCCCAAAAAGGTGTTCACCGTGCGAATGCCCGAAAGCTTTTGCGCGGCCTGAAGCATTTTCAGCTCATCTTTCAGGTTCAACGCATAGCCCGATTTAATTTCAACCGTCGTCACGCCCTGGGATACGAAATGATCCAGCCGCTTCTGCCCGGTTTTCACCAGATCATTCAGGCTGGAGGCGCGGGTCTTTTTCATGGTTGAAAGGATCCCGCCCCCTTTGGCGGCGATTTCCTGATAGCTGACGCCCTGATTGCGCATTTCAAACTCTGCCGCGCGATCCCCGGCAAAAATTAAATGCGTGTGACACTCAATAAAGCCCGGCAGCACCGTGCGCCCCTTCATGTCATATTCACGCAGAGCTTTCTTTCTGGAGAATTCTTTGGGAAGTTTCTTTTGCGGGCCCACCCAGGCGATCTTTTCTTTTTCAATGACGATGGCGGCTTGTTGCAAAAGGCTTAGATCCTCTTCCTGGATGCGACGGCCTTGTTTTGCAGCGGCGCCTTGAAGAGTCAGAAGTGTCGATATATTTTTAAGCAGAATACCCATGAGCTTATTCAAGCACATGGGTTTCTGGGATCAAGCTAAAACAGAGTTCCTACATAATCTTGATACTATGACTGCGTGCGCCCTCTGATTTGGGCAAGGTCAGGTGTAAAACACCATCTTCAAAGTGAGCCTCAATCTTTTCTGTCTGTACTTTGACCGGCAAAGTGAAGGATCTTTGGAAACGTCCATAAGATCTTTCTGAATAGTGCCCCTCCGACTTGGTTTCGCGGGTGCGCTCTCCGGAGATCGTCAGGATATTGTCGTTCAGCTCAACTTTGATGTCTTCTTTCTTCATGCCCGGCAGGTCGGCGCTGACCAGATAGGCATTGTCCTTTTCTTCCACATCCACCGAGGGAGAGAAGTCAAATCCGGCCCGGGTCAGAGCGTTGGATTCACCGCGGTCGAACTCATTAATAAAATCCTCAAACTGACTGAAGAGGTCCGAAGACGGCAGACGACGGCGACCGCCCCAGGGACTTAAACTTCGCATTGGCATGGCATCCTCCTTATTGAGATGCCTTTAACCTAAGAAGACGGTGTGAAAGCGTCAAGAATGTACAAGGACCAGTGTCAAAAGTAAAAAGCCGGAGTGCTGTCAGACACTCCGGCTTTTCTGTTTCGATCATCAATAAGACTTATTTCATTTTTGGCGAGAACCAAAGGTCGATCACACGACCTTCTTTCTTTTTGCCTTTTTCAACAAAGACAAAGGTGCTCTTTTCACGGATCTGGGCACGGTCCGCGATACCGCTCACTGCCGAGTCATCGTATTTCAGGGACACGGATTCGATGCGGGATTTCAGCGACACAAGCTCGCCTTTTTGCACTTTGCCATCTCCGTTTTTATCAAACCACAGCTGAAGTTTTGCAAAATCCTTGTCGTTCTTGTCGATCACGTTGTCTTTGTTTGAATCAAATTCGCGCAAAGCCTCAAAGCCGTTTTTGAACTTGTCACCCTGATTACCAAACAGTTCATCTTCCGTTGTGATCTGACCATCACCATTGCGGTCCACCGCAATGAAGGCCCCCGGCGCACCGGCTTCAGGCCACATGGTTTTCCCGGTCGGATTCAATGGGAAGTCGGTCACCGCCGTGAAGTTTGGCATCTTGTCGTCGAAAAACACCATCAGAGGCGAGAAGTAACCGCCGCAATAGCCATTTTCACCCGGGAAGAAGGCAGATACGCTGTACTGCTTTCCGTCTTTGGAGTTACTGGTATACACGGACGCAGAAAGCGGTCCGTTATAACCCATGTACTCCCCGCCTTGCTTTTGACCAGGTGCAAACACCTGCTCAAAGCTGACGGCTTCAAGCTTGGCTTCAAAGTCATTGGAGATATTGCCCTCTTCATCCACTTTCGTAGTGAAGTTCACCGGCAAAGTCACGCGAACACTGTTGCCTGCATACTGAGCTTTTACCCCTGCCGTGACATCCGAAACCTGCGTCACTTGCGCATCGTTACCCGCTTGGGTCACGACATTGGCGGGATACTTCACAGTATAAGTTTTTAGCGCCCCTTTTTCCCGCAATGTCAGTTTGACTAACACGCTGGAAACCGGAGAAAGCGGATTGGAAACGTGTCTTAAGTTTGTACCAAAACACGTGTTTGCAATATTCACTGTGATTCCATCGACCGAAGCCCTAGCGGCCTGGCCAGAAAGAACAACCCCTTGAAAACCTGCTGAGCCCCCGGCTCCCGAATTCACGGCTGCAGGCTGTTGTTCAGTCTGTGCATACGCAGTGGATGACACCACCATGGCTGATGCACAAGCCCATCTTAACCAAAACATACAAGCCCCCTTTTGGTTTCCCCTTTTATTTCTTATTATTGCGCACGATTTTGAAATAGATCAAAGCATCGTGTGCACTCTTTCTGGAAAACTCCACTTTCGCAACATCCGATGCGAAGAGCTGTCCAGGGCCAAATGCGCGACCGGTATACATGGACCGATACACATTGACCTGATTCCCCTTAGAATCCTTCTGTAGATAATACTTGATAATACTGACAACTTTCAAGCGCACCAAAGGGGCTGCGCCTCCCATTGGCGGTATATCCCTTAAGAACTTATCTTCATCTCCGATTGTCTCAGATGGATACATCGGATTTGTCGTATTAATGAAACCCGGGATGTTCAGAGGTAACAAACGTGTGGCACCCGGAGCCTGCACACTGCCCAGGAAAATCGGTGATCTTGCAGGCTTGCTATAGTCAGGCCCACTGGCCGTCATCTGACGAACCATTGTTGGAGTATCCAGCATCAGCACGTTCCCCACCTGCCAGTAGCGCCCCAGCCCCTGAGGATCTGAAAACTGCACGATGCTGTCTTTATTTAAAGAAACAAATGTCAAAGAAGCCGCCACGAACGGATCCCCTGGAGGGTTTCCCACCTGATAGGCGTTCGAGGGAGCATACATCATTGAACCACCCATTTTTTCATTGGTGGCGATAAAGATAAATTCATTGCGACGACCCGCTTCAAGCGTCAATTTTCTGGGCGCATTGTCCACTGCGGACTGGGTCACATCGGCAACATAGTCAAAGAACTGACGGCCATTGTCGTCAGTAATAACAACGTTATTAAATGATGGCTCGGAATACTTCAGATCCCGCAGAATCATTCGCTCTGCCAGGATATTGTCGACCTTGTCTTCGATCTCGTTGGTGATTTCTTTTTTAGTCTTTGCAGTGAAGACAAAGAAAGAAGCCGCGACCATCCCCATGATCCCCATGAGGGCCACACCGACAATCATCTCTGCTAAAGTTAAACCGCGATTATTCTTAATCATCATTGTGAGTTCACCACGAATTGATAGTCCACATACCCATAAGACTTGGCATCACCGACTGTCGCCGCCTTCTCGCCTTGCGCCCAATCTCGGTGGGTCAAACGCACGGTGACCAAATACAAACCTTTCATGCCAGGATAGGCCTGAATCACAAAGCCATACCGCCCAGGACAGCCCGGGCAGTCTTTCGCCGTCGACATCATCCCGTTGCCCCACGCCATTGGAAGGTCTCCGGGATTCAGGGCATTTTCCCGCTCTTTGTCGGTCGTGAAATAGTTGATCTGATACATGCGCACATTCGGACGAATGTTTTCAATAACGTCATTGATTTGTTTGTACAACGAGTTCTTGGTACCACTGTCCATGGCGACCTTTTTCATGCTCAGAATCCCTGAGATAAAGAAGGACCCAACCAGCGTGATCATCGCCAGCCCCAGCAGCACTTCAAGGATCGACATCCCTTTTTGGTTTGATGCTATTTTCATCATATGCCGGACTCCCTGGAGACTTCGAGAACATAGAATCTCATCAGACGGTTTTTACACATTGTTGAGTTGCTGTTGTTGATCAGACCACAATCCGGATCCACCGCAGTCCAGCGGAATGGATCGGCTTTGGCCCGCAACGACAGTGAATTACATTTATAAAGATTAGAAACGTCACGCATGCTTGGATATGGATGCCATACCGGATAACGGTTGATGGTCGTACAATCCTGCGCATTCAGACCTTTTAAGATTCCCGCCCGACGAAGCTCAAACGTCGCCATCGGATGATAGATCGTGCTCCAGCGAATGCCGTGTTTGTAGGCCTGCTCATCCACTTCAATACCCTGGGACACGATGATACTGCCGATAATTCTCAACTCAGAGGAACGGCTTTTGATCACCAGCTTTTCACAGTTCAGGAAACCACTGACCAGATTGGCGTCCGGCTCAATGATACAGCTCTTGGCCATGGAAACCACATGGAAGACTGCAGTCCCCGCCCCTCCCTGAGGTGCATAGGCATTACCAGCATTAAAGATAAGGTCCTTGCGATCTTCGTACTTGTTCGTGAACGACCAGGAATGCTTGGAGTTTGGTGCGAAGGATTTCGACCAGTCCGTTCCGGCAAAGGCCGAAGTGTTAGTACCCAGTGTTTTACAGGCCAGATCCAGGTTCACGTATGGATCTTCACCGTCTGGCAAACCACCTTTGGACTGCCCGCGGGAATCCAACAGAGTTTGCGACACATCAAAGCCGCCACCATCTGGATTAAACACCAAAGCTCCGCGGTTGTTATTAGACCACGGACGCATGGAATAACCTTTATAGTAAGCCACATCAAAGGCTTCAAATTCGAAAGACACAGGAACACGTTCTCCGTTGGAGTTCACCAACGCATGCCCATTTTCAAATTTAATTTCCAAATCCTTGAAAGAAGCATTGGTGTTTTCCGGATTGTCGCCCGCTTTCACCGGATTCTTCATAGTGATGTTGATTTTAGGCTGAATACCCATATTCGCACGAACTTCACTCAAGTCACCACGCAACGAAGACACACGCTTTTCGGCGTTCTCAACCTGCTGCTCCAAACGGTTCTTGTTGGCTTCTGCATTTCGCAGGTCATTCTGTGCGTTCGCCAAAGCATTTCGAGCCTGGTTCACTCTGCCTGGATCTGCTGGAACACGTCTGCGTGCGCTTTCCAGCTCATCTTCAGCATCATTAACATCGCGACGGGCTCTTTCCACGGCTCGCGCGGCCTGGTTCAAATCACGACGGGCATCATCCAGACCACCTTCAGCAGCACTCAGTTGACGCTCAATACTTCTTTCCAGGGGACGAAGATCGATTTTTGGCTCCAGGGTTACAGTTCCATCCAGAGGAACTTCCCCCTCCACTTCCAGGTTACCAAATCTCATGGTGAACTTGCTCACAGGTGTCGCACGACTTGTCAGACCCCAGTCTTTCAACAAATCACGAGAGAAGAAGTTTTTCACAGAAGGCCGATCGACTTCTTTGGTCTGCGGATTGAACAAGTTCCCGTCCGTCAAAGCCAGACGGTAGTTGTACTTGCCACCACTTTTACTAAGCAAAGCCCCCGTCAACTGACTGTTAGCGGTCGTATTTAGATTGTACTTGCGATCCTCGTGACGTTTACAAAGCGCCATCAAATTGGCGCTTGGATTACCAGCTCCGCTCGCATAACCGGACAAATAGTCCAGTCCCAAGTCACGCTCTCCGTCCACTTCAACACCTTTTTGGAATCCACCAAACTGACGGATGTTGGACCAGAACTGATCGACCTCATTTCCTGCCGAACGCGGACGGAACTCGACGTTTTCACGCTTGATCGGACCATACCCCAGAATGACTTTGTCTTTGAAAGTGACTGGCGTATAAACCGTGTCGCCTTCGGCAATGTCCACTGCCAGATCCGGAGCCTTGGGCAAATGAATCGCCCCATTCACAAACACCGGGGATTCAAAGGTTAGACCCGGATATTTGATCGTCTGTGCACGAGAGCCGTGCTGCTTAAAGTAAGCTCCCCCAACCCCAAGGTCAGAAGCGCTTTCCTTGTCCAGACGAAGATCTCCGGCCACCAGCAGGGCAAAACTTCCCACTTCACGAGGATACACACCAACAAAAGAGGTTGTCTCAAGCTTGCTGGAACCGACTTCGATAATCTTCTTCTGACTGTTCAAAAGACTCACAACAACTTTAAGATAGACCTCACGGCCGTATTCAGGAATGGCGGCACGAACATCGCGAGTGATTTTGATTTGAATGAATTCAACTGTGTAGCCCTTCAAATCTGCCACGATCTTGTAAACCGGATGCATCGTAGAAAAATTTGAAATATTAATGGTCTGATTAATCCCGTCCTTCAAAGGCACTTTTTCCGGATTGGCAATACCGATCGCACGCAGGAAATCCACGGACTCCTGCTTCATCAGCAAACGCTCAACCGAACGGGGGTGACTTAAAATCTCAATGGCTTTTGGAGGCGTGCTTGATCCACAACTTTCCTGCATCCAGGATTCAGAAAAACACCAGCGCTGACGGATACCGAAAAGTGTGTAGTCCACCATCGAATGCAACGCCAAGCGTGCGGTGATGATGGAGGCGGTCTTGGTCACCTGACTGCGGTGTTTGATAACGGTAGGAGAAAGGAAGTAAATCATCACGCCGACAACGCCAACAGCCACAAGGGCTTGGACGAAGGCACTTCCTCGATTATTGGAGACTGTACGTCCCTTTGATCTGCAAGATTTCACGGTGGTTTCTCCCTGTATCTTGTATCGACATTTATCGTATCAAACTTAAGATTTCAAAGTGTGGAGCGACCCGTTTCAGAGCAAAAGGTGTCTCAGATCAGAACAATTATTGTATCAATTTTAGCTTGTTTACATAAAAAAAGCCCACGACCTGAAGGCGGTGGGCTTTGGGAAGAAATTTGCACTGGAAGGAACTACTTCGCCTTCCCCTGGTTGGCCACGGCCTCAATCGCCGCCTTGACCTCGTCCGGATCGCCAATGAACTCCTTTTTCAGGACCTTCAAGTTTGCGTCCAATTCATACATCATCGGGATCCCGGTCGGCATATTGACGCCCATGATCTCTTCCGGGGTCATGCCCTCCAAATGCTGCATCAAGGCACGCAAACTGTTCCCGTGGGCCACGATGAGCACATTTTTGCCTGATTTTACAGCAGGCGCGATCGTGCCGTCCCACAACGGAAGGAATCTGGCCACGGTATCTTTCAAGGATTCGTTGCTAGGCAAAAGTTTGGCGTCGACATTTTTGTAGCGAGGGTCATAGGAAGGATGACGAGGGTCGCTCACTTCCATCGGAGGTGGCGGAGTGTCGTAACTGCGACGCCAGATCTTCACTTGCTCTTCACCATGACGAGCTGCGGTCTCAGCTTTGTTCAATCCCTGAAGGGCTCCGTAGTGTCTTTCGTTCAAACGCCAGTCTTTGTGGACTGGAAGCCACACCTGATCCACTTCGTCCAACACGAAATTCAGAGTTTTAATCGCTCTTTTCAGCACGCTTGTGTATGCAACGTCGAAACTGAAGCCTTTTTCCCGAAGAGCTTTGCCGCCCTTTAGAGCTTCCGCTCGACCTTTTTCAGAAAGATCTACGTCCTGCCAGCCAGTGAAGCGATTTTCCTGGTTCCACACACTTTCGCCGTGTCGAATTAGCACCAACTTATACACGCTTAAACTCCTTCATTTTGGATAGAAAAAGAGCTATCATGACAGGGCTTTAAATAACATCAAAAGCTTGGCGTTTTGCTACGCATTAAGACGTGTCAAACCCCGAAGATTTTGAAAAATTAGCGAGCGCTAATCAACTACCAAATGCGACGTTTGAGGTTAATCGTGAGCAACAGTGGCATCAACAGTGCGAATCTAGAATATATCGAACAACTCTATGCTGATTTCAAAGCGAATCCGGATTCTCTCGCAGTTGAATGGAAAAGTTTTTTTGAAGGTGTTGAGTTTGCCCAAGGTGGTAAATTCGGAATGTCCGACAAGGAGCTGGCCGTCTTCCAACTGATCCAGGCGTATCGCGCTGACGGACACACGGAAGCAAACCTCAACCCACTGTACGCTCCACAAGCGGGTGAGCTTCTTTCATTGAAACGTTTCGGTCTGACCGAAAAAGATCTGACCGCGAAATTCCAAATCGGTTCTGTGATTGGTAAAGCCAATGCCACTTTGAGCGATATCATCAATCACCTGAAAGCCACTTACTGCGGAACTCTTTCTTTGCAGGCAGCCGACGCTTCGCCGAAAGAAGTGCAATGGCTGATTCAGCAGTTTGAAAACAATCCGGCAAAACCAAGCTTGGCTGACAAGAAAGACGCCCTGTCTTCTTTGACTAAAGCTGAGACTCTGGAAAAATTCGTTCACACCCGCTATGTGGGAACCAAGCGTTTCTCTGTCGAGGGTGCTGATTCCATCTTGCCGATGATGGACACTTTGGTGAACAAAGGCACTTCCCAGCAGGTTCAGGAAGTTTACGTGGGCATGGCTCACCGTGGACGTGTGAACATTCTGGTGAACTTCTTCGGCAAGCCTGAAGAATATGTTTTCGGTGACTTCAATGGCCCACTGGAACTGGCAGAGCCTATTGAAGACTTCGACAACGACGTGAAGTACCACTTGGGTTATGTCACTGAAAAGAAAACCCCGACTGGCACTTGCAAAGTCACTTTGGCTTACAACCCTTCTCACCTGGAGACCGTGAATGCGGTGGCTTTGGGTATGGCTCGTGCGGCTCAGGATCAAATCGGCGCTTCTGGCAAAAAGAATGTCGTTCCGGTTCTGATCCACGGGGACGCGGCGTTTGCCGGTCAGGGCATCGTGCAGGAAACTCTGCAGATGGCCGGAGTCCACTCTCACTCCACTGGTGGCACGATCCACATCATCATCGACAATCAGGTGGGTTTCACCACCAGCGGCAAGGACACCCGTTCCACCCGTTATGCATCCGATGCGGCGAAGATGACCTTCACGCCGGTTCTGCATGTAAACGGTGACGACGTTGAAAGTGCTGTTCGTTCCATGGACATCGCCCTTCGCTATCGCCAGGAATTCGGCAAAGACGTTGTCATCAACCTTCTGTGCTACCGCAAGTACGGCCACAACGAAGGGGACGAACCAGCCTTCACTCAACCACAGATGTATGAGCTGATCAAAACTCACGCGACGGTGCGTGAGTTGTTCGCCAAGAAACTGGCAGCCGAAGGATCTGTGGACGCGAAGACTTCCGAAGACCTGTACAACCAGGCCATGGATCGTCTGCAGAAAATCTATGAAGACACCAAGAAGAACCCGCCTAAGCTTAAGAACTTCAAGTTCGAAGGCAACTGGAAGGGACTTCGCAAAGCCAAGGACGCTGATTTTGAAAAAGCAGCGGACACAAGCTTCGATCTGGCAAAACTAAAACAGATCGGTGAAAAAATCGGCAGCTACCCTGCTGACTTCACTCCGCATCCGAAACTGATCAAACTTCTGGAAGCCCGTAAAGCCATGGGTGCCGGCAAAGAAAATATCGACTGGGGCATGGGCGAACTTTTGGCTTACGGCTCTTTGCTTTCCGAAGGCACCTCCGTTCGTCTGACCGGTGAAGACTGCGTGCGCGGCACATTCACTCACCGTCATGCGGGTATGTATGATTTCAAAACTGGCAAAGCTTACTTCCCACTGGCGGATCTGAATCCAAAAGCAAAACTGCTGGTAGCTGAAAGCATCCTGTCTGAATACGGCGTTATGGGTTACGAGTACGGCTACACCGTTCACGACCCAAAATCCCTGGTTATGTGGGAAGCGCAGTTTGGTGATT
The DNA here is from genome assembly GCF_002208115.1 of Bdellovibrio bacteriovorus. Classification (NCBI taxonomy): domain Bacteria; kingdom Pseudomonadati; phylum Bdellovibrionota; class Bdellovibrionia; order Bdellovibrionales; family Pseudobdellovibrionaceae; genus Bdellovibrio; species Bdellovibrio bacteriovorus. The sequence goes on along the minus strand of NZ_CP020946.1, from coordinate 1,149,193 downwards.
TCGTCAACGGCGCGCAAATCGTGATCGATCAATACCTGGCTGCGGGCGAATCTAAATGGCAGCAAATGAGCGGCCTGGTTCTGCTTCTGCCACACGGCTATGAAGGTCAGGGCCCGGAGCACTCCTCGGCCCGTCTTGAACGCTTCTTGCAGCTTTGTGCTCAGAACAACATGCAGGTTGTGAACCTGACAACTCCAGCGCAGATCTATCATGCTCTTCGCCGTCAGGTATGCCGTGACTTCCGCAAACCATTGGTTGTGATGTCTCCGAAATCCCTGTTGCGTCACCCACGCGCGGTGTCCTCTATCGAGGATCTGGCAAAAGGCCGCTTCCAGGAAGTGATTGCTGACACCATCGACAAATCCAAAGTGGACACCGTGGTGTTTGTTTCCGGCAAGCTTTACTATGAGCTTCTGGAAGAAAGAGAAAAATCCAAAAAAGAAAACGTGGCTTTGGTTCGCCTGGAGCAGATCTATCCATTCCCTGCAACTCAGGTGACGGAAGTTCTGAAGTCCTACCCTAAAGCGAAGACTTTGGTTTGGGCACAGGAAGAACCTAAAAACATGGGTGCCTTCCAGAATGTGTACTTCAAGTTTGTTGAGGTTGTATCCAAAGCCGGCTTGAAACTGGGCTTTGAATACGTGGGCCGTCCGGAGAGATCTTCCCCAGCGACGGGTTCCGTCTACAGACACAGAACTGAACAAGCTGAGATTATTAAAGCAGTTTTTAATAGATAATTTTTATAAAAGGACGTTGCCATGAAACAAGAGATTAAAGTTCCCGCGGTTGGGGAATCCATCACAGAAGCAACCATCGGCAGTTGGACTAAAAAATCCGGCGACTTTGTAAAACGCAATGAAGTTCTTATGCTTCTTGAGACTGACAAAGCCAGCGTGGAAGTTGTTGCAGAAAACGACGGCGTTTTGACAATCAACCCGGGCTGCGAAGCTGGTGCGGTTGTTCAGATCGGCGCTACAGTAGCAACTCTTGATACAGATGCAAAACCAGCAGCGGGCGCAGCAGCTCCAGCAGCTGAAGCTCCAAAAGCAGCAGCCCCGGTTCAAGCGGCTCCGGCTGCCGCCGGCAAGGATGCTTCTGCGCACCTTTCCCCGGCTGTTAACAGAATCGTAAATGAAAAAGGTTTGGATCCTTCTGCGATCCAAGGCACTGGCAAAGACGGCCGCCTGACAAAAGGTGACGTTCTTGATGCTCAGCCTGCGGCGAAAGCGGCGGCTCCTGCTCCGGCAGCGAAAGCAGCCCCAGCGACTGTCACTCCGGTAGCAAGCGGTCCTTCTAAACAGGGTGATAAGAAGCTTGTTCCTATGACAACCATCCGCAAGCGCATTTCCGAGAAACTGAAAGAAGCGCAAAACACGGCAGCTCTCTTGACCACTTTCAACGAAGTGGACATGGGCAAAGTGATGGAGCTTCGTTCTAAATACAAAGACAAGTTCAAAGAAAAATACGGCGTGAACCTGGGCTTCAACGGATTCTTCGTAAAAGCCGTTGTTGAGGCACTGAAAGACTTCCCTGCAGTCAACGCATGGATCAACGGCACAGACATCGAATACCACAACTACTACAACATCGGTATTGCGGTTTCCACCGAGAAGGGCTTGATGGTTCCGAACGTGAAAGACGCGGATACACTGTCCCTGGCTGGCATTGAACTGGCGATCCGTGATCTGGCGGCAAAAGGCCGTGATGGTAAAATCACTCCGAATGATCTGGGTGGCGGCACCTTCTCTATCACCAATGGTGGTGTGTTCGGTTCTTTACTTTCCACGCCGATTTTGAACTTCCCGCAGTCAGCTATCTTGGGCCTTCACAAAATCCAGGATCGTCCAATGGCGATCAACGGCAAAGTGGAAATCCGCCCGATGATGTATCTGGCTTTGACTTACGATCACCGTATCATCGATGGCAAAGAGGCTGTGAGCTTCCTTGTTAAAATCAAAGAACTTGTCGAAGATCCTGAAAGATTGCTTCTAGAGGTATAATCATGGCAGACACTCAATTTGACCTAATTATTATTGGTTCCGGTCCCGGCGGTTACGTAGGGGCCATTCGTGCAGCTCAACTGGGTCTTAAAACGGCCGTGATTGAAAAAGATAAAACTTACGGCGGCACCTGCCTGAATGTGGGTTGCATCCCTTCCAAGGCCCTGCTTGAAAGTTCTGAGCACTATCAAGCGGCTCAGCACGACCTGGCTGCTCACGGTGTGAAAGTTTCCAAAGTGGATTTGGATCTTCCGACCATGCAGGCTCGCAAGGACAAGGTTGTAAAAACAAATACCGAAGGCATCGCCTTCTTGTTCAAAAAGAACAAAATCACTCCATTCAACGGCATGGGTAAAATCGTCGCCGCTGGCAAGGTGGAAGTAAAAGGTGCTGACGGCAACACCCAAGTCCTGACGACCAAGAACATCGTAATCGCAACCGGTTCTGTTCCTGTGGAACTGCCTTTCTTGAAATACGATGAAAAACGTATCGTTTCCAACACGGGCGCATTGGCTTTGGATCAGGTTCCAAAATCCATGATCGTTGTGGGTGGTGGTGTGATCGGTCTTGAGCTGGGTTCTGTATGGCAGCGTCTGGGTGCCAAAGTCACTGTGATCGAATATGCCAACCGTCTGGGCGGCACCATGGATCAGGACTGCATGAACGTGCTTAAAAAATCCCTGGAAAAAGAAGGCATGAGCTTCCTTCTTTCCACGAAAGTGACGGGTTCTAAAGTTGGCAACGATGGCGTTGAAGTGACTTATGAATCTTTGACTGACGGTAAAGCATCTTCCATGAAAGCGGATGTTGTGCTTGTTTCCACAGGCCGCAAACCATTCTCTGCGGGCGTTGGCTGTGAAGAAATGGGTATCCAAAAAGATCCTCAGGGTCGCATCATCGTGGATAAACACTATCAAACCAACGTGCCGGGCATTTATGCCATCGGTGACGTTATTGCCGGCCCAATGCTTGCGCACAAAGCGGAAGAAGAAGGCGTGGCTTTGGCAGAAATCCTGGCTGGTGGCGCAGGTCACGTGAACTACGACACAGTTCCAGGTGTGATCTATACTCACCCGGAAATTGCTTCTGTTGGTATCACTGAAGAATTCGCGAAAGAAAAAGGCATGGAAATCAACGTGGGTAAATTCCCGTTCATGGCCAACGGCCGTGCGCGCGCGAAAGGCTACACGGAAGGTTTCGTGAAAATCATCGCAGACAAGAAAACAGACAAAATCCTGGGCGCTCACATGGTGGGTCCAAGCGTGTCTGAGCTGATCCACGAAGTGATCGTGTGCATGGAGTTCGGCGGCAGCAGCGAAGATCTGGCAAGATCGTTCCACGCCCACCCTACTTTGTCTGAAGTTGTGCGTGAAGCAGCTTTGGCCGTTGAAAAACGTCAACGCCAGATGTAAGCGGGCCCAGCCCGGCAGAGCTGAGTCGCCGGCAGGCGATTCAGCTGAAGCAGCAAAAACAAAACCCACAGTCTCCGACTGTGGGTTTTTTCTTTTCCGCGTATTCAACCAGCTATAACTTCTTCAAATAGATTTGCATCTTATCCTGTCCAGGCACCGAAATGTCGGCACGGCAGTTTTTCGTGGCCGTCGTCGTCTGCGTCTGAACATAAAAGGTCAAATTCGTCTGGTCCGTGGCATAAGAGAACAACCCGGTCATTTGATAGATTTCACTTTGATAGGCCCCTGCCGTGCCCGAGAAGTTTGTGCCATCCCAAAGACGATAACGACAGTAAACCCCGGCATCCACTGGATACATCGAAAAAAGTAATACCGTCAGCTCATAATCTCCCGCGGGAAGATTTGCGAAACGAATGCCCGGAATCTTGCCTTCCGTTGGAGCCGAAGCCAGTCCCGTCACCGTGGCCGTGTTACATGCTGTCACATTCGAAAAAGAGGCATACGAAGTATTGGCATGTTCCCACACGCACCCCGCCTTTCCCAGCATAGTCAAAGACCCCATCAGGGTGCTTGTCCCCGGGATGTTCACGTTACAGATAATGCCAGTTCCGGTACCATCTGAAGTACACATCTTATTCGCTGTTATTCCGCCCACACCCAAGACCGGGACATTGCCTGAAGCACTCCCCGTTGTCGCCACAGCCGCAGTTCCCAACCCCAAAGCTGTGCGGGCATTGGCCGCCGTCGCAGCCCCCGTACCGCCGTTTGCAATTGATAAAACTGAAGTTCCCACAACATCCGCAGAAGCCAAATCAATGGCGCCGAATGCTGGCGCGCCACCACCTGCCGGCACACGCAAAACCTGATTGGCCGTTCCCGCTGCGGTCGATGCTATGGTTGTATTAGAACTAAAATAGGGAATCCCGCCAGAAGCTCCCGCTGTCAAACCTGTACCGCCCTTCGTGACTGGTATGGTCGGCAACACGGAAGTGCCCACGGTCCCTGTCGCGATATTGCTGGCGTTGATGTTCGTCAAAGCAGAACCATCCACAGCCGGCAACTTTGAGTCCGACCCCAGCTTCACAATCTGGTTTGCGCCGGTCCCTGTGTTCACGCTGGCCAATCCAGAAGCCACCGTCATCCCCGAGACATCCGCGCTGGTATCAAAACGCACAAGACCTTTTGCGGCGTAGGAGGCATCTCCCGGCGTCGTCCCGCTGGAATCGGCCGAGCAATCCCAGGTTTTCGCGGTGTTATTCCATTTTAAAATCTGCCCATCAGTGCAGGCTGAAGTGCTGGCGGCCACCGTCAGCTTTGCCGCCCCATCATAGTATCTTAACGCCTTCAAATCTGAATTGTACCAGGAAAGGCCTTTGTGACCTGCGTTCAGCACCAGCGCATCTTCCTGGGCTTGCGTGAAGTTCCCCAGCAACAAAGTTTTTGTGGCACTCATGGTGATGTGGCCGATGGCCAAAATGTCTTCGCCACCCATATTCAGATCGCCCGTCATCGTACCGCCGCTCAAAGGCAATTTTGGATTGGCGGTGTCGGCCGCGCTGACTCGAGCATCCACTGCAGTGTTAAAGTCAGACATCTGACTGGCCGTAACGCTGATATTGGAGCAGGTAAAAGTATCCGAAACTGAATTCCATATTGAAACCTGACTGCTTGTACACTGCTGCAAAAGACTCATTTGCAGACGATCATCCAGCGCCGTCTGCAGGCCGGTAATCTGGGAAATCGGCAGACTGCCGACACTAAGAACGCCAGCTCCATTCACGGACAAACCCGAACCCACTTGCACAACCCCGGTGCTAGCCGCGGTTGCAACTGACACCACTCCGCCCGTATCGGTCACACAAGAAAAACTGGTTCCATTGGATTTCAACACTTCACCCGCGGCACAAGTCGGCAGCGCGGATTTTGCAAAGGCCTGAATGGTCGCCAGATCCGTGAGTTTTGCGTAACTTGCTGCCGCGACTCCCCCGAGCTTGTCGGCATCACGAGCCTTGGCCGCCTCTTGTGCCACCATGGCGTAAGGAACAGTGCCGATCTGATGATAAGGCAAGATGGCGCGAGGGCCGCCTGTGCCCGTGTCAAATACGATCTTCACTTTACGAATGTCACCAGCAGCGGGAGTGTAAGAACCGGAACAAACTGTGGACTCGGATCCCTGGTCCTGTGACGTCAGCCCGCTGGCGACGGCTGAGTCATTGGAAAAAACCTTCAGGATGTTTTCACGTGTTTGTTCTTGTCCGGCCGTCGCATAGACATTCACTGGCGAACTTCCTGAACCAATTGTCAGGGAAAAGCTGCCATCCGAAGCCGAAAGATCCTTGTTCAGATGTTGCTCTTGATACAAAAGACAGTTGTCAGGGCTTAGAACTTTGACGGTGAAATCCACACTGCCTTCACTCAGAGGCAACTCCGAAGCCACATCCAGAATACGCCCGGATATTTGAATACCCTTGGGCCCACTGGCCCAAGCCGTTGTGACAGGGACACTGAACACCAGAACCGCCAGAATCTGTTTCACCATAACGTTCCTCACATGGCTTGAAAGCGTATGTTGATTTCTGCCTGATAGACTCCATCATCGGAATAGGACTTGTCCGTCGTGGTGATTTCACCCACCACGCCTTCCACCCGGTATTGACCGGATTCATCCTGAGCGCTGATTTGTCGAGAGGGAGAAATAGCCATCTTGCCAGAAACAGAACGCAGAGGAACTGGCGACTCCTCCAGCGAAACTATAGACGCTTCCATCGAGCAACCCGACAGAAGACTCCACAGTATCAAGATGAGACAAGATTTTACAATAACGCGCATTTAGAAAATCTATCGGATTTTCCAGAGCGTGACTCAACAGGATTACGTTGAATTAATCAAGGAACGACGAAAGAGAATTCAACCCAGGCAGGTCCACATTTTGGAAGCGGTAAGAGTACGTCAGACGCATCTCCATTTGTATGGCATCCACCGTCCCTCCCAGAAAGTCCGTCGTCGTGTTATCAGAGTGCAACTGCAAATCCACAACGTGGCGTTCGCCGTTGTAGCCTCCGCCGACTTTCGCATCTGAAAAATAGCCCACGAAACTTTCATCCAGATTGGCAGATGTCGCAAACTTTCCATAGACCTTCTGCCAGGCCACGCCCAATGCCGCAAAGCCCGTCATATACCATGGTCCGCGAACCCAGATGCCCCCGACAGCTCCACCCAAGCCCGCCATTTGACGATCCAGTTCCTGCAGGTCGGCCAGCCTGTCAAACCCCGAAGTCCCCGCAGGAATAAAAGGTGAATCACCCGTCATCTTGTTGTCAGAAATCATCGCACTGGCAAAATACGACCAGCCACTTTCTTTCTGATGTCCGTCCTGACCGAAGGCCACACCCAGGCTGTAATCGTCTTCACGCAGATTCCAGTGCATCACGAAACTGATATTGCGGGTGCTGATATCACTGCGCTGATACTTGATCCCGACCGGGGCCGAACCGGCGTTAATAGCTTCGGTGTTGTCGAGATAATAGCCCTTATAAGATTGATAGCTGAATTCATAGGTGCGCTTCCCGTAAAAGCGCAGGTGAAAATCCGTAGCAGAGCTTTCGCCTTTTTGTTCGACGGTGGAGGGATCCACCGGATTGCTAAGGCCAATGGAAGCTCCCAAATTTCTGTAACTGACTCCCAGATAAGTTTTGCTGCCCACATTCGGCATAAACTGCGCTTCAGGTCCGTCATTTGGCGATTGAATGTCGATTTGATAAGAGGAAACCTGAGGCCCCAGAGTGACTTTCACTTCGTCGGCACCCGCAGAGTCCCATTTGGCTTCAGACCACGCCACCGAAGCCGAGAAAAGAATCAAAATACCCAGCGTTTTAAACATAGCGCTTACTGACACAAAGATTCTAACACCTTCCAACCCGGCTGAACTGCGGGTTCTGTCGGAGTGTCTTCGGCAGTGGGCTCATACTGATTGATCAAATCGTTTTCGTATTTGGCGCAGTCTTTTTTCTTGAAGTTCTTTTCGGACGGAAGGGATTCCAGAACGGACACCATCAGATCCATGTGTGCCTCGTCCTGCGCCCCCTGGGGAACGCTATTGTCACGCAGAGAGCGTATCTGACTCACGATACGATTCATGGCGCGATAGCGTTCTTTGTTGTTCTTGGCTTTACCGACTTCTTTTTCCAGCATCTCGGTGTAGGATTCCACCTGCTGTCGCACACTGCGATTGCTGCGAATGGCAACTTCTCCGGCCCCCAGCCCTTCCGGTGGGATAATGGCATGAACGTCCAGACTGCAGACCAATACTGCTGACAAGACCCAGATCGTTTTCATGCTCACCTCCAGCCCCTTTTATCTTATGATTCGAGATGTTTTTCAATCTCTAGCAGGGCTGAAGGCACCATATTAAGTGATTTTTTAATCTGCTTACTTACAGATCAGGTCCACGACATTGAAAGCCTTATCAACAAAGGGCTCTTTTTGATCCTTTGCATAGGATTTCATCATGTCATTCACTTCCTTTTTATAGTCCTTGCATTTGGACGCCTGGAAGTCTTTTTTCTCTGGCAGGAATGCCAACGAGTCCATGAAAAGACTCATGTTGATTTCTTTTTCTTCCGCCTGACGGGGATTCTTGGATCTCAGTTCACCCATCTCACGATAGTTTTTCAGGAACACGTCGTAACGCTTGGTCACGTCTTTTTCCTTCTTCAACTCCCCTTCAAGCTTGGTGATCTTTTTATTGAACTCAGCAAAAACGTCCACTTTGGCCGCTTGCGCCGCAGTCACAGAAAGACCGGTCATCAGTACCGCAATTACAGTTCCAAGAATTTGTTTTCTGTGCATGTGCCTGCTCCTAGTGCTTTATCCAATACGCGCGCCTGCGCTTTTACTGCCGGGATATAAAGAGAATCTTTATATGCAAACAGGTATTCAGCCAACGTCAAAGGTGTCTTTTTGCCAATCGCTTTGGCGCGGGCTTCGCCGGCCTTGGCTTTCAACTGCGCCCCTGTCGGCCAGTAATTCATATCAAAGTCTGCTTTCGTGATCGGGTACTTTTTCAGTGTCGTGATACGGTATTTCAGCCATTCACGATAAAACACTGGCGGACGACCCGGACCCGAATTGTAAGCCATAACAAAGATCATCTCTTTGATGGATTCTTTGTCGAAGCTGTCAATGCCGGCCTCTTTCATCAACTGCTCAACACCTTTGAAATCCGGATTTTTGGCATCCGTGGAGCGATTCCACGCGCCATTCGAATTTCTTTTGGTCGCATGATAGAAGATACCATAATAAACCATACTTCTTAGAGGATTCGGCGGCGTTGAGATTGCATGACAGCGCTGGGAATCTTCAGACAGGATTTCTTCGGCTTTCGCAGGCACCGCCCCCGGAATGCTGCGCAGTCTTTGGCAGGATTCTTTGGTGCTGTTGTTGATACGGCCCTTGAAGTTTTCAAAGTTCTGAGCCACATCCGCCAACGCCTGATCCGTGAACTGCCCGATACCACCGTCATTCACCAGTCCAAACGCATTCACATGCAGACCGCTTTCATTGGAAAGTTTTGGCGCGATGAATTTCGCCGGAACTTCCAGACAGTCCGCCACGTCGATCAACGAATTATAAACCAGGTTCACATAGTTTTCAGTCACGCAGGCCTTGTGACCATAACGCTCTGGAGTGCCTGTGTCTTTGTCACACTTGGCAAACAACCACGGGTCTTTTTTGTAGTCTTTCACGTCCTTGACTTCACGCTGATTGGTCGGTGGAGCCGTGCGGTTGAACTCGATGTCCGCCTCGCGCTTTTCTTCCGGCGTCAGGGCGCGGTCTTTCCAGAAACGTTTCATGATATAAAGAGCACACTTACGTGGCAGAATTTCCGCGGTCTTGGAGTAATCACGACCACCGGCGAACAACCCTTTCGGATCGGCTTTCTTGAAAGCTTCAAACTGCTTTTGCAGATAGTTGCGGTCCGGGCCGCAGTTTTCCGGCTTTTCGAACGTGATCATGTTTTCGACGTCGCCGAAATTACAGGTGCAGGTCATGTCGTCTTTAGCCGCTGTTGTTCCAATTCCCGTCAGGGATTTGTTCACGGTCTGCAGCTTTTTAATCACCTGCTCTTCAGCACTGGAGGCATATTCGCCGGCACCAGCGGTTGGACGAGTGACTTCATACCAGCCAAAGGCGGTGAAGGAAGCCAGGCAACAGAATGTGTAAAACCAAAAGGATGTCCTTGAACGTTGCACGATCATCTCCTCTTTCCATATTTATCAATGTCTTATCTGTTTAAATGCCCGAAAACTGAATGCACTAAAGTCCAGTTCCTTTCCTCCGATAAGTAATAAGAATGCTTAAACTGTCTTTAAGTCTTTTTAGTGCGTTGCTGTTTTTGGCGGGATGTTCCGACGTCACCCCGCAGGTCAGCTTTTTAAAAGGACAGACCCCCTCCCCGAGCACGGGCAGTCCTGCAGGGGAATCATTTATAAAGACCGACCTGGCCAGCCATGCCGTTTCAACTTCCGCTGGCGGCTTTAAACTGGAAGCCACTGTGTCGAAAGAAGACAGAAGCACCCAGCTTGTCTCATCTCAAGGCTATCTTCTGATTCTTAATGAAGATATCGACTAAAATACGGTCAAAATCCTAAGGATTTGTCTGAATAACTCCGAATATATTCATGAATGAAACCAAAGCACGTCCGTTATCCTTTGTTGATAATCCCGCTTTTGTTTGCCTTTGTCGCAAAGGCCGATGGTTATCATGTGTCGGGAAAGATTCTTCGTCCCGACGGCACTCCCGTGGATGCAAATGCTGTCAGTTTCAATCTTGAGGTTCTGTCCCCTGACGCCACCTGCGTGGTGTACCAGGAAACAATCAACAACGTTGACATGAGTGGCTCCAAAGGCCGCTTCAATCTGGTGCTGGGATCAGGGACCCGGGTTTATTCCAGCGGTGACATGCCTTTGGAAAAGGTCGTCTCTAACAGCGCATCTCTGACCTGTAAAGGTGGAGCCCTCTTTAATCCTGTGGCCACAGATGAAAGATCTTTGCGTATTTCTTTCTATGACGGCAGCGCGTGGCAAAGCTTTGCCGCGCAAAAATTAAAGGCAGTTCCTTTTGCGACGGAATCCCAAAATGCCCAGTCAGCAAACAAGCTGGGTAACTATAATGCCACAAGCCTGCTGCGGGTCGATGGCGGAACAGCTCCGGCGATGACGCCTGCCCAGATGTCGGCCTTGTTGTCGGTGGTCGCAGACTATAATCAGTTCCTGAAAGTCGAAGCCGATCCAACGGTTCAGGGCTTTGCTAAAAACGCTCTGCCAACATGTGCTGCGGGATACACGCTGACATCCAATGGAACAAACCTGACCTGCGTTCAGGATCAAACCGGCACGAACTTCACTTTACCCACCGGCGCCAGTGGCCAGGTTTTGAAGCACGATGGATCTCAGTGGAAAGCCGGGGCGATTGCCATCACGGACGTCAGCAATCTGAATGCAGAGCTGAGCAACAAATTGAATAAGGCGGCTCTGCCCACTTGCGGGACCAGCGAGACCATGCACTACACTTCTGTGAGCGACACCTGGGACTGTCAGGCCATCAATTTGCCTTTGGCCGGCGACGTCGCCGGGACGACAACAGCGACCCAAGTCACCCGCCTGCGCGGAGTGAACGTCGCGGCCACCACCCCAACCAGCGGTCAGGTCCTTCGTTACAACGGCACGGACTGGGTGCCAGCAACGATCCCGACAGGAGCTGGCACGGTCACCTCTGTGGCTGCAGGCACGGGCCTAACCGGGGGCACGATCACATCCACCGGCACCATTTCTTTGGCTAACACCAGTGTGACCGCCGGAACCTATGGAAGTGCCACACAGATTCCTTCCTTCACGGTAGATGCTCAAGGTCGCTTGACCTCTGCTGGCGGAACCACCGTGAATATCATCAGTGGGGTCACTAGTGCCAATGCCTATATTACTGTCGCCAGCGGCAGCACCGCCCCGGTAATTACAGCCAATGTCGGAACTGCAGCCAACACTCTGGCTGCCGGAAATGATCCGCGCTTTACTGACTCGCGGTCTCCGGCAGGAACAGCCGCAGGAGATCTTTCTGGAACTTACCCAAACCCAACTGTAGCTAAAATCCAGGGAAAACCCGTGAACGTATCTGCGGGATACTTTGACGGTGGCTCTTTAATCTACGACTCTGCTTTGGCTGCCTGGAAGACAACAAGTCCTTGTGATGCCGGCTGGACTTTGATCACCAAAGGGGATCCGTTCTGCGCTCAAAAGCTGTCCAGCACCGGAACTAACTTCGCCGCTTCCATGACTCAGTGTCTGAACGCCGGGGCCAAACTTTGCGACCTGCAGCAGGCTGTCGGCTTGTGCCAATCCGATTTCATCACAACAGACACAAGCTTGTGGATCGGGCAACTGACCGACAACTCCAGCGCGCACGTCATTCTCTGCTCGGCAGCAAGCAACACATGGGCCGCAGGAACATTCACCTTTGCAACCACTCAAGATGGTTCGCTGCCGATTGTTCCTTACTGCTGCAAAAACCGCCGCTAATTTTAAATTAGAAGCTGTAGGTCACAGCCAACAAGGTGTTGGCTCCGCCCAGGAAATAAAACACCGACCGCACGTCGCTGTTTTCTTCCTGAGTGGCGCTATAGATATTGGCAGCAGCCAGCAAGGCATGCGTGGCCACCCGAATCCATTTGCGCTTTTCTTTTTCTTCGCGCTCTTTCAGCAGAAACCGCTGCAGAACCTCATTCTTTTCGGCCAGGGACAACGATGATCCGTCAATGGCGTAAAAGAACGAGTCCATTTCATTGCCAGTATAATAATAAGTTGCGCCAAGACCTATCGCCGCCAATCCCACGTTCGAGGTGATGGCAAAGATCGTGCGACTGAAAACTTCCTCGGACTGCTGATAACCAACCGTGCCCCCAATCGCCGCAATCGCGCCGGAAATCATGTAAGCCACACCCGCCTGCTCGTCTTCTTGCTGTTGCTTCTGAACAAAGGTGCGGAATTCATTCCAATTGGAGGGACCGGAATAATCCACATCGCGGCGATCTCCGGCGAAGGACTCTCCACTTAAAAAAAGTAAAAAGACCAGAAAGATCAAAAACCTCACAGGCTCACCCCGAACTGCACAAAGACGGACTTGTTTTCGCGCTCACTCCAATAAGAAAGACCCGTGGAAAAGCTTTTGTACGTCGCCAAAAACGCGGCGGCCTGATCGTACTGCGAAGCGCTGAGCACCCCTTGCAGAACACCCAGTTGATAAGTCACCGCCCCGCGAACAGCATCCTGGAAGTTTTCAGTTTCGTTGTGCACTTGAAACTGCACGCCGACTTCCAAAAGACCCAGCGGGACAGCAGGCTTTACTGAAGCCCCCAATAAACCCTGAGGCCGAATGGGATACTGCTCGGACTTTTTATCACTGACACCCCATTGGGAAAGCATGGCGGAAATCTGCGGCTCCCACGGAGCCTCTTCCCAGGCATACAAAAGACCCGGTTCGACATACAAAATGTCCTGATTATGAATTTCAAAAAGTTCGTCCCGGTCACCGGCGAGGGCTTCAACCACCGAGAAATAGTTCCCGACGTACTTCACATGCGTGTAGCGAAGCTGCAAACCTGCATAGAAGTTTCCGGCCGTGAAACTGGCCAACTGGGCTTTGATGCTTTGTTCTTCCGAAGCGATCATATCCACCATCGGTAAGGACGAGTTTTCAAACTGATAGATGTACACCAGACGATAAGGCTCAACGGAAATTCCCCAGGTCGGACGCTGAAACGAGGCTTCGATGGAAATCTCGCCATCCACCGCTTCACGACGGGAAAACATTTTTGCCACTGAAGCTTCGTCGCTGGTTCCGTTTAATAAAGCCTCTGCTTCACGCAGGTATTCCATGTTGCTGCCCAGAAGCAGGTCGGTATCAAAGCGCGGGGATTTTTCTTTTGCGACATACGCGGGATTGCACGGAAGGCCGCGGCGCAGACTGTCCATTGAATAGCAGGCACTGCCCAGTGACCGCGCCAAGAAACGACTGCCCCCATCACGAATGGCCGGAGAATACGTCGCCGCCTGAGCGAAGACGGCAGTCCATGTCAGAAAGAGGGCCGAAAGAATTCTTAGAAGCATATTTTTTCCTGCGGCCACGGGACCGTCTCGGCTTCTTTTTTAAACTTTTGCAGGTCTTCCGTGTAGCGGCTGAATTCAGCTTTTTTCTCGGGGAACGCGGAAGTCAGATCCTGACTGATCACAATCAGATGTTCCAGCAACTGCAACGCCCACTCATAGTAAGGCTGCACGATATCCGAACAGATTTTCTGACTGCGCACCACCTGCCAGTTCAAAAGACCTTCATTGACGACGGACTTTAAAAGGACCACCCGCAAGGTCGCCGCATAAAGGCGTGCCCCGGCTTCGGGTTGATCCGCCAGAACCTGCAGGGCCTGGGTTAAGTCCTCGCGACCCGAGGCTTTGACTTCCGGGATTTTCTCCCACTGAGCAGCATAGCGGCCCAGGGACTGCATCAGCTCCTGAGTCTTTTGGTCCACGCGAACCGCTGCCAAAGACACTGCCGTGGGTAGCAAGTTACGGACGACCACAAAGGAATAGATCTTTTCGATGCGCACCCCCGCCCGGCCGGCATAGGCGGACGCCAGCGCCAGCCTCACGTGCAGATGCGGATCCTGCTGCTCTAGCTTGGTCAGGTATTCAATGGCCTCGCCCCAGCGCCCTTGATCGATCAATTGATAGCCCTTGGAAAGACGGCTTTCCCGAGTGAGGGGCTCCTCTTTGGACTGACAAGCCAAAAGGGACAAAGTGACCACAAAAAAGGTGAGCTGGATGAGTCTTCGCATAGATAACGCGGCATACTAGCGAGGCGCGGTATAAAATTCGAGATGACACACGACGCACTATAATAATTCCATTGATCCTTACCTGCCAGCAATATACCCCTGCCCCGGTGTAACACTCGAGGGGGTAAAATGCTTCGTAGTCTCTTAATTTTTGTAATGTTGTTGATGGGAACGGCAGCCAACGCGGCTGTTTGGACTGAGGTCAACGAATGGTCCCAGGCCTATGAAGACCGTTATGCGGAATGGGTTCGCGCAGAATGGCGCACGGACTTCTTCTCTCGCAAGTCTTTGCGCAACGGCCAAAGCAATCCTTACTATGGCCTGCGTGTGGACTGTGCTGACACGGTTTATTCCATGCGTATTATCTTTGCCTATGAAAACCGCCTGCCCTTCGTGGCTCAGGATCCGACAGCGGCTGGCAAAACAATCTCCAATAAAATGAGCCGTTGGGATGGCCAAAGTGAAAATCAGCGCGTGCGCAATTTCCTTTGGTATATCTATGGTGTGATGTCCACGCGTTCTCTTCCGAACGACACCTATCCTGTGGCAATCAACCGTAACACAATCCGCTCTGGCGGTTTGATGGCGACTTCAAAAAAGAACCATCACTCCTGGACGATCAAAGAAATCCTGCCAATCGGTGTTCCGTATTTGGTTTACAACTCTGTTGTGGGTGCAAACTCTGGTTACGGTCTGCAAGAGCGCCAGTCCTGGCCAAATCCCGACTGGGTGTTTGAGGGCGATTACTCTGTGAACAGCGGCGCGGGCTTCCGTTACTGGAGACCGGCTTCTGCATTGAACAAACCCGTTTGGCAGTCCCCAGGCTACAGCGATGAGCAGTTCAAAATTCCATTGAACAAATGGGTTCGCCACGTGCAAAGCCGCCTGGCTCTGCGCCAGGAAACCGATGACCAGTTGGTGGCTCGTCTGATCAAAACCACTTGTTCTGGTTTTGCGGACCGAGTGACTTCCATCAATGAAGGTCTGGACTATTTGAAGCGCAACAACAAGTGCATGGACTATGCAACTTATGACACATACTCCACGCCAAACCGTGACCGTCGTATCTTTGACGACTTCATGTCTTTGCGTCGCGCATACAAAGAGATCCTGCAAATCAACGGTGGCAACCAGTTGAGCGCTTCCACAAAAGCTCAATTGGACAAAATCTTCCCGGCGATTTCTTTGTCTGCGGCACAGGAAACTTCCCGCATGGCAGCTCAGACTGTGACTTCTGCTTCTGTGTGCGTGGTGGATTACCTTCCAGGCCGCAAAATGGATCTGGCAGAGTTCAAACGCCGTTTGTTCCAAGGTCTGATTTCCAACAATCCACATGACGGTGGTGAGTACCGCTGGGGTGAGGCTCGTGGGCCTTCGCAGCGTGCAAGAACCTGCCAATCATGGGACCATTGGGCTCCAGATTTAACTCAGGAATAAAAAGGAATTATGAGATCGACTAAACTTAGCACATGGATCACTTGGGGCCTGGTGCTCTTTGCACTGGGTGTGGCAACGGACTATTACTTCCTGCATATTCTTTTCCATCAAAAGCAGCAGGAAGCTTTGCAAATAGCAGAAGGCGAAAAAGCCGCAGCAACAGAAGCCACCCCAGCAACCACTGCGGGCGACGACAGCTTCCTGGGTGAAAAAGGCAATGCGCAAGTTCAGAACGATTCCGGCAAAGACACCTTCCTGGCTTCTTTGCAGGCCTGTGCTCCGGAAGTGGCGGCTCAAGCTATCGCCACCCCGGAAGCCCTGATGGAATACCTGCAAAAAAGTGTCGGGGTTGCCAAAGAAGAAATCTCTCTGGAAAATTACCACCTGACTTTGCCGGATGGATCTTTGCGCCGCGTGCACCTGATCACCGCCGACAACACCAATGCCAAAGACAAAGTGGAAATCCGCTTCTTTAAACTGGATGCGGAAGGATACCCGGAGCGCCTGGCCCTGAAGGGCGATGAAACCCTGGAGTCACTGCTGGCCCTGGGTAAAGTCAGCCGCCACGAAGTGAAGTCCGTTCTGGAGCTCAAAGACAAGACCACGGTGAACCTGGAAAAGCATGACAACGTCGTGTTCGAGTTCCAATACAACAACCATGGCAAAATTCTGTCCTGCCGTTATAAAGACTGCCTTTGCCAGTAAGACTTAGGACCTGCTCTTAGGTCCTGTCAGGGATTAATAATCCGTCACAATATTTCATTCCACAGACCCTCTGTTAAGATTAAACCCAGAGGGTCTATTGCATGACAAAAAGCGGTTCTTTTTTGCACAGCCGAAGTTTGTGGGTCTATTACACCCTCTTCTTTTCGGGCTCGCTGGTTTTGGTGTACCAAGCGCTGAGCTGGGAAATCATTGGAGATTCAGTCAATTTTCTGTGCTTGCTGTTCGTCATGAACGGATTGCTGGCGCGCAGATTCATCCACATTCTGGAAAACTCCCTGCTGATGACCCTGGGATACATCCTGCCACTTTTGATTCGTAACAGCCTGAAGCTGTCCTACACAGAAGCACCGTCGATCAAAGAGTTCCTGAATCTGGCATTTGTTTCAACAACGACAACACTGGTTTTGGGAATTGGTTTTTCATTCTTGGGTATGCTGTTGCACCACTTCGGACACAAACTGCACCAAATGAGCCGAAGCCGGGTGACCACAAATAGCAGTGTCACCCCCGGCTCCCCTACGGACGAATAACTCAGTCTCCGGTCGAACCCATCATCTGGGCCATCTCGAAGCGGTTTTGCTCTGCCATCACCATCTGCGACAATTCACGTTTTAGATTGTTGAAATCAACATCGGCGGGATTGCGCGGACGCGGGATCTGCACGGTCACGTCTTTTTTCACTGTGCCCGGACGATAGCTCATCACAATAATACGATCCGCCAGATAAATAGCTTCTTCGATACTGTGAGTGACAAACACCACGGTCTTCTTCAGCTCGCTCCAGATTTTCAACAATTCATCCTGCAGACTTCGACGGGTAAGGGCATCCAATGCACCAAACGGTTCGTCCATCAGCATAATCGGCGGATCCAGGGCCAATACGCGGGCAATCGCTACACGCTGTCTCATCCCCCCGGAAAGGTCTTTCGGGAAGCGTTTTCTAAAGTCTGTCAGCTTCAGCGTTTTCAAAAGCTGCTGCAGCTTTTGTTCAATCTGATCTGGCGGGGCGTTTTTGATTTTAAGACCAAAGGTGATGTTGTCTTCGACCGTCATCCATGGGAACAGAGCGTACTCTTGAAACACCATGCCGCGGTCAGGTCCCGGTTCCACGATTTTATGACCACCGACGAAGACGTCACCGTCCGAGGGCAGCGAGAACCCGGCAATGGCGTTTAAAAGAGTGCTCTTGCCACAACCTGAAGGCCCCAGCAGACAAACGAACTGTCCTTCCGGGATATTGAAGTCAATATCCTTCAAGGCAATTACATCCTGTTCGGAGCCTTTGAAAACTTTGGAAACATGTTTGATTTCGATTTGTGTTGGATTCGACATTATTCAAGACCTCGATGCCAGCGCAGCAGATAGTTATTCAAACGGCTGACGACAGTGTCGATCGCAAGCCCCAACAGACCGATAGAGAACATTCCGGCAATAATCTTGTCAGACCAGAAGTATTCGCGGGCCTCCAGAATGCGATACCCCAGACCGTTGTTCACCGCGATCATTTCAGCCACGATCATACAAATGAACCCCGTACCGATGCCGATGCGCACACCACTTAAAATGTACGGCATCGCCGCAGGTACGATGATTTTTCTAAACATCAGGAAAGATCCCGCACCCAGATTTTTTCCGGCACGGATATAGATGCTGTCCACCGCACGCACGCCCACGATGGTGTTCATCAGAACCGGGAAGAAGGCACCCAAGGCAATCAGGAACACAGCCGGAGGATTCCCCAGTCCGAACCACAAGATCGCCAAAGGAATGTAGGCAATCGGCGGAATCGGACGCAGAACCTGAATCAGCGGATTCATATAATCATAAATGCGCTGGCTTGCCCCCATCAAAAGTCCTAGCGGCAAAGCCAGGCCCCCACCGATCACAAAGCCCAGGAACACACGATAGAAGCTTTCCCAAAGATCGCGAATCAGTTCGCCCGAGAAATACCAGGCAAACTTCGAACCTTGCGCGGGATCGTAAGCCTCCAGTGGCATCAGATACTGGTACCACTTGACGAGGACTGCCGACGGCGCCGGAAGGACCTGAGGATTCACCCAGCCTGCGCGCACCACGACTTCCCACAATATAATCACAATCGCCGGTACCCAGACACCTTTGAGTTTAGATAGCAATCCTTGATCCTTCTTCATACTCACCTACTTCACACCCAATGCCTTTTTGGCATCCGTCAACAGATCCAGCTTCACCCAGTCAGAAGCTTTTGGCGGCTTCTGCATACGACCCACACCGTATTTCACCATAAAGTCGGTGGTGATCTGAATGTGCTCAACGGTCAGATCATAAGTGTACGGAGAGTTTCCGATAGCATCCTTGAAGTCCTGGGAAGTGATCTGGTTTTTGAACATTTTTTCGATCACGTATTTTTCAGCCAGCTCCGGCTTTTCGATGAAGGTTTTGGTTGCCTCCACGAAGCACTTCATGAATCTTTCCGCGACTGGCTTTTTGGTGTTGTACATTTTTTCTGTCATCACCAGGGTACGGATCGGTTCACCCATTGGAGTGTCATACGGCTTCAGCAGCTCGACGCCGAAACCTTTGTTGATCGCCTGAGAGGCCTGAGGCTCACTCTGCGCCATGGCGTCGATGTTCTTTGCCTGCAAGGCCTGATTCAGATCGGCGAAGGCCATGTACACAATGCGCACGTCTTTACCCGGCTGATCGGACCAGGTCAGATTGTGCTTGGCAAGTTCTGCCAACAACAACAACTCCTGCGCCCCACCGCGGGCGACACCGACTTTTTTGCCTTTAAAGTCTTTCACCGACTTGATGCCCAGATCCGGACGGATCACGATGCGCGCGCCACCCTCAGCAAAGCCCGCCACGGCATAAATAGGCACTCCGCCCGAACGACCGGCAATCGCCGCATCCGCAGCGCTGGCGGCCACGTCGATTTCACCAGCGATAATCGCCGGCATGATATCAATGCCTTTAGCGAACACACGCTCGGTCACTTTCAGGTTGTACTTGGTACAGTACTCACTCATGTAGCTGATCGCACCATAGTGAGCGAACTTCAGATTTCCAACTCGCACAACATCCGGGGCTTGAGCTTTGGCTTCAAAGTTGAACACAAACAGAAGCAACAAAACAAAAAGGCTTATTAGCAGCTTCACTGCTTTCATATTTACAGCGCGATTGATCGCCACTGCTTTCGCTGTCGATTTCATAGGAGTCCTCCTAACAATTAAAGAACATCATGTAATAATGGTCTGATGATTAGCAGAAGATGGCAAGACTTTCGGGTCTCATTTAAAGACGATATGAATGTGAGAAGAAAATCAGAGAGGAATCACAAAATTATTTTTTGCGAAGTCACATAATGCTTTTGTGACCGAAATAAAAAAGGCGCTGGAGGAAATCCAACGCCTTTGAATAATTCATTTATGTGATCGCATACAGTGCGAGAGCTGCTTCAGCTTGCGCGCTTGGCAGCGCTACAGCTCTGCCGGCTGTGGCCGCTTACAACCAAAGACTGCGGACACCGCGCTCTTTTGCTACGTCGTGAGCCAATTCATAACCTGCGTCCAAATGTCTAAATACACCCATTGCTGGATCGGCAGTTAACACTCTTTCCAGACGACGTGCGGCCTTTTCCGTACCGTCAGCAACGATCACCTGACCCGCGTGCTGGCTGTAACCCATGCCCACACCACCACCGTGATGCAAGCTGACCCAAGTGGCACCACAAGCGGTGTTCACAAGTGCATTCAACAACGCCCAGTCGCTGACAGCGTCAGATCCGTCTTTCATCGCTTCGGTTTCGCGATTTGGAGACGCCACAGATCCGCAGTCCAAGTGATCTCGACCGATAACGATCGGAGCTTTCACTTTACCTTCCGCCACCAGTTGATTGAACATCAAGCCCGCTTTCGCACGCTCTCCGTATTCCAACCAGCAGATACGTGCTGGCAAGCCCTGGAAGGCAATGCGCTCTTCAGCCATGTCCAGCCAGCGCAGCAGGTCTTTCTTGTGCGGGAATAGCTTTCTCATCGCATCGTCAGTGACCTTGATATCATTTGGATCACCAGACAAAGCCACCCAGCGGAACGGGCCAGAACCTTTGCAGAACAAAGGACGGATGAACGCTGGAACGAAGCCTGGGTAGTCGAAGGCATTTTCAACACCCGCTTCCTGAGCACGCGCGCGCAGGTTGTTACCATAGTCAAACGTAACAGCACCGCGATCTTTCATCGCCAGCATGCCGCGAACGTGTTTCGCCATGGAATCATAAGCCGCTTTCAAATAAGCTTTTTGGTCATTTTCACGGAAGGTCTTCGCCGTCTCTACAGTGTAACCTTCTGGGATATAACCCACCAATGGATCGTGCGCAGAGGTCTGATCGGTCAGAAGATCCGGAGTGAAGTTTTTCTCAATCAATTGATGGATCACCGTCGCCATGTTGCCTTGCAAAGCGATGGATTTGGCTTCGCCGGCAGCCGTGTACTTTTTGATGCGCGCCAAAGCGTCGTCAAGGTCTGTCGCCACTTCATCCACGTACTTGGTTTCAAGACGTTTTTGGATACGAGTTGGATCAATTTCAACCGCCAGAACGCAGGCACCGGCAAAAACGCCCGCCAGTGGTTGTGCTCCACCCATACCGCCCAGACCCGCTGTCAAAATCACGCGGCCAGTAAGGTTGCCGCCAAAGTGCTGACGACCAGCTTCCACGAAGGACTCATAAGTCCCCTGGATGATCCCTTGTGTTCCGATATAGATCCAGGAACCCGCCGTCATCTGACCGTACATCATCAGACCTTTTTTATCGAGTTCGTTGAAGTGCTCCCACGTCGCCCATTTAGGCACAAGGTTGGAGTTCGCCAGAAGCACGCGAGGAGCGTCTTCGTGTGTTTTCAGAATACCGATAGGTTTGCCGGACTGAACCAAAAGAGTCTCGTCATTTTCAAGCTCTTTCAGCGCTTCCAGAATCTTGTCGAAAGATTCCCAGTTACGAGCCGCTTTACCGATACCACCATAGACAACCAAATTTTCCGGGTGCTCAGCAATCACCGGATCCAGATTGTTCTGAATCATTCGGTAAGCCGCTTCCTGCAACCACCCCTTACACACCATCTTGTTGCCCGTAGGGGCCTTAACTACTCGAGACATAATCCCTCCCAAAAGGTACCTGCTTACTTTTGCTTAAGCAGTGCGACAGATATTAAGTTATTAAAATTACCATTCCAGTTTGCCGACCGCGTTTTCCACGACGGCCATCAGTTCTCCAGACACCATCATGGCTTTGATCGCCTCAACATCTTTAGAGAAAATGCGGTCTTCTTTCGCAAACGGCACAGTCTTGCGAATGTGTTCGTGCGCAGCCTTCACCGCAGCAGACGGTTTCAGCGGAGCCAACAAATCCAGAGCCTGAGTTGCAGACAACAATTCCATCGCCACCACATTTTCCGCGTTACGCAGAATCTGTGCGAATTTGCGAGCCGCGATAGTACCCATGGAAACGTGGTCTTCTTTTTCAGCCGACGTCGGAATGGAGTCCACGCTCGCCGGATGTGCCAACACTTTGTTTTCACTGACCAGGGAAGCGGCTGCCACCTGCACGATCATGTGTCCGGAATTCAAGCCCCCGTTTGGAGTCAGGAATGGAGGAAGCTCACTCATCTGGGTCGAAATCATTTTGGAAATACGGCATTCGCTGATGCTGGCCTGGGATGACAAAGCAATCCCCGCAAAGTCCATCGCGTGGGCCACTGGCATACCGTGGAAATTCCCGCAGGAAAGAACTTTGTTCGCATCCGCAAACACCAGCGGATTGTCGGTGGAAGAGTTCGCTTCTGTTTCCAGAACCTTCACCGCGTATCTCAAAGCATCTTTCGCAGCACCGTGAACAGCCGGCATACAACGAAGAGAGTACGCATCCTGAACGCGCGGGTCATTCACCGCATGGCTTTCCGCGATCGGGCTGGTTTCGCCCATAAGCTTGATCAGATTGCGACCGGTTTTACCTTCACCCGCATGAGGACGGCTGGCTTGAATCAATGGATCAAATGGCTTTCTGGAACCACGCAAACCTTCCAAAGACATCGCACCGGCAAGATCCGCCAACCACAACAGGCGGCGATTTTCCCACAAAGACAAAAGGCCAATGGAGGTCATCACCTGACAGCCATTGATCATGGAAAGACCTTCTTTGGCTTTCAGCTCCAGCGGAGTAATGCCTTTTTGTTTCAACAGCTCAGTCACATGTACTGGCTTACCGTCTGCACCCCACGCCTCACCTTCACCGATGATGGTCAAAGCCAGGTGAGACAGCGGAGCCAAATCCCCCGACGCACCCACGGAACCTTGAGAAGGAACCACCGGGATGATGTCGTTATTCAGGAACTCAAGAATTTTTTCTACAACCAGTGGACGAATACCGCTGTGGCCTTTGGCCAAAGCATTCGCACGCAGAACCATCATCGCGCGAGTTTCCGTTTTCGTGAACGGAGCGCCGATACCCATGGAGTGGGAACGAATCAGATTTCTTTGCAGTTGTTCGATTTCAGCATCCGAGATGCGCACGGAAGAAAAAGCACCAAAGCCGGTGTTCACACCGTACATCACTTCACCACTGGCAATACGACCCTCGATATAGTCGCGGGACTTTTGCATATTGGCTCTTCCAGAAGCAGAAAGCTCCGCTTTGATGGAAGGGTTGTGAGCGATTTCATATAGGTTTTCGAGCGTGATATTCTCACCAGTAATTTGCATATTCAGAGCCTCTCTTAAGAAGCCCGCATCCTAACGCAAACACTCTAAAACTGGCAAAGAATCGAAAAGGTGCCTGGTGACTTTTTACGTCTACAGCGCAGCATTTTCAGCCCTTTTTGACGCGGCGTAGGTGTAAAAAGTCACCAGGCACCTTTTAAACGAAAAAAGCCACTCCGGTGGAGTGGCTTTGGGATTGGAATTTTATTTGGTTTTTTAGAATTCCAGAGGCAGGGATACGGATACAAGGCAGGGATACGGATACAACGACGGATTCGTTTTTCGCGTCAATGTCTACGCCGTCAACTTCGTCGAATGTTTCTTTCAGGTATTCCACGTTCAAAGAAAGGAATGGCAAACCAGTGAAGCCTACGCCCAGCTTTGTGCTTTTACCTTTCATTTTACCGCTGTCTTCAAGATCGATGTCGTTCATGAAGCCGTAACCCAGCCACGCGCGAACAAGAATCGGGAAATCAAGACCGACAACACCGTATACGGTGGTTCTTTTTGCAGACTCATCAGGGCCGGAATCCAACTCAGATGTTCCGCTGATACCCAACGTACCATCAAGCCCAGCCCAGAACATTACTGGAGATCTATAAGCCAGGCGCACACCCAACTGAGTTCCATTAATTTTCCCATCTGGATCTGTGGTTTTACCCATTTCGTAACCAAGATACGGCTCTAGCAGAATGTCTGCGTGAGATACGCTCCCGAAACCCATAACAACAGCCAACATGACCAAGAGCTTTTTCATAAAGTCTTCTCCTTTTGTAACCCAAAAAATTTAGGCATCCTTTAGAATTTTGAAGAGACTCTTTCGCAGGGTCAATGACCGAAACCCCACCCTACCGAAAGCCCAGTCCAGACACACCCGACTTTGGAGCGCTTATGTTACGAAGTTACAAAGATGACCGTGAATACTACGCCTCATTGCCAAAAAAACGCATCGGAGTGGGCGCACTGCTGTTTTATAAAGGCGATCTTTTGATCGTACAACCCACCTACAACCCGGCCTGGATTCTGCCCGGAGGCACCGTCGAGGCTGAAGAGTCCCCGAGCGAAGCTTTGCAACGGGAACTAAAGGAAGAGCTCGGATTAAACATCCAAGCCGGTTCACTGCTGGCCATCGACTATGTCAGCAACCGCGATGTCAAAGGCGAATACATGCAACTGCTTTTTTCCGCCAAAGACCTGACTGAATATCAGGCGCAAAACATCCGCCTGCCCATGTATGAAATAAAAGATTTCAAATTTGTCGCCGTTGAAAAGGCCCTGGAAATGCTCACCCCGATTGTCAGCCGCCGCGTGCACAGTGTGATACTGGCGCAAGAACAGGGACTGGGGGCCATTTATCTGGAAGAGGGTCGTCCGTTTTACGACCCTTTAAGACTGGCAATCGCTGATCCGTATTCCTTGCCAAAAACATAACTGCCGGCAACGAACACATCCGCCTCGTGGCAGATCTTCGCAGTCTCTGCGTTGATACCGCCATCAACCTCAATCAGGCAGGACAAACTCCCAGAGGAAATTTCCTGACGCAAACGAGTGATCTTCGCCACCTGATCATTCATGAAAGACTGACCGCCAAAGCCCGGCTCTACGGTCATCACCAGCACCAGATCGCACAATGGCAGCAGAGGCAAAACTTCTTCCACCGCAGTACGCGGGCGAAGGGTGATGCCGGGTTTCGCACCCAGTTCACGAATGCGTTTCAAAGTGCCTGCGGCGTCTTTGGTGGACTCCACATGAATGGTCAGATAGTCACTGCCCGCTTTCACGAATTCTTCCACATAGCGTTCAGGCTCTTCAATCATCAGATGCACATCCAAAGGAAGTGGCGACACTTTTTTAAGCGCCTTTACCACCGGAATACCAATGGTGATATTCGGCACAAAGCGTCCGTCCATCACGTCGACGTGAATCCAGTCCGCACCGGCCTGAGCCACGGCCTTGATCTCTTTTTCAAGATTGGCAAAGTCCGCCGACAAAATGGAAGGAGCCACCATCTTAGACGCCAAGCTGATCCCCCACTTTCAAGGCATGACCTTTCAGGAAATCAGCAATCGCCATGCGGTTGCGGCTTTCCGGCTGAACTTCAAACAATTGCAAAACACCGTCACCGGTTGCCACCGAAATGTGGTCGTCGTGAATGGCGGTGATCGTACCAGGCTTGGCACTGCCGATAGAGCCACCATCACGCGTGACTGTGGCTCTGTGCAGTTTCAATTTCTTACCCTGCAACAAAGTGTACGTCCCCGGCCCGTAAACAAAGCCGCGGATCTTTCCGTCGATGGCTTTGGCGGACGTGTTCCAGTCGATCTGGGATTCCATCTTTTCGATTTTTTTCGCCATCGTCACCTTCGATTCATCCTGAGGTGTCGGCGCTAGATTGCCACGAACATAATCCATCAGTTCCACTTGCAGAAGTTCTGCCCCCAACTGGGCCAGCACATCATGCAACTGCAAAGCGTTCATGTCCGGAGTGATTTTCACACGACGAATGCCAATGATGTCACCGGCATCCAGTTTCTTAACCATCTTCTGCAGGGTCACGCCACTTTCGACGTCTCCGGCTTCGATAGCTCTTTGGATCGGAGCCGCCCCACGCCAGCGTGGCAAAACAGATCCGTGCACATTCACACAACCAAAGCGGAATGAATCCAAAAATTCCTGAGTCAGGATCTGGCCAAAGGCCACCACCACCGCCACCTCAGCTCCCCAGGTTTTGATTTCCTGAAGCATCAGTGGATTCGCTTTCAACGACTCAGGCGCCAAAACCTTTAGGTTGTGGGCTTGAGCCAGAGCTTTTACGGGACTTGGAGTCAGTTGGAGTTTACGACCGGCAGGGCGGTCAGGCTGGGTGACAACACCCACGACCTCAAAGTGCTCATCAGACAACAGAGCTTTCAAAGAGGTCACGGCAAATTCAGGGGTTCCTAGAAAACAGACGCGGACCTTGCTCACACTTCACACTTTTCTTCGTCAGCTGTTGTAGCATCCCCTTCTTTTTCTTTTTTAACAGGGTAGCCGTACTTCTTGATTTGATTTTTGATTTTGTTGCCTTTGACGAAGCTCAGGTGATCGATGAACAAAGTGCCTTCAAGGTGATCCATTTCGTGCTGCATGCAGATCGCAAGCAGACCGTCGGTTTTCACGATGTACTCTTTGCCATTCACATCGAAAGCTTTCATTTCGATGTAGTTGTAGCGTTCCACTGTTTCGTAATAGCCAGGGATGGACAGACAGCCTTCATCGAAAGTGGTCTTGCCTTCGCCTTTGACGATTTCTGGATTGATCAGAATCAGCGGTTGTTTTACCGCCGCTTCCAGTTCGGTCATTTCTTCGTATTTGTAGCGGCGGCCCTTTTCGTCTTTGGGACGAGTGTCGATCACCACCATGCGAACCAGCTCACCCACTTGCGGGGCTGCCAGACCGATCCCGTTGGCGTGGTACATGGTTTCAACCATGTCTTCAGCCAATTTGGCGATTTCAGGTCCAAAAGTCTTCACCGGCTGCGAAACTTCACGCAACTTCGGGTCTGGGAATGTGAGGATTTTCATGATCATAAGGGCCTCCGGGAGGCCCCCATTATATCAGCGTTTCAGCTTTTTGAGAAGAACGAAGGCCACGATCAACATAACTATGTTGGGAGCCCAGGCAGCCGCCACCGGAGGCAGGGTCCCGTGCTGCCCTAAAGTGATTCCCGAGGAATAAAACACGTAATAGGCGAACACCAGGGCCAGACAGATCCCGACATTCAGCATGGTGCCCCCGGACCGGGCCCGCCCCACACTGAAAGGAATACCCAATAGGCACATGACAAGGCCGGCAAAGGCGAAGCTGATTTTGGAATGATAGTCCACCTCATAGGCCACGGTATCCAGGCCGGCGGCCTTGTTCTTGTCGATGAAATGTTCCAGCTCTTTTTGCGACATCATGTCGGCGGTCTGACCGGCGCTTTGCAGGTCCTTGGAATCCTCGGCCATCACGATGCTTTTGGTCTTAAACGGACTAGTCAGCGGGAAGCTTGAGTCCTTGTTAAAGATCGTCACTGTCCCCTGCTCCAGCAGCCACTGGGCCCCTTGGATTTTCACCTGAGCGGCTGTGATCATCTGCACCAGATCCCATTCGTCGCTGAAGAAGTACATCGTCAGACCTTGCGCCCCATCCCCTTTTGCATTCAGGGTTTTGATATTGAAGATGGAGTTTTTGGAACGATACCAGATACGGTCCGTACGGATCGTGGAAAAACGGTGCGGCTCTTTTTTCAGGTCATAGTACAGAATGTAATTCTTTTGCTTGGTCGCGCGGGGCAAAACCCGGTCCGCGGCCATGTACCCCAAAGCCGAGATCACCGCCACCAACAAAAGCATCGGCACCGCGATACGAATCAGGCTCATCCCACTGGCAAATAACGCAACGAGTTCATTGGCCTTATTCAGGCTGGTCAAGGTCAGGATCACCCCCAGCAAACAGGCCACCGGCAACAGTTGTGAGATGATTCCAGGGAAGGAATAGAGGTAATAATTCACCAATGCCGAGGGAGCAACGTCCTTGTAGTTGACCATTGTGGACATCGCGTCAACCGCGGTAAACAGAGTCAAAAACACCAGAAGGCCACCCACGAAGTAACCTACGAAGAGCCAAGCTGTATAACGATCGATCCTATTCACGGCAAATCCCTTAAACTCATTGACTGGCGGCGGAAATCCAATTTAACTTTGATTATGGCTTTACGCGTCTTGCTTGCAGATGAGAGTTCCACAATCAAAAAAGTAATGCAACTGGCATTGTCTGACTTCGGGGTTGAAGTTAAATCGGTCCCCGTGGGCCTTGACGTATTGCAAGTGACAAAGACCTTCAAGCCCGACATCGTATTCGCCGATGTGTTGTTGACCAAACGTTCAGGCTACGAAGTTTGTGCGGACCTGAAAAACGACGCCGAAACCTCGCACATCCCGGTTGTTCTGATGTGGAGCGGTTTCATGGAAATCGACGAAGCCAAAGCCACCGAATGCCGTGCCGACCGCCGTTTGGAAAAGCCATTTGATGCGGACCACCTGCGCTCTATCGTTTCTGAGCTGGTGCAAAAAACGAAATCCAATCCCGTTTCCAGTTTCCTGACTTTCCCGGAAATGCCGGAGTTTGAAGAAACTCCAGCCGAAAACGCCCCTGCCGCTGAGCAGGAGATTTACGCCATCCCAGAGGAAAAAAGTGACTTCCTGAACATCCCGGAAATTGACGCTGACGAAGCCAACCTTCTGGAAGTGTCCGGCGAGGAATTCTCGGCTGTTCCGTTGACCAATCCCAAAGCGGAAGACGAACATGACGAAGGCGGCTGGGCTCATCAGGATCTGACGAAGTTCAAAATCCAGATCCCGGAAACTGACAGCAGTGATTTTGCCTCCAAGTTTGTGATTCCTCAGGATGACGATCTTTCCGGCGCGCACATCGAAATGGATGGCGACTTTGAAGAAATCAGCTTTGTGAAATCCACTCCGGAAGTGACCAAAACCAAAGCACCATCGGCTGCTGCGGACTCCTTCATCTCCAACGTGGAAAAATCCGTCAAAGATCAAATGATGGAAACCCTCAAAAAGGGTGCAACAAAAAGCACCGCTACGGGTGCGGCTCCGCAACCCGCTTCTAATGCTAAGCCCAATACTCAATCCAAGATGGACTTAGACCCCAATATGATGGAAAAGATTATCCGTGAGGAAGCTCGCGAAGTGATCGAATCCATCTGCTGGAAGGTCCTTCCGGAGATTGCTGAGCGCATCGTGCGCGAAGAAATCAAAAAGATCCTCCGCGAAACTGAAAAGTCCATTTAAGAGGCCGTCCCAACAGCGTCGACCTCTTTGCAAGTAAGAGGTCTTAATTATGACGTTGCTGGAGCTGATCCGCGCTGCCATCAAAGAAGACATGCCTCATGGCGATGTCACCACCGAATCCCTGGCCCTAAAACCCCGTATCGGACGCGCCCGTCTGAAAGCAAAGGAAGACATTGTTCTTTCCGGCGCCATGGCTTTTGAACAATCCATGCAGGCCCTGGAACCCACCTGCCGTATCAAGTGGCACTTTGAAGAAGGCGATGAAATTCTTAAAAATCAAATCATCTGCACGATCGAAGGTGATCTGGTGCAAATCCTGAAAGCCGAACGCGTGGCTTTGAACTTCCTGGGCCATCTGTCCGGGATTGCCACCCACACCCACCGCTTTGTTAAAAAAATCGCGGGCACCAAAACCAAAATTCTCGACACCCGCAAAACGACTCCGGCCTTCCGTGATCTGGAAAAGCGCGCCGTGGTTCACGGGGGCGGCGTCAATCACCGCATGAACCTGAGCGATGCAATCCTGATCAAGGACAACCATATTTCTGTCATGGGCGGCATCACCAACGCCATCAATCGCGTGCGTGAACACAGCAACCTTCCTATCGAAGTGGAAGCTGGCACCGTCGAAGATGTCAAAGAAGCGGTGGCCATGAAAGCTCACCGAATCCTTCTGGACAACATGGATAATGACACTTTGAAAAAAGCTCTGGAAGTAATCCCCGCTGAAGTTGAAACCGAAGCCAGCGGTAACATGAACCTGGATCGCGTGGCTTCTGTAGCGGCCCTGGGTGTGAACTATATCTCTGTTGGTGCGCTGACGCATTCAGCTCCGTGCGCGGACGTGAGCCTTGTTTTCCAGTGGGAGGACTAATGGCGAAGGACAATCCCGTTTCCGACATTCGCATTGGACAAGTCACCTCCCAGTGGGCCGAAGGCAATCACTTGTACGTGGCTTATCAAAAAGAAATGACCAGCACCAACGCCATCGCCAAGGAAGAGGCTTTTGCCGAAAACCTGATGGAGGAATCCTTGTGCCTGTATGTGACGGACCACCAGACCGCAGGTCGTGGCCGGGGCAAGAACACGTGGATCGATGCGCGTCCCGGAAGTTCTCTTTTGAGCTCGTGGTCTTACCTGTTGGGTGTAAAACCCCAGCCGACCACATCCTGCCTTGTGGGACTTGCTGTGTATCGTGCGTGCTCAACGACCTGGCCGTTTTTGGCCTGGAACCTGAAAGCTCCCAATGACATTTACATCGGCGACAAAAAAGTGGCCGGCATCCTGCTTGAAAATGTGGCTCAGGGTGATGAAGTTCGTTTGATCGTTGGCTTGGGTCTGAATGTCACGGATTCCCCGGAAGATGTCGACACGGCCACCAGCCTGATTGAATCCCTGCCTGCGGGCGCTCCGCTTTTGGGTCAGGACTATATGGCCTTCCTGGATCGCTTGATGTTCGAACTGACCGATGCTGTTTCACACGCGGAAGAATCCTTGAGCCCTACAGATCAACTATCTTTGCTGACGGCTTTGAATCAGCATCCTTTGCTGAAAGAAAAGTACACAGGCATGGAAGCAGACGGCAGTCTGTTGATTGGTGATAAAAAAATCAACTGGTCTACATTGTAAGGAACTAATCGATGGCACTGACTTTCACCCCTTTTCCGGATCTTGGAAACAAATGCCCTGACTTCACACTGCCCGCGGTGGATGGCAAAACCTATTCGCTGAAAGACTTCAGCAATGGTCAGCCTTTGGTGGTGATGTTCATCTGCAATCACTGCCCGTATGTGCAGGCGATTGAAGACCGCCTGATCCAGTTGGGTCATGATCTGAAAAAGCAAAGCGTGAATGTGATTGCTATTTGTGCCAATGACGAAGAAAGCCACAACCGCGAAGATTCTTTCGAGAATCTGCAAAAACGCGCGCAAGAAAAAGGCTATCCGTTTGTTTACCTGCATGACAAGTCCCAGGCAGTGGCCCATGCCTTTGGCGCCGTGTGCACCCCGGATTATTTTGTGTACGACAAGGACCTGAAACTGGCTTACCGCGGGCGTCTGGACGATTCCTGGAAAGACGCTGCGAAAGTGACCAAGCGTGAACTGTTTGACGCCGTTCAAACGCTTTTGAAAAACGATAAAGTATCTGAAGAACAAACAGCCTCTATGGGCTGCTCTATCAAGTGGGTTTAAGACGATGAAGTATATTTTGGTATTTGTTGCTGTGACGATGATCTCTTTCGGCCTTTTCCTGGCGAACTATCTGGGCGCCTTCAAAGGCGTTGATATTTCTGAATCTGTTCAGGGACCGTTCAAGATTGTCTATGTTGAACACGTCGGCCCTTACCACAAGGTGAACAAACAACTGGAACGTATTGAAAAGTACATGACCTCCCAGAACATGACCTGCGGCCGCACCTTTGGAGAATACCTTGATGATCCACAAGTCGTGGAAGAGGCTCGCCTGCGTTCTAAAGTGGGCTGCATCATCACCGGCGAACCGCCACAACTGGTGGAAGGCCTGCAAGTGGGCGAAATCCCCGAGCGCAAGTATGTGATGGCGGTATTCACAGGATCCCCGGGTATCGGACCTTTGAAAGTGTACCCGCGCGTGAATGACTTCATGGTGAAACACAATCTAAAACAAACCGGCGCCGTGGTAGAGATCTATGAGATCCACTCCATCACCGAGAAAAACGCCATGACCACCACTTACCTGTTCCCGGTTCAATAATGAAGGCCGTGATTTTATCTGCACTGCTGCTGACTTCGGGGCTGGCTTTTGGCGAAGCCCCTTGTCCGGCCAAGTGTCAGGGGCCGTCTTCGACCCCCGATAAAATCACGCTGTCCAAAATCGATTCCACTCCGGCCTGCCTGACCCGCAAGAACGATGAAAGCAATGAAGAAATCATTCAGCGCGAAAAGCTGACCGACTTTGAAGTGCTGGCACGATTGGTTTTTGCCGAAGGCATTTCAACCAATCTGAACAAGTGTTCCAAGTACGAAGACTCGCTGTTTGCAAGCCTTGCCTGGGGCGTGCAAAACCGGGTGGCTCTTTCCGCAGCCCAGCCCCGCTACGCCAAACAATTTGGCAAGGGTCTGCACGGGGTGATCTTCAAGAAAGCCCAGTTCAATCCGGCGGTTTCGAAAAAGTCGTCCTACTCAAGACTTTTCCTGTGCCCAAGTGAGCACCCGCAGTGGCAAAGACTGTGGGAGCTTTCAAAAAAAGCCGCCGATCAGGCACTCTCCCACCCGCAGAAAAATCCGCTGCCGAAATCTGTGACTCATTTTTATTATCCGCAAAGCACTCAGGCGACTAATCCGCCCGTAACGTGGGCTGACCTGAACAAGGATGCCGCCAAAAAGGCGTACATGAAGGACGTCAAAATTGAAGGCACCCGCTATAGCAACGAGTGCATTCAATTCTTTTCTTATTAATTGATCTCGTATTCTGCTGTGACTTCAACACGAACTTTGATCTGACCTGCAGCCACGTCCGTGCTTGCTGCTTCCGCCATCATTTTGGCACCACCAAAGTTTCTGAACACCGGTTGTGGCGGCAAGCCGCCAGAAACACCGTGGCTGATCTTGGAAACACCTTTGATCTTCACACCGGCTGCCTTGGCAATTTCATCCGCCTTGGTGCGGGTCGCACGAACGGCTTCACCCAAAGTGGCCGTTTCCGTCTGATCGCGTTTGTCTGAATCCCAGGAAAGTGACGACACGTTCACCCCGGCATCCATGGTCTTTTTCTCTGCCACCAGAGCGTCCAGGAAATTCCCGGCGTCTTCCACTTTACGCAATGTCACCGTCAAAGACTGGGACACACGGAAGCCAACCATTTTATTCTGACGAAGTTTCTGGTCGTATTCGTATTCAGGATTCAAAGAATAGTTGTCAGTCTGAATGTCCTCTTTTTTGATCTTGAAGTCTTCCAGAGTTTTTCGGACTTGCTTAAACTGGTTCGCCGCCAGGCTTTGAGCTTGCTTCGCCGTCGAAGCCTTGCTCCAGACTTCGATATTGAGGTTGACCATATTCGGGTCCAGTCCTCTTTCTGCAAAACCGCTGACGATAATGTAGCGACTGTCGGCCAAAGCGCGGGCGCCGGATACCATAGAGACAGCCATAAGGCCTGCCAAAACGTACTTCTTCATTCTTCTCCCCTTTCCTTGGGTCAAAACACTAGCATAAGGGAGGGAATGTTTTAGGACAAGCTGCTTCAAGGATTGCGAAGTAACAAAGTTCAGTCATAATTGGAGGCTCAACTTTCAAGGAGTTCCCCAAATGAAAAAGATGCTTTTGATCGGCACAGCAGTAGCAATGATGCTTTCTGGCTGCGCAACTACACAAGAAAACCCAAACACAGCTAAAGGTGCTGGTATCGGTGCGGCGATTGGTGCTGTGGCTGGTGCGGTGATCGGTCACCAAACTGGTAAACGCAATGAAGGCGCTTTGATTGGTGCAGCTTTGGGTGCGGGTATCGGTGGTACTGTTGGTCACCGTCTGGACAAACAGCAAAAAGAACTGGCGAAAATCGCTGAAACCAAAAGAACTGAACAGGGCCTGATCACCAAACTGAAAAGCGACATCCTGTTTGACACGGGTAAAGCGGACTTGAAACCAGCGGCTCAAAACAACATCAATCAACTGGCTGCGATCATGAAGAAATATCCAGAGAACGTGCTGACTGTAAAAGGTTACACTGACGACACGGGTACTCAGATGGTGAACAACCCATTGTCTGAACAACGTGCAAAAGCCGTCAGCGCGCAATTGATTGCTGCGGGCGTTCCTGCACAAACAGTGACTTCTGTTGGTATGGGTGCATTGAACCCAGTGGACCCGGCGAAAACGAAAGAAGCGCGCGCTAAAAACCGCCGCGTGGAAATCGAAATCACTGTCGACGAATCCAAAGTTCCAAAATCCTAGTTCTTAACTGGGCAAAAAGTTCTTAACTGGGCAAAAACAAAAAAGCCGACTTCATCAGTCGGCTTTTTTTATTTTTTAAGCAGGTTTTTTGCCAGATCCAGGAAGCGGGCTTCCGTCACTTCCGACGGCCAAGGGATGATCGGGAAATCAAACGGCTCATCTTCAGAAATATTCCAGGACTTCAGGTCCTTGGTAATCAGGTCACGGACTTCCGTCGCCAGCAGGCGGCGGTCGATCTGCTTCACCACTTTTGGCAGTGGGTATTCCAGGTTGAAACGTTTGGAAATCGCCCAGTGAATGCGTGATTCAATAATCTCAAAATCCGGCAGCAAAGCCTTTACCGGAGACACCAGATCCCCGACATAAGCTTCGGTCGCATCATGGAAAAGCATGTGCAAAGCGATCTCTTTGGTTGGAGAAACTTCCGCCCCCAGGCACGAGTGCTGACCCACGCTGTAAAAGAAACGGGTATGCCCATTAAATCTAGCCTGACGAGCCAGTGCGCAGGCGATGTCTTCGATCATGATCGCATCCGGATCCGGCTTTA
The DNA here is from genome assembly GCF_002208115.1 of Bdellovibrio bacteriovorus. Taxonomy (NCBI): domain Bacteria; kingdom Pseudomonadati; phylum Bdellovibrionota; class Bdellovibrionia; order Bdellovibrionales; family Pseudobdellovibrionaceae; genus Bdellovibrio; species Bdellovibrio bacteriovorus. The sequence continues at coordinate 1,114,694 of NZ_CP020946.1, read as the reverse complement.
GAATACTAAAGCGGCTTCCAGAAAGGGTCACAACCCAGGATTTTTCCACGATTTCAGGACGATTCAAATTTTCCGGCAGAATGGGCATTTCGATATTCATGGGTTGGTTGCTTACCTTATGGTTTCCGCAGTTGCATGAAGAATCCGTGCAAGGCGCCGCGTCAGGGTAGGAATTTCTCGGAACAGTCAAAACACAAAACACCCCCCATTTACCGGAAGGTAACTTGAGAAAAGTATGTGCTCTGCCAGAAGCTGCCTCCATCTCTTTGCGCAAAGAGGACAAAAAAAATCGAACACAAAATGGAGACCCCTGATTATGAAACGTATTATGACTCTTTTGATCACTTTGATGTCCGCTATGCCTGCTTTTGCCGCTGTGAACGCCAACTCTTCCTGGGAGGAGATCATGCGTGACCGCTATGCGATCGTAAAGGCCCCAACGATCTACATGGGCCGCGCGATCGACTACACCTTCGCCTGCCAGGACGGGGACCGTCTGCGCACGCAGAAGCCCGTGGACACCACTGTCAGCCGCACTCGTGGCGACCGTGAAGAGATCATCGTGATCGACCGCGATTATCTGTCCACGCCTATCAACTACACTCACGAAGTAGAAAACTGCTTCTGGAACAACAACCAGCGCCGCTGCAAAATGGAGACGGTCACAGGCTCGTACCCACTGACTGTGAACATTCCCGTTTACAAGCGCATCTCCAACCGCAATGTGGAAAGATATGAGCTGTTGTTTAGAAAATCTTACACGGTCCCTCAGTGTGACACTCCGACGGTGGACTAAGACGCTTTCAATACCCTTTCAACAAGAGGAGTTCCTAGAACTCCTCTTGTCTGTTTACGGACCCGGACTTATCAAGACGCCATGCAAAGACGTGATTTTCTAAAAACCAGTTTGTCCGTGGCAGCCCTTTCTTCTCTTCCTGCATCCTCTTTGGCCAAAGGTTCGGAGTGGGTCAATGACCAGTTGACGGATGACTGGCCGATCGCGCGTCTGAAGGACTCTGAAAACAACAGCATCGACTTCAATGGTGATGACATCAATCGCCCGCACGATGCCTTCTGGAACATCGACGGCTATATTGAGAAAAAAGGCGGCGAACCCAAATCCTTCTCTGAGGACCTGGATGTCGTGATCGTGGGTGGCGGTATTGCCGGTCTTTCCACGGCTTACTATCTGCGCGATAAAAAAATCGCGTTGCTTGAAATGGATTTCAAACTTGGCGGAAACTCCAAGGGCGAGCAGTACAAAAACTCGGTCTATTCCACGGGCGCCGCGTATCTGGTTGAACCAGATCAGACAGCTCCCTTGGGAAGTCTGCTGACAGAGCTGGGTATCTGGGACAAAGCCCGCCGTGAAAGCTCTGATCACACCACAGTTCTTTACAACAATAAATTCACCTCCCCGTTCTGGAAAGGTGCCACCGACAAAGCCGCCGCAGACAACTTCAACAGAGTCTTCAAACGCCTGGCTGAAATCGGCGCGGAAGCAGACTTTGACTATAACGGCGAACTGGCTAAATCTGTCGACCACTTGAACTTTGAACAATGGCTGACCAAAGAATTCGGCGATGTGCACAAGCACTTGCTTGAGTACTTCCAGTTGTATGGCTGGAGCTCGTTCTGCGGTTCCACGGATGAACTGTCTGCTTACCAGTATCTGGGCTTTATCTGTGCGGAAACCGGCACACTGATGGCTTATCCGGGCGGCAACGCCTATGTGGCTCACAAGATGGCGCAAAGAATCCGCAAAGAGGCCGGCGATAAATCCCTGCGCGCAGGCAGCATTGTTTTGCGTGTGACCACCGAAGGTGATTCCGCCGTGATTCTTTATGAAGACGCGATGGGTGCACTTAAAAAGATCCGCGCAAAACAGGTTGTGATGGCCTGCCAGAAATTCGTTGCAAAACGCCTGTTGCCGCAGATGCCGAAAGATCAGGCGGACGCGATCACCATGCTTCCTTACCGCGCGTACTTGGTAGGTAACATCCTGACGAAAAAGAACTTCCAAAGCCCCAGCTATGAACTTTACTGCCTGAAAGGCCAAGTACCGCCGTCCCCGACTCCGATGAAACGTGGGGACCGCAGCTTCACTGATATCTGTTTTGGCACCTGGGCACAGGAAGAAAAAGTCGATCACAGCGTCCTGACGCTTTATCACGGCATCCCTTACGATGGGGCCCGTCAGTTCCTGTTCAACCCGGCTTCCCATGACAAATACAAAGCCAAATATCTGCAGGATGTAGAACCGATTCTGCAAACCATGAATCTTGGCATGAACGACGTGCACGGCATCCGCTTGACCCGCTGGGGTCACGCTTTGCCGCTTTCTCGTGCAGGCCTGATTCAAGATGGTTTGCCACAAAAAGCATCTGAGTCGATCAACGGCATCATCCACTTCGCCAATCAGGACAACTGGATGAATCCCTGCTTCGAGACGGCTCATCACTGCGCAATCGAAGTGGCGACAAAAATCAAAGGCTAATATCCGTCATATTCCTGACCTACAGCCCGTATTAATTTGAGAATGCAGGCGCTTTTTTCTAAAGATCACGGGCGATAGAACGATATAGATTTATGCGTTTTATTGCCCTTTTGCTTTTAATGACGACATCGGTGAATGCCTGGGCTGATGGCAAAGCCTATCTTGATCTGGAAGAAGACCAGATTCTTTCCGTATTTAACAAACCCGGAATGAACTGGAAAAACTGTTCAGCCGACCCCAGTTGTCGCCCGGTGGGGTGGCCAGATCGCGATGCGTCCGTGGAAGTGATCTCCAAACCCCGCAAAATGAAAGTGGAAGACCCCTACACCGGCACCATGCAAATGGAAGAGTACGTGCAAATCAAGTACTCTTACGTGCGGGAACGGGACGGGATCACTTACACTCAGCAAGGCACCGGCTGGGTAGATGCCGCGTATGTCAGCCGCAGTAAAACCAAAGCCGTCTATGGCGCTGCTGACGACAAATCCGAATACTGTCCCCCGATGCAAAAATCCACAACTGGTGGCGGTGCCAAAGAGGTTCAAAAAAGCCTTTCCGGAATTCAGTCCGCTATTGCCAACAAAGGTGTCAAAGAAACGGCCAAGGCATTAAAAGACTCGGTGGGTGCTTGCGTGATCAATCCGAAAAATCCGCCAGCGGCCTATAAGGGCGAAAATCCGTTTGATTCCTATGTTCTGCCTCATCTGAAAAAACAGGCTGTTCCCAAAGTCACCCGTGAAGACGGCAAAATGATGACCCAACAGGACCTGATCACCGTCGATGCTCTGGCGCGCACGATGTATGCCGAGATGGCCCGCTGTTACAAGCACGGTCTGCACTATCCGATGGCGGTGGCTAAGATTGCCGTGAATCGCGCCAACACGGAAAGCCGGCACAAGGAATTTATCAAAGGTTCTCACCACGGCGGAAAAAGTGATCTGGCGAAAGTGGTCACGACCCCGTCACAGTTCAACCTTTGGATGAAGACCCACAACGGACAGAAAAACGGCCCGCTGGCCCACGCCCTGTGCCCGCCTTCAGACAAAAACAAACCGTTCTGGAGTGGGGCAAAGCCCAGCAAGGAAGAACAGGACATCTGGGAAAACACCCTTCGCATTGCCACTGAGGCCGTGCTGTTTCCAAAAAAGTTCAATGCGCGAACCTCCCAACTGAAGCAATTCCATTACACCTCGGGTATGGACAGCTTCTTTGGAATGAAGCAGGTCTTTCCCTGGATCGCGGATCGTAAAGTTTCGAAAAATGCCTGTGTACAGGTCTGGGACGGCGGCGTAAAATAGCCGCATGAGCCAACAAAACTCCGACTATGTATTTCTGATGGATTGTGCTGATTTTTCTGAAGCCCAGGTGGTGAAGTCTTACCTGACTTCACAAGGCTTCCATCCCCGCGTGCGGGATGAACAAACCCGTGGTGTGGCTCCGCATTTTGGTCAGTTGTTGGGTAAACTCACATTGGAAATCCCGGAACATGAATACATGGAAGCTTCTTTGCTGATGGAAAGTCAGGAGAAGCCGCGAGTCCAGATTATTACAGAGAGCGGCTATGACACCCAAGCCCTGGCAAAGAAAGCCCTGTGGAATGCCATCATTGGCTGTACGATGGTGCCCCTGATCTGTAACTTCTATTCCATGGTGCTGGGTTATCGTGTGCTTCGCCACGAAGTTCCCTTAAGCAAGACCAGCCGCAATCGTCTGTTCCTGGCGATTGTGTTTAACTCTATCGGCTTCTTTGTTTGGTTGACCGTGGGTCCAAAGATCCTGAATCTGGGCTTCTAAATTCACAAGAATCACTTTACTAGCACTGGACCTCGCGGTTGTCAAAATTCAATCAGGGTTGCGATACACTGATAGCATGAGACGATGGACCGCCGCCCTGACCGCCTTATGCCTTATTGTATTGAGTTCCCCCCAAGCCCACGCCCTGGTGGTGGTGGGCCAAGAATACGAGCCGTATTATTTCAATAACGGATCTGCGGGTATTGGTGGTGCCTGTTATGAGATCGTGCAAAAACTTTGTTCTCTGGAAAAGTCCCACTGCAAATTCAAGTTCGCGCCGCTAAGAAAATTTTTAACCATGCTGAAAGAAGGTCAGGCGGATATCGGCTGTCCCCTGTCACGATCCGGCCCCCGTGAAACTGCATTCTATATGCACACCCTTTTCCGCGGCCGCTATTCTTTCTTTGGCCTTCCGGAAGCCACCCAAAAAGTAAAAAGTTATGCGGATCTGAAGGACATGCGTATCGGAGTGCTTGCCCCGTCCATGACCGAAATAAGTCTGCAGCGTATTCACGAGTTTGCCGACAAGAACTTTAAAATTGAGCCTGAAAAGACCATCTTTAATTCGCTGTTGAAAGCGCAGAAGAAAAACTATGCCCTGGCTTACGGAAACCGCGACGTGGCCATGCGCTGGATTGAAAAGACCCGTAGCCCTTTGCGGGAGGTTCCGGAACTGGGCGAACCCGTGGCGTACTCCATCGCCTTTTCCAAAAAGAGTTTTGACCCTCAGCGCTTTGAGAAAATTCAACGCTATCTGGTTGAGCTGCACAAAGACGGCACCCTGGAACAAATTGCCCGCAAATACCGCCTGACACTGACGCAGGATTTTTCCGCTCCGCGCCTGCCTGAACCTTAAGATGAGGGCTATTTCTATTTTCCTGTGCCATACTGGCGCCCATGAGCCGGGAATTTCGCAAAGACATCAAAGGGCGCGGGGCCAGTAGCAATTTTTCAAATCGCTATGATTCCCTGACCTATGAAGCCACCGAAGAGGACTTCGACAATTATCAGGACGAAGAAAAACCCCTGCTGCGCACAGAAATCCTGAAAGACAGTTCCCGCACGATCATCTCGCAGAATAAAAGCCCGGACATTGGCTTCACTTATTCCATCAACTCGTATCGCGGATGCGAACATGGCTGTTCTTACTGCTATGCCCGCCCCTCGCACGAATATCTGGGACATTCCCCAGGCCTTGATTTTGAATCAAAAATCTATGTGAAAGAAGAAGGTCCAAAGCTTTTACGCGAGGCTTTGATGAAGCCCTCGTGGAAGGGTGATGTGATCATGATGAGCGGAATCACCGACTGCTATCAGCCGCTGGAAAGAAAAATGCAACTGACCCGCGGATGCCTGCAGGTGCTGGCAGAGTTCAAAAACCCGGCCTCTTTGATTACTAAAAATGCGCTGATCACACGGGATCTGGATATCTTCACGGAAATGGCAAAGTATGACGGGATTCTGATTTATATTTCCGTGACTTCCCTGAATGCGGATCTGGCGGCGAAGCTGGAGCCGCGCACCTCGCGCCCGGAAGCACGCCTGAAAGCCATTGAAACTCTGGCGGCGGCGGGCATTCCTGTGGGCGTAAACGTCGCCCCTTGCATTCCCGGTCTGACAGATCATGAAATGCCGATGATTCTAAAACGAGCGAAAGACGCCGGAGCCAAGTTTGCAGGTTATACTCCCCTGCGACTGCCGTCCACGGTCCTGCCGATTTTTTCCGAATGGCTGCAAGTGCATGAACCCTTGAAAAAAGACAAAGTGCTTAATGCCGTCAAAGACATTCGCGGCGGTCGCCTGAATGATCCGAACTTTGGCTCACGCATGCGGGGTGAGGGCGCTCGCGCCGATCAACTGGAGCAGATGTTTGAGATTTACTGCCGCAAGTGGGGCTTGAACAAAGAAGAGTTTCATCTGTCGTCGGAAAACTTCAAGCGTCCGACCAATCAGCTCAGCTTTGATATTGATTGATTCAAAAAATAAAAAACCCCTGATGTAAAACACCAGGGGTTTTGTTTTTGAACCCTATCCCGGTCTTACAGACCGCGGATCAGATTCAACGCACTTCCAGCGCGGAACCATTTCAACTGTTCAGCGTTGTAAGTGTGTTTCAGCTCGATAGTCTCAGCAGAGCCATCAGCGTGTCTGATGTTCATTTTCACGTTTTTGCCTGGAGCCAGATCTTTCAGATCAACCAGGGAAACACGGTCTGCTTCCTGAACTTTGTCGTAATCTTTTGGATTTACGAAAGTCAAAGCCAGCACACCTTGTTTTTTCAAATTCGTCTCGTGGATACGAGCGAAAGATTTCGTGATAACAGCAGAAGCACCCAAGTGTCTTGGGCACATTGCCGCGTGCTCACGGGAAGAACCTTCACCGTAGTTTTCGTCACCGATGATAACCCAGCCTTTACCCGCTTTTTGGTAAGCACGTGCCACCTGAGCGAATTCTGCTGTTTCACCAGTCAGTTGGTTTTTACCTTTACCAATTTCACCTGTGAACGCGTTATCCGCACCCAACAGCATGTTGTTGGAGATGTTGTCCAGGTGACCACGGTAGTTCAACCATTTACCGCCCGGAGAGATATGATCCGTCGTGCACTTGCCTTTTGCTTTCGCAAGAACCAGTTGATCAACGAAGTCTTTGCCATCCCATTTGGTGAACGGAGAAAGAAGCTGCAAACGATCAGAAGAAGGATTCACTGCCACTTGAGCGGTTGCACCTGCTGGTTTCTGATAGCCTTCAGTGTCTGCGATGAAGCCTTTAGCCGGCAATTCTGGAGCCACTGGCGCCTGAAGTTTGATTTTGCCTTTTGGACCTTCCAGCTCGTCAGTTGCCGGGTTGAAGTCCAAACGACCTGCCAGACCCAACGCCATAACGATTTCCGGAGAAGCGATGAACGCCAGAGTTTCCGGGTTCGCATCGTTACGTGCGCGGAAGTTACGGTTGAAGGAAGTTACGATCGTGTTTTTCTCGCCAGACTTGATGTCGTCACGTTTCCACTGACCGATACAAGGACCGCAAGCGTTCGCAAGAACAGTCGCGCCCACTTCATTGAACGTTGCCATCTGGCCGTCACGCTCAATCGTGTTCTGGATCTGAGTGGAGCCCGGGGAAACCAGAAACGGAGACGTCATTTTCACGCCCACTTCCATAGCTTGTTTCGCCACGAACGCCGCGCGACCGATATCTTCGTAAGAAGAATTCGTGCAGGAGCCGATCAAAGCAGAGGAAATCTTAACTGTGTAACCTTTCTCAGCCACTTCTTTTTTAAGTGCAGAGATAGGACGAGCCAAGTCTGGAGTGTGAGGACCCACCAGGTGTGGTTCCAAAGCAGACAAGTCGATTTCGTAAACTTCGTCGAAGTATTTGCCTGGGTTTGCCACAACGTCGGCATCCGCAGACAGGATGTCTTTATGACCGTCAGCGATGGACGCCAATTGATCACGACCTGTGGATTTCAGGTAAGCGCCCATGCGCTCGTCGTATGGGAATACAGAGCAGGTTGCACCCAGCTCAGCACCCATGTTGGTGATAGTTGCTTTACCAGTACAAGAGATGGAGGACGTGCCTTCACCGAAGTACTCGACAACTTTATCCGTACCACCTTTTACAGTCAGCATTCCGCACAGTTTCAGGATCACGTCTTTAGCAGACGCCCAACCGCCCAGTTTGCCTTTCAGGTGAACACCGATCAGCTTAGGATTTTTAACTTCCCAAGGCAGACCCACCATCACGTCAGAAGCATCAGAACCACCAACACCCACAGCACACATACCCAAACCACCCGCATTCGGAGTGTGAGAGTCCGTACCGATCATCAAGCCGCCTGGGAACGCGTAGTTTTCAAGGATGACTTGGTGAATGATACCAGCGCCTGGTTTCCAGAAGCCGATGTTGTAACGGGAAGAAGCTGTCGCCAGGAAGTCATAAACTTCTTTGTTGGTTGCATTGGCAACAGTCATATCTGCGCCCGCACCTTTGTAAGCCTGGATCAAGTGATCGCAGTGGACTGTGGAAGGAACAGCCGCTTCGTCTTTACCTGCAAGCATGAATTGCAACAAAGCCATTTGCGCTGTCGCATCTTGCATCGCCACGCGGTCTGGTCTTAGAAGCAGGAAGCTTTCGCCACGAACCAATTCCTGGTTCTGTGGATCATCCAAGTGACCGAACAAAATTTTCTCCGCCAATGTCAAAGGGCGGTTCAAGCGATTGCGAACAACAGCCAATCTTTCAGCTGTCTTCTTGTATACGTTCTGCACCATTTCCGGTGTAGTTTCGATTTTCGAAGCCATTGTAATTGCCTTTCTTTTAAGAACGCCCCATCCTAATGAAAATCAGTTGAAATCTCAAACAAAATGCGGGGTTGGGATTCATTCTCGGGACCGTCCCCATGGCCTGAATTGCGCGAGGCATAATGGACTTAAGGCTATTTAAGAACATCGTCATCCTCACTGGTGCCGGCATCTCGGCCGAGAGCGGGATTCGCACGTTCCGGGACCAGAACGGTCTTTGGGAAGATCACCGCATCGAGGACGTGGCGACACCCGAAGCTTTTGCGCGCAACCCGGCTTTGGTTCAGCGCTTTTACAATCTGAGAAGAGCTCAACTGAAAGAGCCAAACCTTGCCCCGAACCCTGCCCACCAGGCATTGGTCGAACTGGAAAACCTTTGGGAGGGGAACTTTCTGCTGGTCACCCAGAACGTCGACAACCTTCACCGACGCGCAGGTTCAAAGAATCTGCTGCACATGCACGGGCGCCTGGATCGCGTGTTCTGCCTGCATTGTGATGAGCATTTCGAGTGGCTGCTGGATCTGGCGGTGGAGCACCCCTGCCCGGCTTGCGGCAGAAAAGGCGGCGTTCGCCCCGATATCGTCTGGTTTGGCGAGATGCCCCATCACATGGAGGAAATCTATGCGGCCCTGGACAAGGCGGATTATTTTATCTCGATTGGAACCAGTGGGAATGTTTACCCGGCTGCGGGCTTTGTACGGCTGGCTTGGAAAGCCAGGAAGATAGAAATCAATCTTAAAGACACCGAGATCTCCCCCGCGTTTGACGAGCACTATGTCGGCCCGGCCTCCACGGAGGTTCCTCGATTTATTGCAGAGTTCCTTCAGGAAGGAACCTAGAACTTACCAGCCAGAATAGCAGCGCTGGGAAGTGATCACTTTGTCAGAGTCACGAACCATGTACAGGCAGCTTTCATAAGCCATGTGAAGCTGGATGCGCACGTGAGGAATCACGTCCCCTTTTGGTGTGATCACGCGGGACGGTTGAGCTTCAATGTCCAGAATTCTGGCGAAAGTGCAAAGTTCGTCGTAAGAGAAATCCTCTTGAGCCGCCACAACCTTGATCGCCGCTGCGTAGCGGTCACTGTGCTCCCATTTTGTGCAAAGGTTACCGGCAAAAGCCGCTGAAGATGCCAACAAAGTCAAAGTCGCCAAAAGAATACGCATTTTGATTCCTCCTTAGGAAAACGGCCCCATGCTTAAAGGACACAGACGTAAAGAGCAAGAATGCTCCGAGCCTTCCCGTTCAATGAAAACTCAATGAAACCGCCTCGCGGTGTATCAAAATAAAACAGACAACTTCTTTTTGGTTACAAAGTTATGAACGGCGTTAATCCGGCTGTTGTTTATCCGATACGTTGGTCTATGGACCAATATCGAGAGCCCACCATTACCTCGGATGACCTTATTTTGCTGAAGAAAGAGAACCCGTTCACCCGGTTCCTTTTCTGCGACTTCAACTTCGTAAGTCGAATCTTTTCACGTCGCAGCCAGGAACTGATCAGGGCAATTTGGATCACGTTCATTTTGGGATCCCTGCTGATTTTCTTTTGCTCACTTGTTCTTTCAGGATTCGATTTTGCTACGACGGCTCGCCTCATCCGGGACACATTTACCGCTGTCAATGGTTCCACTAGAAACTTAACTCAAGGATTCCTGACTCTCACAATGGCTCCAATTGCAGTTTACTGGAGTTTGGATGCTATCTTCGGTCGACGATGGACTTACTGCGCGGGGCTTTATAATGAGCTCGTTAAAATGAGGATTACCAACACTCCAACTGACAGACTGGAGCTTTATTTCTTCAACCGAAAAGAGGAGTATTTAGAAGCTCTCATCGCGTATGACCTCTTTGATTTGGATCTGTACCACCAGAAGTCATTTAGTGAGTTTTTTGCACGCGTACTCGAAAAGTCAGTTAAAGAAAAAAACTGGGTTTTGAACAGCTTCATCGTCGATTTGAGATCGAAAAAGATCGGCCATGATGAAGTTAAAAATCTGCTTAGCGCATACTTAGACCAGAAAAAAAGAGCCATGGAAAGCGCTCGAAATCGCGCAGTGACACTTCGCCATACTCAGACCGTGGCGCGAGCAAAGCAACATAGCCAAAACAAGATCAAGCTAAGAGGCCACCTGGCAAAATATAAAGGCAAAAAAGCCAGTATCACCGTTGCCTCCGGCCAATTCCCAGGAAATCCAAAAAGGAAGACGCCTTAATAGCCCGGAGCCCCGGCTTCTTTGGCGCCGCCAGCTTCCCGTTCGGCTTCTTCTTCGTCGGTTTCAAAAAGCTCGACGTAATCCTGATAACCATTTTGGGAAAGGTCGCGGACCGGAATGAATTTTAAGGCAAAAGGATTCACCCAATAATCGTTGTCCGCCCGAAGCAGGATCGGCTCTCCGGTTTTGGCGTCGACAAAGATGCCTTCAGGTTCAAGGCCCTCAATATCATTCATATGGCGAAACGGAGAGAAATCGGGAGTAGTCATAACCACCTCCTTCTTTGCCTCTGATTATCCCCCCTAGCGCAAGGGAGCCCAAGGTCTTTTGCTCTGCCATTCTGCACCAGCCGCTCTGATTTCTGTTGGCAACGAAGCTCTGTTCGATAGTCTAGGGGTATGATGCATCTATTTTTACTGCTGACACAATTGGTATGGGCGGCTCCGCAGGCGGCTCTTTATGAACGACCTTGTTACATGGACGAGGGCGATGCGCTGACCACGCACCTGCAGGTTTCTGAAGACCAGTGGATTTTGACCCATCTGGCTTATGAAGAAGATGCATGCAAGCAGGCCTATCTGGCTTTTGAAATCCAGTACACCACCGCCACGGCCGGGACCGATGTTGATTTGACTGTGTCTGAGTCCTCGTACACTCCATTGACTGAAGAAGTGGCGGAGGCTTTGAATATGGTGAAATACTGCGACTACACCGACTGGAAACGGGGCGAGAAAAAAGTCGTCTCGGGATATTTGTGTGACGAATACAAAGCTCCGAATGTGGGCGACAAAACCTATTCGATCTTCAAAACCGAACAAAAAGACGGCGCTGAGCTTTTGTACATCGGTGCAGCTTCAGCGCAAGGAAGCGGCAAGTCCCCTTCCCAGCGCCATAAAAAATACGAACCGCTGCCGTTCTTCAAACAATAAAAAAAGCCGGATGAAAATCCGGCTTTTTTATTGCCCCCTTACAAGCACTCATACAGATGAGCGGACTCCTTGACATTACCACGGAAGGAGATGCCCGCCATGCCGTCGACGACGATCTCTTTCACGTTCTCTGGTTCGCGCATTTTACCCAGAGAAATATACAAGCCGCCTTTTTCACAGAGAATATTGTACATCGGATAGAAACCATTCAGCTCAAGCACAGTGCTCATTTTATTGTCTTTTTCACCATTCAGGACGACGGCCGGCATATTCACCGTCGGAATTTGAAGGCTATAGTAAGTGACCAGATCCTTATTCATTACACTTGCCAGGGCTTGGTAGCGCTGAATTGGAAGTTCAAGTTCGTTTTCAACTATCATCTCACTGTAAGAATCCAGATTGAACCGGCCTGCGTACTGGCGAAGGAATCCGGTGTTGCCATTGTCTGTTCCTCCCGTGGGATAAATTCCATAGACACAGACATAGTGAACGAATTTTGTCCCGTTCAGATTCAGGTCTGCAACTTTAGGCAGAGCAAAATTCATACGATAGTCCCCGCCATATTTATTACCCAGCAAAGAAAACAAAGCCATATTTTGATTGATATCAATAAGACGCCCGTCAGCTTTCATCCAGACATTTTCATCGGGAACAGTAGCAGCGTTAAAAGCACGCACTTCAGAAAGTCCGCAATCATATTCACCGGCATGAGCCGTAGCAGTCAGGGACAGAGCCAACAGAATTTGCGCAATCAGGATGAACTTTTTCATAACAACCTCTTTCAGGTGATTTGTTTTAGATACAAACCTATAAAGCAACGGCGGTGCCAAAGCTTTACACCCTTGAAAATGGCTTTATTTTGATCTGAGAGGAAGGCTGCCGGAATCTCGGCAAGGCAGTCTGCCGGGGACCCGGCAACTGCTGAGGATTCGTCACGGACTATTTCTTTTTGGTTTTCTGAACTTCAAAGATGTACGGATAGAAAACGCTGACGATTTTCCCCGTTCTTTGGTTCTGAAGCTTTTCAAACTTCGCCTGACGAATGGATGTTTCAATACAGGAATTCAAAGCCGGTGACGCCGGACGAACACGGTTTTCCTTGAATTGGAACATAGTCACAGAGCCTTCAGAATCAAAGCTGAAATCCACAACCACTTTACCCACCGGAATCGGCTGATTGGCCGCCTTGGCTTCTGCCACGGTCTGGTCATGACATTTTTTTAGCTCGGCAATCACAACATCTTTGTTGGTGTGGTGCGCGGACTTCAGATCGACTTTGGCTTCGCCCTGAGGGGCCGTCAAAGTGATGTTTTCTGAGGGCATCTGCTCTGGAGTTTCAGAGCCAGGCACCGGCTCTACCGGAGGCGTCTGCGCCCCTGCTTGCAAAGCCATCAGGGTCAATGAAGTAACAATCAAAGATTTCATTTTTATTTCTCCTCGACCGCGGATACCACCGCGGTCAGAACTTTCTTAGCATGATCCACCTGGGATTTCATGGTTTCTTTTTCTTTCATTTTGCCCAGCATCTCTTCCGGTGCAAAACTCAAGGTCTGGAAGAACTCAAAACTTTTTGCGATGTCATCACCATGGTCACGACGAATGCTTGGTGGAATGACTTCCAACAAACGTTCAATTTCCATCGCCGCCCCACCTGTGCCCGACACTTCCCCCAGAACGGTGTAGAACGTGTTGGTCATTTCAACACCCACTTTGCGGTAATCATTTTTACCCAAAGCCGTGTCGACAACCTTAAAGCGTTTTTGCACAAGCTCTTTCAAAGTACGGCGACGGCGGCCCCAGCCGAATTCACGCTGTGCTTTTACCAGCAACAACAATGATGCCACGGAATAAAGCACCGCCCACAACCACGGGCGATAAAGGACGCTGGCTTCAGCCGCTGGCTGCCACTGCATCAAAGGATCCGGCAAACGGTTTTCAACCACTTTCGGAGCCTCTGCTTTTTTCCCCGCATCGGCCATGCGCGAAGAAGACCCCACGGGTGCATTTGGATTATTCGAAACCGTCAAATTGATCGGTTGAGTCGTGCGGGTGTAGTACTTCTTGGTCTGAGGATCAAACATACTGACACTCAAGCCCGGCAGAACCATCTGGCCTTCCTGACGAGGGATCACCAGCACTTCAAATTCCTTGTAGCTGCGCCCGTTTTTAAAGAACTTGGATTCCGACTTGCTGTCGTACTGTTCAAGGCCCGTGGGCAGATTCAAGGCCGGAAGATCAATCATCTTCGCATTGCCGGCCCCTTCAAAGCGCACTTTCAGACTGAACGGCTGATTCACCAAAACTTGCGGATTTTCGACAGACGCATGCAGTTCAAACTGCCCCACTGCCCCGGTAAAGTCGGAAGGACGCCCTTCCACTGGCAAAGGTTTCACTTTGATTGGAACAGCGGCCGAGCTTTTCGTGTATTCATACGGCTTGCCATAGAATCCGAACCCTTGGGTCGGCAGGCGCACGCGGGACTTGATCTTGTATTCATCAATCGTCGCTGTTCCCGGCTTGATCGGGAACAGGGCGTGGGACGCCAGCAGGGCCTTTTTCCATGGCGTGCCGTTGACGATTTCTTCGGTGAACTGGATGGACGGAACCTCTTCGATGATTTCTTTCCAGAAGCCTTTCAGACTTGGGAATTTCAGACGATCCAGGGTTTCCATCTGACCACGGGTGTAGATGTACCAGTTGACTGTGACCTGCTCGCCTTCAAAGACTTCTGTTTTGTCGACTTCAACAGAGATGAAAAAAGCCTCGTTCGGATTTGTCGGCAGACTGCGGAAAGCAGCCTCTGGCAGACCTGTGGAATTCGGATAGCCACCAAAGTCCTCCTGCTGTTGCTGCCCTTGCATTTGCTGCTGCAAAAGTCTTTGCCGCTGACGCAACAACTGATCAAAGATCTCTTGTTCGGCCTGATCCATGGATTCAAACGGATCATCAAACCCCGGAGGCGCCATGGACGGACGCTTAGGAGGTTTTCCGCCCCCCATGCTTTCCTGACCGACTTTGATCACGATAGGTTGGGTGCGGTGAACTTTGCCACCGATCACCACTTCAAAAGAACCCACACTGAGGGTCCCCGTTTTCTTGGGGCTCATCTGATAATGGAATTCTTTGCGACGCTGGGTCTGAAACTGCATCCCGGAGGGCGTGTTCACCAGCTTCTGGGCCACGGCATTGCTTTGCCAGTTGTTCAAAAGATCAAAACCATCCAGATCCGGCAAACGCGGGTCCTGGATGTCAACGTCTTCACTGGACGTCACGGCTACGGTCAAAGTGAATGTATCACCCAGGCCCATTTCGTTGCGATCCACAGTGGACTGCACGGTGGTGCCCGCGGCTTGGGCAAAAAGCCCGAAGAAAATAAAACTTAGAAAGAACAGGAAATTACCAGTCTTTGTCACGAGGCTGCTCCTTCACATCTTTGCGATTGTATTCAGCACGGATTTTTTCTTCCTGCTGTTTCAATTCGCCCAGGATCTTTTTCACGTCCCCTTCAGTCAGCTCTTTCCCGTTAAACGGGCGAGGCTTGTACTTTTGGGACTGCTGAGGGGTTTTCCCCTCTTTTTGTTCCTGATCCTTGTCGCCTTCTTTAGGATCTTTTCCATCCTGATTTTGCTGCTGTTGATTCTTGTCACCATTTTGCGGCTGATCTTGCTTGCCCTCACCGCCACCCTGACCCTGCTGTTGTTGGGTCAAAAGCTCGATGTTGGTTTTCACTTCCTTGGAAGACGGAATGATCTCCAGCGCCTTTTGATAAACCGCCAAAGCCTCGTCCACCTGCTTGGCCTTGCCTAAAAGCTGCGCCTGATTAAAGCGCGCCATAAACACCAGCTCAAAATTCTTGTCGGCCAAGGCCAGCTTCTCGGCCTCACGATAAGACTGCAGCGCTTTTTCCGCCTGCTGCAGACCTTCAAAGCTCAAACCCAAATTCAAATGAAGCTGCCCCACAAACGGATCATAGCGAAGAGCCTCAAGATACTTCTCCATCGCCCCCGGATACTTCTGCCCCGTCAGAGCTTTATTCCCCTCACGATTCAGTTCAAGGGTCTTCAAGTGAGGTCTTCCAGGTCCACAACTAACTAGCAATTGCGAAAGCAACACAACACACAAAGCTTGGCCTGTGGTTTTTGCTTGAAGCAAGTTCCACAGCGAGCCACTAAATGCCATATCTACCCCCTGCCCATCACGAGCGAGGACTGTCCGAAGCTTCGAGTAAAAACCACAGGCCAAGCGCTTCATGCGGGAGGCACCTCGTAGCGGCCTTTCCAGAACAGGAAAGAGTTTCTGCGTTCACCCAGGAACAGTTCTAAAAGCGCGATGATAATTCCCAACATCAGAACTGTCTGGAAGCGTTCTTCGTACTGGGTGGCCATAGTCGTGTCAAACTGGGCTTTTTCAAGTTTGCTGATATCTTCCACCAGCAGCTTGGTCTGTTCGCCCCCAAAAGTGGCGAAATAGAAGCTGCCTTGACCGGCTTCAGCCAGCGCGCGCAAAGCATCGCCTTTGACGGTCGTCAGGATGGTCTGACCTTGACGGTCTTTTTTATAACCTTTTAAGAAGCCCATACCATCACGAACCGGAATCGCCCCGCCTTTTTCCGTGCCGTAAGCCAGCGAGAAGATTCTGACACCTTCACCGGCCATTTTTTTGGCTTCATCCAAGGCGCCCTGCTCGTGATCTTCCCCGTCGGAGGCAAACAGGATCACGCGCGTGACTTTCACGGTTTCATCGGTGGAAACCCCACCGCGCTCGAAGGCGTCTTTGGAGATCTTCAAAGCTTCCGTGAAGTTTGTTCCTTGCGAGGACACAGAGCTTGGCTCCAGGGATTCCAGATACATTTTGATCGCACCCGGATCATTTGTCAGGGGCGACAACAACGCCGCCGATCCGGCAAAGGCCACGATGCCCACTTTATTTCCCGGCATCAGATCCACCAGACGGCTCAGTTCGGCTTTGGCTTGTGCCAAGCGCGAAGGTTTCACGTCTTCGGCCATCATACTTTCAGAAACGTCGACAGCGAAGATGATCTCAACCCCTTCACTTTTGACTTCCTGTTGGGATTCACCCATTTGTGGGCGTGCCAAAGCCAGTACAAAACACAGCACGGCCAAAACCTGCAAAGTGGTTTTGATTGAACGCTTCTTGCGCGATACGGAACTTGAAAGGAACGGATACAATCTTGAACCGATGGCGGCTTCCATCTTTTTTCTCGACATGCGATCAAAGATAAAGCCCACGATGATAATCACCGGAATCAGCCACAAATAATTAAATGCTGCCAGATTTTCAAAGCGGAACATTATGGCACCCTCCTTAACCAGGAACGGCCCAAAAGCAGTCCGGCCAAATAAAGAACCAAAGCCCAAATCAGGAAGGGCGGGAATTTTTCAGTGTAGTTGGTGAACTTGTTCACATCGATCTTGGTTTTTTCCAAGGTGTCGATGTCATTAAAGACCCGTTGCAAGGCGCCTTCATTGGTCGCGCGATAGTATTTACCACCGGTGTCGGAAGCCATACGACCCAAAAGATCCTCGTTCACGGTGCTTTCAAATGGCTGATAGGTTTTTACCCTCTGGCCGAAGATGTCGCGGGAATAAACCGGGATGCGTGTCGGACCGTCTTTACCAATACCGATGGAATAAACCTTGATGCCGTAACCCTTGGCGATTTCAAGACCCGTTTCAGGATCAATGGTGCCGGAGTTGTTCTCCCCGTCCGTCATAAAGATCATGACACGGCTGCGGGCTTGGGAATCTTTCAAGCGGCCTGCGGCATTGGCCATGGCCACACCCAAGGCGGTCCCGTCCTTGATTTTTGCACTCGACGCACTGGAGATTTCATTCACTCGCTGCAAGATCATCTGATAATCCAGCGTTGGTGGAACCATGGTGAAGGATTCACCGGCAAAGACCACCAGACCGATACGATCTGAGGTCCGCGCGCTGATGAATTTCGCGATGGTTTCTTTCGCGGCTTCCAGACGGTTTAAAGGTTTCATGTCTTCAATCAGCATCGAGTCAGACACGTCCAGACAGATGACGATGTCGATCCCTTCCACGTTCTTGCGGATCTTGGTGTTCATTTCCTGCGGGCGCGCCAAAGCGACAATCGCAAACACCAGCGCCAGGGATTTTAAGATCACCGGCAGGTGCATCAAACGCGTGCGCACGGTCGGCGTCACAGACTTTAACAGTTCAACCGAACCAAACTGCAACGTCGGCGTCTTCTTTTTTCTTTTCCAGAAGTTCCAGATCAGAATCAAAACCAGCGGCAACAGGAACCACAGGGCCCACAATGAATGATACGTCATGAGGACACCCTTTCCATTTTCTCTACCAGAGTGCGGCAGTGGGTGGCCAAATTCAAAACGTCGCTGCTGGAAAGGTTCTTCTGATCGGCAAATGCGTGCTGGTATTCATGGAACAGCTTCAGCAGGCCTTCGCCCGTTTCCACATAGACGTTGCGATGGTATTTCTTGATATCCTTGATCACCAGACGCTCACTCCACTCCAAAGCCGGCACACGGAACTGGCGGGTCAGGAAGAGCTTAAACATCTTGTTCGTTTCAACCAGCACCTGATCGATTTCTTCTTTTTTGGCGTCTTTGCCAAAGAAAACCGGATTGGTGCGCTGAAGGCGGCGATAGTTTTGATGGAATTCAGACAGCGGTGTTAAGGCCGAGTCATGTTCGCGCAGGCGTTCCAGCATGTTGCGTCTTTGAATCACGCGATAAATCTTGGTGATGGCAATCAAAGCAATCACACCCAGGAATGCCGCTAAAATTCCCCAATAAAGCATCGGCACCCCAATGCTGGCAGGCCCGATCGGACCGTAAGGTTCTTGTTTCACGGGCTGTTCGCCCGGATTTTGCGGAGGCGGCGGCAGCACCGAGGTCACCGCGTATTGTATCGGCCCCAGATCCAGAGTCTGCACGCCGTCACTTAGTTGCAGGTTTTCAAACGGAATGTTGCCGGCCGTGTAAGCCGTGGCCTTGATATCCGCCACCGTCGGAGAACGGAACTCAAAACCCAGAAGTTTAATCTGGTATTTTTGTTCCGGCTTCAGAACAAAATGAAGTTTTTCCTGCTGAAGATCGCGCGGGAAGTCCCCGTCACACACCAAAAGAAACTCGCGCCCTACGGTGAGCTCGTTGTCTTTCAGTCCCTCGACTTTGGGAATTTCTGCCTTACACTGAATTGCCGCCATTATCTTCTCTTCTTAAAGAAGGCCACCAAAGGATTCACATAATCCTCGCTGGACTTCACATCCACACGCTCCACCTGAGCCAGGCGAAGCAGACGATCCCGGGCGTCTTTGCGTTTGGCCACGGCCTCTTCATACTGGGCGCGGAACGATTGCGAAGACGTATCGACGGTGACGATTTCCCCGGTCTCGGCATCTTGCACTTCGATCACACCCATGGAAGGCAAGGAATACTCGGCCGCATCGTTGACCACGCAGGCCACGACGTCATGCTTTCTTCCCAGCAAACGCAAGGACTGTTCAAAGCCCTGATCCATAAAATCACTAAATACAAACACCGTCGCGCGCTTCTTTAAGATCCCCTGCAAATAAGAGAACCCGGCAGACAGCTTGGTGCGATGGCTTTTTGGTTTATAGTAAAACAAGTCACGCAACAGACGGTGCACGTGGCCCCGTCCTTTTTTCGGCGGAACAAAGTGTTCCACCTGATCACTGAACAGCAACAAACCAATCTGGTCGTTGTTCTTCACCGCAGAAAACGCCAACAACGCCGCCATGTGAGTCATGACTTCGCCCTTAAAATAAGGCCCGGTTCCAAAATCACTGGAACCACTGACATCCACGGCCAGAATCAGGGTCAGCTCGCGCTCTTCCTCGAAGGTTTTGATGTACGGCTTTCCCGTGCGCGCGGTCAGCGGCCAAGAAATCGAACGAACGTCATCGCCGGGAACGTACTCCCTGAAATCCGCAAAAGTCATCCCCTGCCCTTTGAAGGCCGTGTGGTATTCACCGGCAAAGAGATTGTTCACAAGCTTTCTTGTGTTGATCTCAAGCAGTTTGACTTTCTTTAAGACCTCAGGAGGCAAGCTCACTATGGCACCTCGACCTGACTTAGGATTTCTTTGATGATGTCATCGGTTCTGATGTTTTCAGCTTCGGCTTCGTACGTCAGAATCAGACGGTGGCGCAGAACGTGGTACGCAATGGCCTTTACGTCTTCGGCAGTCACATAACCGCGACCACGCAAGAACGCATGAGCTTTCGCCGCACGATACAAGCTGATCGTCGCTCGCGGGGAACCACCCACGTTGATCAGGTTCGCAATACGGCTTAGACCGTATTCACCCGGTTTACGGGAGGCCATGATCAATTCCACGATGTAGTTTTTGATTTTGTTATCAACATAGATCTGATCCGCACGGTGAGCCGCACGCAAAAGGTCTTCTTTTGAAATTACCGGCTGCACTTCCGGTTTTTCGTTGGTGCCCATGCGGTTGAGGATTTCAAGCTCTTCGCCTTTACCTGGGTAAACGACGTTGATCTTGAACATGAAACGGTCCATCTGGGCTTCCGGCAGAGGATAAGTACCTTCTTGTTCCAACGGGTTCTGAGTCGCCAGAACCAGGAACGGGCTTGAAAGTTTGTAGGACTCATCCCCGATGGTGACTTGTTTTTCAGCCATGGCTTCAAGCAGTGCGGATTGCACTTTCGCCGGAGCACGGTTGATCTCATCCGCCAGAACGATGTTCGTGAAGATAGGTCCTTTGCGCGGAGCAAATTCACCGGATTTCGGGTTGAAGATCATGGTACCGATCAAGTCCGTTGGTAGCAGATCTGGAGTGAACTGGATGCGTTGGAAATCCAATGAGATGGATTTCGAAACGGTCGCGATGGTCAGCGTCTTAGCCAAGCCCGGCACACCTTCCAGCAGGATGTGGCCCCCGGTCAGAAGGCCCATCATGATGCCCTCCACCATTTCCTTTTGCCCTACGACAACCTTGTTGATTTCAGCCATCATTTTATCAATGAATTGGCTCTCTTGCTTGATCGCGGCATTCAGGGCCATGATATCGACTTCACTCACGTTCTTGCCTCCTGAGTAGATGAACCTCTCTATTTCACAATTAAGCCAAAAACTACGCAAGTTTAGAGTGAAATCCCGACGAAAAACTATGCGCCGTTCCTGTGCTTGCCAAGACCCCTCTTTAGTGGGACTAATTTTATATGATCAACAACAATACAAAAGTCTGGATATTCATTCTATCAAGCTCTCTGGCCCTGCTGGTTCTTGGTTACCAGTTTGGGGAACGTCTGGGGTTGTTGATTGGTTTCTTCTTTGCGGTTCTTTTGAACTTCTTTGTGTTCTTTTACGGCGAAAGCCGCGTGCTGGCGAAACTGAACGCACAACGAATCAAAGGCCAGGACTCCTGGGGTCTGATCGACAAGGTTCAAAAGATGTCCGCCCAACTGTCCATGCCCGCTCCGGCAGTTTATATCACCCCGCACTCGTCCGTGAATGCCTTCTGCGTGGGTCATTCCTGGAAACGCGGATCTTTGGGCTTCACCGCAGGGCTATTGCAAAAACTGAGTGATGAGGAATTGGAAGCCGTCGTGGCCCATCAAATCTGCCACATCCGCCGTCTGGATACGTTTGCTTTTAGCGTCAGCAGCACACTGGCCAATTCCGTCGTGGGCCTGGGACAGTTCTTGGACAACTTGATCCCGTACAAGCTGCGATTCTTTATGCCGCTGCTGTCCCCGATTGGCTGGTTGATCATCAAGCTTGTGGTGGTGGAAAAGTCCTTCTTTGAAAATGATCTGATGGCTTCTGAACTTCTGGAAAGTCGCAACCGCCTGGGCGAAGTTTTGTGGCGCATGGAAGGCCTGGCTCAAACCCAGCCGCTGGATATCCCGGCCTGCACCAGTCATCTTTTCATGGTGAACCCGGAAGGTTTTAGACAAAAAAATCTGTTCCTGAAATCCCACCCGGCCATTGAGGTCCGTTTGCAAAAACTGATGGGTTATTACCCCATCTAACTTGACAGGATTAACAGAGAACTCACATTCACAGAGAGGATACTTATGAACGAAAAAATTGAAGCCTCCTTTTCAGTCCTAATTATGTCCGTCGCCTCTTCGGCGATTATGGCTATGGGTCTGGCTCCAAATCCTCAAAACGGCGAAGTGAGCAAAGATAAAAATATGGCTCGCTTTAACATCGACCTTTTGGTGGTCCTGCAACAAAAGACCAAAGGAAATCTGACTGGCGATGAAGCCAAATTTTTGGAAAACTTAATCAGTGATCTGCAAATGAAATTTGTGTCTATGTAAGGAGAAAACTGTCTATGAAGACGCTGTTGGTTCTTATTCTGTCTGTCGCAATGACCGCTCAAGCCCAAACGGGCGCGAAGGAACTCCCGAAAGATCCACCGAAGATGAATCTGAGCGCCGCCCTGCCCGGCAACTTGTTTGTTGAGCTGGCCAAGGCCATCAACCCGGCGGTTGTGAATATCTCAACCACGGCGATGCCCAAGAACTCTCCGCGCATGCGTGATCCGATGCTGGATATGCTGGAACAGCTTTATGGTTTCCGCATGCAGCAACCTCAACAACAACAGCGTCCGCAACAAATGGGTCTGGGCACAGGCTTTATCATCCGTGAAGACGGCCTGATCATCACGAACAACCACGTGATCGCCGGCGCCGACATCATCAACGTTCAATTAAGCGAAAAATCCACGGACGTGTTTGAAGCGACCCTTGTCGGCAGCGACGAACGCACGGACATTGCTTTGATCAAGATCACTCCGAAAGGCAAACTGCCTGTGGCGGTGCTGGGCTCGTCCAAAGATGTTGAAGTCGGCGAATGGGTGGCGGCGTTCGGGAATCCGTTCGGTCACGGTCACTCCATGACGAAAGGGATTATCTCTTCCAAAGGCCGCGACATCACAGAGATCAATAAAATTCCATTGCTTCAGACCGATGCCAGCATCAATCCGGGGAACTCGGGTGGTCCGCTGGTGAACACCAAAGGTCAGGTGATCGGCGTGAACTCGGCGATTGATGCCCGCGCGCAGGGGATCGGTTTTGCGATTCCGATTGATGAAGTGAAAGCCATCTTGCCAATTCTTGAATCCAAGGGCCGCATTGCCCGAGGTTTCCTGGGTACGGCTTTGGGTGACTTGGATCCGGAAGCGGCCGAGTACCTGGGACTGGGCGAGCTTCGCGGGGCCGTGATCACGCAGGTGTCTCCGGGCAGCCCGGCTTTGAAAGCCGGTTTGAAGATGTACGACATCGTGACCGAGTTTAACGGCAAGAAAATCAGAACCTCTTTGGATCTGATGGATGCCGTGGCCGACGCCCCTATCGGTCAGCCGATTAAAACCAAGATCATCCGCAACAACAAGGAAATGACCCTGAATGTGGTGACGGCAGAACGTGTGGAAGAAAAACGCGCGGTTCGTGCGGCGACTAAAACCTATGCGGGCCAGAAAGCTCCGTTTGATCTGGGCTTCACGGTGATTGATCCAACCACCGAGCTTCGCAAGGAATGGGGCCTGCCGGACGATATGAAGCAGCCCGTGGTGATCGAGACGGAAAGAAACTCCAACGCTTCAAAGGGCGGTTTGCGCGTGGGCGATGTGATTTTGGATGTTAATAAACAGCCCGTCGACACCGCCAAGGACGTTTTAAAAGCTCTTAAAAAGGGCAAGAACACCCTTAGAATTGCCCGCAACACCCGTATTCAGATCATCAACATCGAGTAATTCTAAACTCAGAAATTTTAATAAAGAGCAGCGCTTCAAAGCCCATCTTCGGATGGGCTTTTTTATTTTGCCGCTATATAAGTAAACACCTGCCTCAAATTGAGGCAGTTCGCGGAACCTCAGTAAAAATATAAAAAAATCCTCGACCTAGGTCTTTAGTTTTTCTTGGGCCCACCGAGAAGAAATACGGACCATAGTTTGGCTCCAAGATTGCGACAAAAAGGCCGGTCAAATGGCTTTTAAGAATGAGCAACTGTTATGGCAACAAGAACGGCAACAAGAAAGGGACTGTATGAAAGTCACCGAGGTGAAAGTTTTCCCCGTCAATGAGGACCGGCTGAAGGCCTACGTCTCGATCACTCTGGACAACTGTTTTGTCGTGAGGGATCTGAAGGTCATCCAAGGAACCAGCGGTTTGTTCGTGGCTATGCCCAGCAAAAAACGCAAAGACGGTCAGTTCCGCGATATCGCCCACCCCCTGAATCAGGAGACCCGGGCGATGATTGAAGACCTCATATTTGAGGCCTACGAAAAAGAACTAAAATCCATGGGCGAAACCCTGGTCAGTCTAAAACGCCAAAAAGCTCCTGGGAGCGACTACGGCAACGACGACTACTAGGTTTGACTTGATTCACCCTAGGGCCATGGGGCCGGGGTCGAGTTCCCTGCTCACGCACACCTGGCTGCCTAATGTGGAGGCAGCCAGCAACGGCGGCTTCAAGTAAACCCCCTGGAATTCTTAGCCCGTCAGATCCCTGACGGGCTTTTTCATTCAAAAGGTTCCTGGTTCTTTTTCCGGCCCATGGTGCGTTATCTTTCAACGCATAAAGTCTTTTCTTGATTTTGGGCCGCAATATCCGTAATTTGGGCCTTCGAACGCATCATCTTGCTGGGGTATCGTCAAGTTGGTAAGACAACAGATTTTGATTCTGTCATTCGCAGGTTCGAGTCCTGCTACCCCATCCATTTTTTCTTAAAAAATCACAGAAAATAAGCCAGCAAAATTCCCCTTAGGGCACAGCTACGTCTGCCCCGGGGTTGCAGGACGAGAATAGAGAGAGCGACCCGTGTCGGATGCGACCTTAGGAGCATTCGATTCGGGGCAGACGGCCACGATGGCCGGCTGAGCGAACGGCCCCGGCTCTGGAAGGTTGGGCAGGAGCCCAACCTGGGAAGACCGAGTCCTGCTACCCCATCCATTTCCATCATTAAGCAAAAATTCAAACGACGGAATCAATCAGATCCGGCTGCCCGCAGGGTCAACGCTGACGGCTCTGTCGCGCCCAAAATCTGACTTTCCGATTCCTTTTTTCTTTCAAATCTCAATATTTTAACTGAGGCCCCAGGGACATGTCGCCCAGCCGCCTTCTCAACACCGCTCTCATCCACGCAGAAGAACGTCTCCAAGCCCTTCAGAGTGAGCACCAACTTCTTTAAGACCTTTCTCACAAGTCTTCTTTTTAGAGCTGGCGTTGTCTTCGGAAAGCCCTTTCTAAACTCCAGGGCTGAGGCTGCCCGCAGCCTGAGTATTGCACAAAATGGACTTCAGCATTTCAATAATAAGTGGAAGCTTTTGGTGGTAAGTTTGCCTACAAGCTACTTCAGTATTTGGTTTGTAAAGCTCCTTAAATCATCATCAGGTCGCCTATCAACCTTTTGTAATTTCTACAGGCCAACCTCGTATATCTGCAAAAACTAGCTAAAAACCAACATATTGACGCAGCTAACCCCAACTACGGAGATGACTGGTTGAGCATAATCACCTAATGAAGATTACTGCTATGACCGTTTAAATTTGCGGGTCAGTACCGAGGAGATAGGCTTTGGTCTTGAATTTTCCAATATCGCGTGCAATCAGATTGCCCAATAATTTGTTCTTAAAAGAGAATAAGATTATGACACCTCAAATGATGCTCGACGATGCTCTTTCCAATAGTGACTACAATCGTGCAATTCGCTTTTTAGCGTCTGTCCCAGCTCTGCAAACAGCAGATAATATGCTTGAGTGCGCAAAGAATCCACAGCTCGCTTTTGATGTTTTAAAGTTTGTCAGTGGAGCAAAAAATATTCAAAAAATTATCGATATCGCGGCGGAGAATCCCCGATTTGCACGCATTATTGTGGAAGACATTCCTCACGCTCGAACCTTAAACACTCTAAAGAGAGCTATTGATGGCGATTTAGCGTGGGCAAACAAATATAAAGAACTTTTTGGTCTTGATGAGTTGATGTTTAATAAGCTAGTTAAGAAGTCTGGTGGTAATAAAAAAGAATCCACCGCCAATAGTATACTCTAAAAATTTCTTTCTCTTCTGAATGGGAGCATTTTCATAATGCCCCCACGCCCTGTTAATTATACAGCCTCTGCCTCTTCTACGAAATCCAGTTCTCCCACTTCTCGTAGAGTTTGATCAACATAAGAGCCGATAGGCAGACGTTTTCCAAATCGCTGCAGTTCCTGAACATCTTGATCGTTCAACTCGTAGACTCGAGTGTTTACCAAACTGTTGAGGTTCTCTTCGGCGCTACTCAAAGCAATCTTTAAGGCTTCACGTGTTTCTTTATCCGAAGCATTGACATAAGCACTAATGACACTTTGCATTTCATCATAAACCGAAGCCAGTGAATCCGTTACCTCTACCTCATCCAATAGTCTTTGTACGGGAAGAGGAACTGGTAAGAGGAATTGCTTATTCAACTGAATATAACCATTATCAAGAGATTCAGCCGTGATTTTTGCAAGGCAGTCAAAAATCCTCGAATTGAAGATCGCAGCTAGAGCTTTATAATGGCGAACATCCGCGCCATCAATGATGATAGAATTTACCCGCACATTATC
The DNA here is from genome assembly GCF_002208115.1 of Bdellovibrio bacteriovorus. Classification (NCBI taxonomy): domain Bacteria; kingdom Pseudomonadati; phylum Bdellovibrionota; class Bdellovibrionia; order Bdellovibrionales; family Pseudobdellovibrionaceae; genus Bdellovibrio; species Bdellovibrio bacteriovorus. The sequence goes on along the minus strand of NZ_CP020946.1, from coordinate 1,088,359 downwards.
TTGATAAAATTCACCAAGCGCATCAACGGTAGCTGTTGTATCCAAGCACGTTGATGGAATCAACATCTTTGGTAGGCTCTGCAAACAATGATTTTTTTCATAGGTGTAGTGGTACCAATTTACTCCAGTCTTAGTTTCCACCTTATCTTGAATCTCTTCTTTAGATTCCTTTAAGTATTCCCATGTTTTTGGAAACGTTTCTTTAAGTGCTGTGAACTTGATTGCGTCACATTTCAAATTTGCCAATGACCTCTTCTTTTTTGAATCAATCAAAGAGAGCTGATATGGGAACAATACAAAATTATCTTTCTCAATAACTTTAAAGGGATAGAACTTCCGATTTATTGCAAGAGGCCGACAAATTGACTTCTCAATGCTCACCGGAATTCCGGCATAATTCTGACCTATAACTTTGTTCTTTTCTATTCTACCTCTGATTAGATAGAACTTCTTGTAAAGGACTTGAAGTCCAACATTGATCGACATGCTTTTGCCAAAATGTTCAATCGTTCCAAAACGCTCCACCATTCTATCTCGCAAAGACTTCAAATCAGGATGAACAAAAAACCACGGTTCGCTTCCAAGAGTACTAGGCATACTAAACGAAAGCAGTTGAAACTTAGATAAGTCCGCCAACTTGCTATCTATCTGACTTAAGTTGTCAATTTTTACATATCGAAGATTCTCCGCTGGCAATCTTCTCATAATCTCTCAGCAGAGCGCGACCTATTGGAAAATGGAGAATGGGTACCACGAAGCCTCTTCGACACCTTTACCGATATCCACATTAAATCAAAATCAGGATCAGAATTCATTTTGGACACAAAATATAAAATCATCAACGACACTAAAAATCACTATGGTATTAGCAACCAGGATGCCTACCAAGTTCTAGCATACAGACAAATTCATCATTCAGGAGTTGCGGCGCCTTCTGTAGCATTGCTATATCCAAAATCCAACGTCCACATAAGAAAGGAGTTTCAAGTAAATGGGTCCGATGCCACATTCATCGCGGCCACTATTGACCTATCTTGTGACCTTAGAGCAAATCTTCCTTCACTGGTAAATGATCTTTCCAAAATAATTCAATCTGGCTCATTGGGAAATCAAACTTGAAAAGATGGATTGAGATTAAAAGTATACAAACCCTCTAGATCATCTTTTGAAGAACATCAATAAACGTTCTTTTTTCTTCTTCAGATAGTCCCCCAAACTTTACCAGAAAGTTCCTAAGAGATTGAGTGTCCGAATCCTCTTTCAAAAAAGAAGCTCCTGATCCAGTTGCCAAAGCAGTTGCCCCTAACGCTGCCGCGAACCCTAGGACTGCCGGCGCAGCCACAACCCCGGCTATCCCAGCTCCTATAGCTACACCGACGCCCTTTGCACCCAGTGACGATAGCAGCGTATGATACTTAGAGCGTATAGGCTCACTTTCTCGCTGCTCCCATTTTTCGACCGTTGTGGGACTTACATTCAATAGTGCCGCGAGCTGCGCCCTTGATAGCCTAAGCTCAGTCCTGAATGCGCGAAGATCTCCTCCAGTGAACTCATTCATATTGCAAGCCTCTATTCGCTACATTTATTTATGATGAGGCGTGATAATTTGTAGCCGCCATATCCAATTGCTCCAACAACAAAAATTCCACCGATCATCGAGCCGCCAAGTACAGCTAAGCCAGAAGTGATTCCAGCAGCACTGAGGCCTGGAACTCCTGCTACTGACAAACTAGTAATAGCAACTCCCGCCCCGATAGTAGCTGAGCTGGCATCTTTTCCTGCTTCTTTTAACCCATCTTTTGTTTCATCAGTCATAACATCCTCCAATTGCTTAAAAGTATTTCTACTAGTATTTTTACTATGCAACAAGAAGCATGCTATTGGCGTGTAAAGAGTTCACAAAAGCCCTTCACTTGATCTGAGTTCACTCTTAAGGTTTCTGATACTGATAACTCAGGCTATAATTCGGAGAGAAGCCTAGTAGTTTTACTAGGGTCACGGGTAGACAGTCGAATGGTTTAGATTCGGTCTATTGAGGTGAGGTTTTTCTAGAAAAATTGACTACCTGCCCTCGGCGGCCCCCCCCTAACCCTTCTTAAATTTCTTCGCCATATCGTCTCTTACACTCTCAATTGTGCCTTCAAGTACTCGTTCAAATAATTCGTCTGCCGACACATGATAAATTTGGCCGATCTTCTTAAGAGTATCAATGGGAGACGAGGAAACTCCTCGCGCCCAGTTTGAAATAAACTGCGGAGTCGAATAACCAAGTTTTTTTGAGACCTCACCTTGAGAGAGTCCGGAAAGAGTTCTCTTTTCTTTCAGAAATTGCCCCAGGGTATTCTTCTTTAGCGCCATTACTAATCTCCTAGCGAATAGAAAAATCTTAATATAGAAAGATGAAGCTCACATCTCGAATTTCAACAAGATCACCAAAGCCTCATCAATCATATCAACCGAACTTCGGTTCTGATCCGAGAATTGAAACATCGCGCCTAGGTCTATGACCGCTAAAGTATGGACAAATAAAAGCTCTTTTGAAGTCAGTTCCTTTCCTGACCGCTCCTCTGACTTAACTTGTGAGGACCTTGGTCATTCCTTAAAAACTTTGGAGATCCCCATGTCTCGGTACGCGACTCGTAGACGATTCGTGCTTGGACCTTCCAAATGGCTCGCTGAATGGAATCTATGTTGTGAACTCCAGCCAACCCGGTGATGACACTGGCACTCCAAAAAATAAGATTCGTGAGGTTCATAATTCATCCCTTTCTCTTTTTTGTTAGTACTTTTGAAGCCGACGAAGTTCCTTTTAGGAAGCTCTCGGAGAGCGCTAACTTCCCCGACTGAAGAACTATCGCCCCCGACTCAATTCTCTGACCAATGGATTTAATGACTCCGTAGCTCCACTCTTTACCCGTTCGGGATTTAAGGCCACGATCACTAAGGGCAGAAAAAATAGACATAATATCACTGCCGCGAGTCCATAAGTTGTGGATTAAAAGAAGCGTGGGGTACTCTTTGGGGTCTCTCACCAACTCCCCCTAAAGAAAGCAAAATCCATAAGGGGGTCTGGCGCCGGTCCTTTTATGACCTTTGCGCCACCTTGCGTATGGAACTGACTGTTTGGAGGGAAGGCTTTGATCATGAGCCTTCAATGCCTTCCAGATCGAGGTTCTTTTTAAGCCCGTTTGCTGCTCAATATCAGTTATCGACATGCCTTCCACGTGCAGCGGCGCGATAATTTCGTAAATGCGGGGTTCAATTTTTTGAAAAAACTCAATAATATCAAGGGACGGGCAATTATTGCTTATTGATGTCTTAGGACATCCATTTTCTCCCTTTAAAACAAAATATATCGAATCCCAAACGGGCTTTGCTACGTCCAAAATCTACCGTTGGGGTAGCGGGACTCGAAGAGAGCAATAGGCTCGCAAATTACAATCCCGAGACACAATTGATTCTGACCATTCGATATCACCAGTGGAGTTTGACAAAAAACAAACAGCTGTATACTTACATACCGTAATTTGCAGGAGTTAAAATGAAAGTCTATTCTCTAAATGTTGCGCAAGGAAACTTTACCGTTGTAGTTGGCACTAACGAAGCATTCATAGTCGATACCCATGTGCCAATGGGAACCGACCAAAAAGTTATCAATATCAAAGGGGCTCTTGCCGACATCCTAAAAAACAAGGCCTTAATTGGATTAATGATTACTGGCTTTGATGCAGACCACTTTAATTCAGTGGGTTTAAGCATAATTCTTCACAAATATCTTCCAAATTGGATCATGTATCCAAAGTATTTCAAAGCAACTGATAATGCTTCCGAGTGCTTTAAGCTTATTGACGCTCACGACACTAACAGCAAAATTCAACGTGTTCCGATTCTTTTAAATGACAATAAATCACGTTTTTACTCGAAACTTTCAAAGGAGTTTACCTTCGAGATTTTCTCCCCCCATGCGGAGGATAAATCTTCTTCCAACAACTGCTCGCTAGTTTGTAAAGTGGTCGAAAATTCCTCTCAGCAGTCTTACTTAGTCACCGGCGATACCGAAATCGACAGATGGGCTAATATTATAAAAGAGTTTGGCAATAGTTTAGCTTCTCAAATGATGACAGCTCCTCATCATGGTTCAAAAAATGGATCATCGAAAGAGCTGTTGTCTGCCGTTTCCCCTTACAAAATTATAGTTAGCGCCGGAGTAAACAATCAATATGGCCATCCCCACAAAGAAGCAGTCGAGCTATTTAACCAACACTCTAAAATTTGGTACCAAACAAATACAGGGAGTGACGGTCAATCAATTTTGACCACGCTCGAGGCCGGGAAAGATCCTATAAGTACAAAATATAGCATCTAAGGATGTTTTTCCCATGAGAAATACACCACATCGAAGTATTGGAATTTGTTTATCTGGCGGAGGAATGAGAGCCGCAGCATTTCATGCCGGCGTACTCAAGTGGCTTGCCGACACTCAACAACTAGAGCATGTATCTCACGTATCCAGCGTTTCGGGTGGAAGCATTTTCATCGGCCTCCTATTTCACATTTCAAATTACAAGTGGCCTAGTAGCGGCGAATATCAAAATCACTGCCTCGAAATCAAAAATATCCTGACATCAAATTGCCTCCAGTCGACAGCAAAAACAAAAGCGCTGAGCCCCTTGAATTGGCATAGACTTACATATCGTGCAAATATAGTAGCTGAATCCATCAATGAGTTGTTTCAGATAACAGGAACATTGGGAGATCTACCCCCATCACCAACCTGGTCCATCAACGGCACCACAGCCGAAAATGGAAAACGATTTAGATTTAAAAAAGGTACCGGAGGTGACTACTCAATCGGCTATGCGGATATGACCGATTTCCCAATAGCCAACGCCATGGCCATGTCAGCAGCGTTTCCCGGAGGAATTGGCCCACTCAAGATAGCCTCTGATAAGTATGTTTGGCGCAAAGCGGAATGGGGCTCTCAAGCCAATGCCAAACCAACTACCCTTCAACAGAAGACCCTCCACCTTTATGATGGAGGAGTTTACGACAACCTAGGGGTCGAACCTCTCTATGATTGTGGCACACAAAGGATTAAGTCTTCCAATGAAAATGTCGACTTTCTGATCGTATCTGACGCAGGCAAACCGTTTGCAACGGAAGATATTCCTCACCCATTAAATCCTTTCAGATTCAAAAGATTGATGGACATAATGAGCGAACAAACACGAGCACTTCGTGTTCGAAGTATAGTGAACTTTATAAAAAACAATCCGTCATTAGGAATGTATTTACAGATCGGTACTATCTCGAGTGCCCCATCATTTCAAAACCTGTGTCCGAATGGCGAGATGTGGCTAGATGAAAAAAGCGTATCATACGCAAGATCATTTCCGACCTCTCTACTTAAAATGACCCCAGAATCCTTTGATACGATATTTACGCACGGCTACGAGACTGCAAAATTAAACTCTTTACTCCTGCCAAATACCGAATGATCAATATTCCACTTCGACCTGTACTATCACATCGCTCGCATGATCTATGCGCGAGATTTCCGCACGCGACAAGAACTCAGTCGCCCTTAACTTCTGTCATCGCGATAAGACGCTTTCTGACCTTAGCCAAATCCATCTTAGGATTGTAGTTCGTCACCGCCGCCAGCCACGCTCCGTCAGCGGCATAACGGACGACCTCAAGACTTGGATCAGAATCCGTCTTCACGTGTTTCTTCATCCTTCCAACAAACCAATCGCTGCTGATGGAAACCACGCTGGGTTCGGCCAGCAGTAAAGTAGAAAAGGCTTTGCCGAATTCGCTTTCCATATTCAGGGTTGCTTGAATATACGCGCGGGTAAAAACCACGTATTCTTGCGTGTCTTTTTCAATAAGCTGATCAATCTCTGCATCCAGATGATCCATCAGATACGAAGCCATCGCTGCAATCAGCGCTTCCCTATTTACAAAGTGATGAAATAACGCCCCCTTGGTCACCCCGGCCGCGGCAGAAACCTTGCTCAGTCTGATGGCGTGAACCCCTTCCTCACTGGCAATCCCGGCGGTTGCCATACCGATCGGTATGTATTATGTCAATTCTATGAAACAGACACTTAAGCACAACAGATGGTTAGTTCTTTTCGCGGCCCTTTTGGCCAGCCTGCCTGTTGTCATTAATATGACAACATTACACGTGGCGATCCCGACCCTAACCACTTCGCTGAAAGCCACCGGCACTCAGGTTCTTTGGATCATCGATATTTACGCCCTGATGATGTCAGGATTACTGATCCCGATGGGCACCCTGGCTGACAAAATCGGATCCAGAAAACTGATGCTGAATGGATTGCTGTTATTTCTGATCGCTTCGGTCTTTGCTTCACTAGTGACCTCCGCAAATCTTTTGATCGTTGCCCGAGCTGCCACCGCCTTTGGTGCGGCTATGATTATGCCCAGTATTTTATCAATCATTCGCACGGTGTTTGAGGATGACAAAGAACGGGCCTTGGCGCTGGGTGCCTGGTCCACCGTGGGGGCTGCCGGCGGCGCTATCGGACCTTTAATCGGTGGGTATATCCTGACTCATTCTTCATGGAACTGGGTGTTTCTAATCAATGCCCCGTTGATTGCTTTGATTCTGCCGCTGGGATACATCGTCTATCCTAAATCCCAAACCACCAGTTCTTCCAAGTGGGCCATTGATCAGGCCCTTATTCTGGTTGTCGGACTTATCGGGTGCGTCTATGCCCTGAAATCCTTTTTCAAAGGGGATGTCAGTCCCATGGAAAAATTCGGATCGCTGGCCATCGGCCTTTCAGCGATTTCCGTATTTATCAGGATTCAGCTTCGCTCGAAAAATCCTTTACTGGACCTGGGGCTGTTTAAAAAACCTGCTATCTGCGTCGGGCTTGTGCTAGCACTGCTGGTCGCCGGTGCGATGGCCGGGGTTGAATTCACCATCGCCCAGGAACTGCAGTTTGTTTTTGGAAAAACACCGCTTGAAGCCGGCGCTGTCATGCTGCCTTTGATGCTGGCAACCGCCATTGGCGGCCCCGTGTCCGGATTTTTTGTCGGCAGGTACGGAGTCAGATCCGTCGCGACGACAAGCCTGCTGGTTTCAGCCGGATGTTTATTCAGCTTGGCTGCTGCGGATTTTTCCACGATGAATGCGCTGATCATCATTTCACTTTTCTTGCTGGGTCTGTTTTTAGCCATTGGCCTTACTGCTTCATCCATTGCGATCATGAGTGCGGCACCCCCGGAAAAAGCGGGCGCCGCAGGCTCGATTGAAGCCGTAGGATATGAGCTGGGCATGGGACTGGGGATCACCCTGTTCGGATTATTGCTGTCGCAAAGCTACAGAAAAGCCATTCAGCTGCCTGCCGAAATTGCGAGCAGCATCCCGGCACAAGGGACTTTAAGCATTGGCGACACCATGATTGCGGCAAAAGCTCTTGATAGTGCTTCGGCCGAAACCTTGGTGTCGGCGGCAAAGGTTGCGTTTTCGTCGGCCCATCAGAACGTCTTAGTATCGGCTGGGGCTGTCATTGCCATTGTTGCTATCGCCGTCTTTGTGGTTCTAAAAAAGAGATAAAGCAAGAGCCCAACCTGGGAAGCCGAGCTCTGCTACCTACTAGGTAATTCTAGTGCGCACAATGAAGTGGAATCTTTTGGCCGTTCAAACGCTGAATGTAGCTTCTTTGACTTTCTGAAGAGTCATTAAAATCAATTCGAGTACTTGAAAAGGGAACCGCGTCTTGATCCAAACTCCCGTTGATGTATTCCCGGGCACCTGCCACAAAATAAACTCCTTCAATGGCAACTGACGCAGTTTCGCCGCCAACACTCAAAACAACTTCGCTGCCGGGACGTACTTTTGTCATACCCGTTGTCGGGCTGACGATGATTTCAAGGGTGCCCGTTAGGGATGCTGAGACACCGCCAGCCATCATTGAAGGAGACTGACAGTTTACCGACACAACCTTAGCTGTTCCTTGCGCCATCACCGTACTTGCCGCCAAGAGACCGATCATAAGAACGACTGCGTTTTTCATTTCATACCTTCTTTCTTGTTTGGTAGTTGAACACATTTGCCACCTTCTTTTGCAAATCAAAAACCACCCCGGAAAGAAGCGTAAGCAGGTTGGGCTGTCACTAGCTTTTGCAGCGGACCTTGCTGGTCACTTTCTACTCGGCAAGAGTACATTTCTAGACCTGGTGTACTAAAAATGAGTACACTTCTTTCGCGGTTTAACTCTTGAATTCGAACCTTGATCCCCTAAAATGTTTGCAAAGGATGCCTGCAGTGGAAAAGAAGTTAAAATTTGTCTCGCCCATGCCATACAAAGATGCGAAAGACTACTTCAAGGATTTTTTTGTCGAAAACAAAGTGCGTGATGCTAAGTTTTCTTACCGGGTGTTCGCCAATTTATTAAATTGGCCGGCAAGCTATCTTTCGGATTTAAGCTCAGGTAGAAAAAATCTCAGTGTTACACGCGCCCTGGAATTTGCGAACTATTTCAAAATGAACAACGCCCAAAAAGAACACATGTTGTGGCTTGCGTTGGCTCATTCCCCCAAAAATCAATCCGATCAGCTATTTCAGGAAAAATCAAAAACCGATCCCAACCCATCGCTCTATCAGAAGGAAGCTGGAATGGATCAGGTGCTCTGGTCAGACATTGTCTGGGCTCTGCGTTTGATGACTTGGAAGAAAAAACGCCTCTCTGTCAAAGAGATCGAAGAAAGCTTTGAAATTCCGGGAATATCGTCTCTGCGGATGCAAAACGCACTCGACAGAATTGAGAAAGAAAAATATCTGCAATGGGATGACAACGGAGAGCTCATAGAAGGAAGCCCGCTGACGGCGGCTCCGGCCGAATTTGACCACTCCACTACGAAGGGCGATGCGCCCTACCAGGGAATCGAGCTTCATCGCGATGCGGTTAATAACTTTTTAACATTTATTGAAAATCCGCAAAGTCCGTCCACCTATCATAACCATCCTGTGGTTATTCCTCGGGGGCAGTTTATGCCGGTGGCAATGAAACTCATCGAACTGCGAAACTGGATTGACGAACTTTCACGCCAGCACCTTGCGCAGTCAAAATCTCCTTCGACGGACTCTTATCTTATGCAACTGGATCTGAATCTATTTCCGCTGACGAAGAAGAAATAAAAAGCCGAAATATCGGGCTCAGACAGAAGCTAGGACGAAAAGGCGTGACGCCTTTTCGTAGGAAGACCGATTCCTGCCTACAGCGCCATCGGTATCGGCTGATACGCAGATCTAAGATTTCCAACCCCTAAACCTTTTTGACTGCCGCCCCAACATTTCACTCTGCCCGCCACGGTCAACGCACAAGTGCTGTTACCGTCTGCATCAGACCAGACAACACCAGTTGAGACGGCCTTGTAACTGTCGGCCCCCAGGACCGCAGTAGGAGCATATTTATCAACCGTCGTCCCATCACCCAACTGACCTTTTTGGTTCAAACCCCAACACTTGACCAGTCCCGCATCCGTCACACCACAAGTATAATCGGCACTGACGGACAACGAAGTGTAAACATCCCCGCCAGTGACGGCTGTTGGTGAGGTACGACTGATAATTGTTCCATCCCCGACGTAAGCTCCCCAGCACAGAGCGGCCCCAGAAGTTGTAAGGCCACAAGTTGTGCCCCCTCCAACATAGACAGCCTTGTAAGTTTCGCTGCCACTGACGGCAACGGCTTCCTCGCGGGAATTGGCCGTTCCGTCTCCTAACTGACCAAAATCATTATTGCCCCAACACCAGATTTTCCCTGCCGTCGTCAATCCGCAGGCATGTTGAGCCAATTCACTCATGGCAATAGCCTTATAAGGTCCACCCGCAATTTCCACAGGAGTCAGACGATTACCACCATAATAGAACCCGAGCCCCCAACACTTCAATGCATCCGACGTCGTAATCCCGCAGGAGCGACCCGGAGAAACCGCAATAGCTTTAAAGCTGTCACCACCCACCACGGTTTGAGGTCCATAGACTGTCGACGTGTTTCCATTCCCCAGTTCACCCGTATTGTTGTAACCCCAACACTTCGCCTGTCCGGTCGAAGTCACAGCACAGGTGTGATGATAGGAAACGGCAATATCCGTATAGGTATCATTTCCAAATACAGGTTCTGGGATTCGAACTTCTGCGGTCTTGAATGTCCCAAGTTTACCTGCGAATCCGTCCCCCCAGCACTTAGCCGTTCCTGTCGAGGTTATACCACAAGAATGACTTCGGCCTGGGGCCACCTTCACATACTGATCACCGGAATTCATAAGGATCGACATGTCTTTTTCCTGACCACTGCGTACTCCCCAACAGCGCAGTTCGCCGCCCGTGGTTGAGATCCCGCACCGATTTAAAGCCGATCCTGAAATGGAGTCATACAACGTCGTGTCCGCCGTTAAAGTCGGGCTTAACACCGGGGAGGTCAGTCGACCATCAAGCGCATCACCTAATGCAATTTCGGACGAAGCACCCCAACACTGAGCGACACCATTCACATCAACAGCGCAATGTCTGGAAAGCCCTGTGACTACGGAAACGAATTGGCCGTTAATTTTTTGCTCAGGAACCAACCCTAAAGAGTAACCCCAGCACTTTACAACACCGGCACTGGTCACGCCGCAACTCTGATCGTAAATATTATAATCGGGCCAGCCGTAGAATTTCCCGCGACTGCTAAAGACCGTCACATAAGTGTCAGCGCCACTGATCGGAGTGGGCACAAGTCGAGGAGTCGTAGTGCCGTCTCCGACTTGCCCGTATTCGTTATTACCCCAGCATTTTACCCCACCCGAAACAAGCACGCCACAGACATGCCCGTATCCAACAGAAACAACACTGTAGGTATCACTGTCACTCACTGCAGTTGGAGCCGCCCGATCTTCCCACATTCCGCTGGTGCCATCACCGATCTGCCCGTATTCGTTGTCGCCCCAACATTTCACCAAGCCCGAGGTCAGAATGCCACAAGTTGTGAACGCTCCCGCAGAAACAGAGTTATAAAGATCCCCACCCGTGACCGCTGTCGGGACTAAAGGTGTTGCTCCTCCATTGCCAAGGATGTTATTCGAACCCCAACACTTCGTCACCCCCGCCGTCGTCACGCCACAAGCATGCATGTTCCCGACCGAAATGGACTTGTAAGTGGAAGCGTCACTCACAGCGGTGGGCACCGACTTGGAAACGGTTGTGCTATCCCCCAACTGACCATTTGAATTATCACCCCAGCATTTTACAACTCCCGCAGAGGTGATCCCGCATACGGATTTGGAACCGGCGGAAATCTCAGTGAAGACATCCCCACCGACAACCTGGGTTGGAGCCGTTTTATTGACAGTTGTTCCATCGCCGAGCTGACCGTAAGTATTGTCCCCGATACAGAAGACCCGGCCTCCACGAAGACTGCACATAAAGACAGGCTCGTCGCCTTGAGAAAGAACCATTTGCGTGACCCGGCCGGACTCTTCAGAAATCACACGGCGGGCCACTTGATTGACTCCGACGACGGCGCGATAGCCGACGGCCACCACGCCCGAGATTCCCACTTGAAGAATCTTATGCCCATCCGTGCTTAAGCCACCGTGGTAACTATAAGACACCGGCCAGGAGGTCTGCCCCGCGGGGACAAGAACTGTGCCTCGTGAGGGCAGATTGAAGTTTGTCGGATTTGCCGCCGTCGTAAAGAATGGTGAAACCGTGTATTCCACCAGCACATCAACGGGAGAAGGGCGATCCAACGCCAACATCAGTTGCTGGGTATTTGTTGAAGCACCACCCGGGATCACATCGACGGCTTTGGCAAAAGAAACCTCAATCTGATTGTCCAGCACTATCACCGTCGCATTCGGCAACGCTGGTGAAAGATCGCCATAGCTGTTTGTCGCAACCCCTTCTTTAACAGAAATGGTGACCGCCGCTCCGTAGGCTAACGACGAACAATCCCAAAGATTTATGTACCCGACCTGAAACGTGGTAAAATCATATGCTTCAACTTCCACCACACAATCCGCGGTGGCGCCAGCAAGCACGACATCCGTTGGATCAAGAGTCGCCGCCGTAGCTCCATCAAAAGCAATTTGGAATCTATAACCTTTTCTGGCACCGGCTGAAGTTTCATAGGGAGCAAAGGTTCTGATGCTTAAAGGAACCATCATGGTGACGGAGGGCGAAGTTGCTGAAGCTGGTGCCAAGGTTCCATTACTGCCTTGCGCGGTGCCCGCAGTGATGACAATGGCCAATGTTCCCGACGTCGCCTGACACCCAGACACCTTGACTTGACGATTGACTGTACCACTGCCCGCAATCGAAACACTACAGCCAGTCTTGCTGGCTGTGCCCACAAGAAAGACGTCTGCTGAACTGAGACTGATAGTCGATGCCCCGGTATATGTGATCGGCCAGACAAACTCAGTGATTCCATTGCCTCCGTGATCCGGGGTCGAAGATCCGATAGAAATCGAGGGCTTCAACAAAGCCGCTGCCGAAGGTCCCTGCGGACCGGCTGGAACCGCAACACTGTTCACCGCAGTCCCTGCCTTCAACGAAATAGCGACACTGCCAGATCCGGCAGAACACCCTGTCACCTTCACGGTCCGACTGGAGGGGCCGGTGTTCACAATCGAAACAACACAGCCTGTGGTGTTTCCCGATAAAGTAATATCACTACTATTTAAAGAAATCGCACTTGCATTTTGATAAGTGACCGACCATTCAAATTCCGTGGTGCTGGACCCAGATGAAGGTGACGGTGCGCCAATGGCGATGGAAACGACCGGAGGAGGTGGCGTTGGGACGTGGATAAAGTGCCAGAAGTATTCACTGCTAACCCCACCCACTGTGTATTCGATGCGGATCTGATTGGTTCCCTCTGCAAATCTAGTTACGTCTGATAAATCCAAAGGAATAGAGAATTTGTTGCCGGCACAAGTGACAGGACCTGATTGAAATGTTCCAGGAGGCGAGTCCTTGACCTGAATCGTGGCCCCGTCATCCGCACAATAGCCCTGAAGAACAAAGTTTGCCAGATTGCTAAGGTAGTGCTTCTGATATGGAGGATTGTAAATCTTCAGCTTATTGTCGCCGTTTGGATCTCTTCCCACCTCAAAGGAAGGAAAAGCTTTCACATTATCTACAACGATGCTGCCCAGAGCAATAATCAAAGGAACAGCACTCGCGGACGGAGGTACGACCACCGACGCGGTCCCCAACTCTATGAGATTGTGAAACACCGTAGCTGTACCAGCGACTTCGTCCACTTCACACCCGAGGTAGTTTGGCGACTCCACGGGGTAATTTGTCAGAGTCAGGTAAGGCGTCAATGCGCCTCCGTAAAAGCTCATAAAATCCCCGGCATAAATGCTGAGCGTTTGAGTTGCCGCTGTAAATCGATAGAAACATCCCACGATGTTCATGCTTCCCATATCCGCAGCAGGCGTTATACCGAAAATCTGGTCTGCACTAGAATCAAATACAACTGAAGACTCCAGATAAACCTTGGGTTGATCAGGAAAGACCGCAGGATTGTTGGGAGAAATCAATAACTGCCCACTATTGTCCGACGTGGACACTTCTTTGTTTGTCAGTCTGGTGGGAGCACCGCCTAAATCAATCCATTTTATGTTACTGGCCAGAAGTTCATCGTCGCGATTAAAGTCATCCTGGAAAAATGGAGTTGTCTTATCCACCGGAAAATAGCCTGAAAGGTCATTATCAGTTTCGCCGTCCCCATCACCCACATCCGGAGCCTCAATCGAAGGGAGACTTTTTTGGAGGAGATCTGCCTTGAGGGTACACCCAACTGCCCCCATAAAGGCCGGCAGACAGATCAGCAGCAGTTTTGCAGAACGCACCAAAATATTCATATTTCCCCCGATATCCCACGGAATAGCTCATATTTTTATCGGGTCCCCTTAGGAAAATCTGGATAAACTATGATAATCGCGAGGAAAACTGTGTTTCTGAAATGGGATGAAACAACTTTCCGTCGCAGCATGAGACAGAAAGTTGAAGCATCCTTTTATTTGCGAGGGTCCGGTTTCTTAGCTGACGCTCAGTTAAAACTACAAAAGGGTCAAAAGCCCTTGCTCATCCCCCCGTTTTTATGGGACTTTCGCCCGTCATCCCCTAAAAACAGGAAATACGTTATGCAAGACTTCATCCCTCCACAGCCCCCAAAATCCTTCCGCATTGTTCTGGAGCTGTTTAAGTCTGCGAAGCGTCTTGACGGTGTTTTGTTAACGGCGATTAAAAACCAAAACGAAGACCTGAACCTGCGCGAGATTTCCCGCACCCAGTACAAAGAACTTTTCAATTCCGGAAAAATCCTGATCAAAGGACAAAGAGCAACGCCGTCTTCTTCTGTTGCCAAAGGCATCACTTACGTGGACATCCTGGGATTTAAAAACAAATAGCCCGCCTGAAGCCCGATTGCGGCGGCTTTAGGGCCTGCACCCATGAAGTCGCCCGACGGCATTCTTAAATTCATTTTCAGACTTATAAATCGCCAAGGCATTTTCAACCATCTCGTTGGCGGACATCGCCTGCTGATTGATATCTATCAAGGTGCGAAGCTTCTGCGCTTCCTGGGAGGCTCGCTGCTCCCCTGCCGTCATCGCAATCCCGGCATAAGCCTGCTTCACATCCGCCATTTCAACGGCGCTGAATTCCGGAAGCCGAGGATCTGTCCCAATATACACGAAGGCTGTCTGCAGGGATTCCTCCCCACAAACCACATCCAGGTCCGAACGCCACACGTATTCGGCCATCATGATGTTTTCACTTTTCAGGGCTTTTTGCAGAAGCAACCGGAAGCGTGCGTTTTCGGGCTGAAGAATCATCGCCAAAGTCATCTCTGAAATCCGCATCGTGTCTGGAATACCGTTAGCCGGGTCCGCCACCAGATGGCCTTCCTGATAAATAGCCTTCACCGTGTCTGCGCTGAGATAAAGACCGCGAGCCAGGCTGATATAATAGGAGTCCGGCTTGACCGTGAATTCGATCATCATCTTGCCATAGCTTTCAGAAATATGGGGGTCGATGGCCAGATAAAGGCCTTCCCCGGCAAACAGCCCTTTGCTGCCAGAGGCCTTGGACCAAAACTTGGAAGTCGCATAAGAAATGCGGGTTTGCAAAACCTGCTTTCGCCCTTGAGGTGTCGCCATCAAAGCCTGCGTGGCCGGGGCCGCTTCCTGATAAATATCGAAGTAATGATATAGCCGCTGCTCATGACCAAAGGTCATCTTGGCATTTCGCAAATCACGCGCCAGCAGGGCCTCGGCAGAAGCGGCAAAGGCTTCCACGCCCAGAATCAGACCTAACGCAATGATACTCAGAAACTTGCCAAGCTTAATCATAGATCCCTCAGTTATCGGCAGTCCGACAGTTCGCGAACAACGACTTCATCATGTCTTGCCACGGGCTCGGACTTGATTTCAATCGTGCCTTCCTCGTTATAGACCTGTATGATGACTTGTTCAGTCCAGTTCATCGCATGAACAAGAACATCTTGTCGGCCTGAATAAGACTGCTGCTGAATCTCGATGGTGGTTGAGATATTGCCATTACTATCGACACGGGTTACTGGCGTTGGCACCAGAACAAAATAACTGCAGCCCTTCACGACTTCCAAACGCTCGGAAGTCACATCCGACTTCTGCACAACGGAGCTGAGGTTGGCGCTTTGTTCCGCCGCTTCGGCACTAACCAAGAATTGCCCTTCTCCCTTGATTGAGCTTTTTGGAATTCTAAATTCAAAAACATGGCCCTGATCCTGAATGCGCACCACGCGTTCGTTTTTCATCCAGCGAACAGGAGACGACAGCTTCGAGGGTTTGCTGATTTCAAGCTTTACGGCCCCGTCCTTGATCGCCACCGCACGGCCGTCTTGATTTAATAGCTCCAGGCGGCCTTTAACCACACGAACCGAAGCCAGTTGTTCCTCTGCCAAGGATGTCAATGAAACAGACAGTAAACAAATTGCGACCCATAGTGCCTTCATATTTCCACTCCCTGTTCCAATAGCTTGTCTTTGAGGTAAAAAACTTCGTCTGCCAGCTTAGATTGCAAGCGCCAGTCCATCCCCGCCGCCCTTACCAAGAGCCAGTCAGCGACAAGTGAACATTACTAGTATCCGTATCCCCCAAACGCCGTGGAAACCGCATCTAGGGCCAGTCTTAGGCTCGATCTTCAACAAATTTATTATAAATCAGCAAAGTTCTTTACACTGTACTCTGACAAGGAGAACTGATGCGCCCATCCTTCAAAACGACTGCCAGTGCCGCTCTTCTGCTGACCCTTACAGCCTGCGCAAGCACGCCTGCCAAGAAACCCGCCGCCCCCGAAAAACAAAGCCTTGTGATTCCTGCTGCGAAAACGGATGCCATCAATGCCCGTGCCGAGGCGGACTATAACTTCATTATGGGGGATGTGCTAAGCCGTGAAGGAAAGTCCGAACAAGCCGTGGCCCTGTTTGAAAAGGTCGCTGCCCTGGATCCGAACTCTGCGGCGGTGCAGATGCGCCTGTCCGCTGAATACCTGAAGATCGGCAAAGTGAAAGAAGCCATTCAGAAAGCCGAACAGGCAGTGGCGAAAGATTCCAAAAACGTCGAATCACTGTTGGTCTTGGGTGGACTGTATTCCGCAGAAAAATCCTATGACAAAGCCATCGCTCAGTATCAGGCTGTGCTTCGTCTGGAACCGAAAAACAGCGAAGCGCCTATCTACATCGGCTCTTTGTATGCGGATAAGAAAGAATTCAAAAAAGCAGAGCAGTACTTCAACTCCCTGCTGAAAGATCCCAACTATGAAACCCCGCACGAGGTGCTTTATTATATCGGCCTGACCCATCTGGATCAGGAGGGGGCCGGTCATCAAAAGGCTGCAGAAGCCGCCTTCAAGAAAGCCCTGACCATCAAACCGGGTTTTGAAGACGCTTTGATGGCTTTGGCGAATCTATACCTGCAACAGAACAATCGCGGCAAAGCGTTGTCTTTGTGTCTGGAATACCAAAGACAGGAAAACTTCAGCCCGAAAGTGGCCGACCTGATCGCACAAATCTATCTGGAGGACGGCGATTCGGAAAAAGCCTATTCCCAGTTGGAGCTGATCACCGGTAATTCCGAATCATCGCTGGATGTGCAGATGAAAATGGCCCTGCTGTTGATTGAACAAAAACGCTTCAATCAGGCCGGAGCAAAACTACAAGACATCGTCACCCAGCACCCGACAGCAGATTCGGCCCGCTATTACCTGGCTGCGGTTCAGGAAGAAACCGGCGACATGGAAAATGCCGTTCGCAACTATATGCAGGTGCCGCATTCAAGCAAGCACTTCAGCGAGGCCATTGTGCATGCCGCCCATTTGTTAAAAGGTCAGGGCAAGCTGAACCAAGCCCTGGTCGTCACCAAAAAGGGTCTGCAAACCAACGCCGACAAACCGCAAGTCTATACGATGTACGCCTCGCTGCTTGATGCGAAGGCTGATTACCTGGGGGCTGCTCAGGTGTTGGAACAAGGTCTTTCCAAATACTCCAAGAATGTGGAGTTGTTGTTCCAACATGCACTGATCCTGGATCGTCTGGGCAAAAAAGAAAACATGATCGCCCAGATGAAAAAGGTTCTGGAGATTGAACCCAATCACGTGCAGAGCTTGAGCTATCTGGCCTTTTCATTGGCTGAACTGAACCAGCATCTGCCCGAGGCCGAAAGACTGGCCCGTCGCGCGCTGGAGCTTGATCCCAAGGACGGTTACGTTCTGGACACTCTGGGATGGGTGCTGTTCAAACAAAAACGCTTCTCGGAATCCATTCAGGTATTGGAAAAAGCGCACGAGTATCAAGCCTCGGCCAGCATCATTGCTGAACATCTGGCGGACGCTTATTCGATGGAATCCCAAACCGACAAAGCCAAACAGATGTATGAAAAGGCGGCAAGCCTGACGACGGATGAAAAGCGTGCAAACAAGATTCGCGGAAAACTGCGCGAGCTGTCTGTTAAAATATCTTACTTGAAATAAGCCTTGCGAATCGCGCGCCCGCACTGGACCGAGTCCCAGTACGCCTGCTCGCCCCGCCCTTCGCGGGCCACGATTCCGTAAGTCTTTTTATCAGCGCTGATCCAGGGATAAAAGCCAAAGGCCCCTGGACTGCTGTAGGCCTCGACCTGACTGCCGTTGGTTTCAACCCAGTGATGGTAAGAATACTTCCAGTCCTCTTTGGCCGGAGAAAATGCGGCCTGCTTGCAGGTGGCAGGACTGGTACAAATCGCATCGGCCCCCAACATATCCTTGATCAGATACGTGCCTTTCAGTATTTCCTGCAGGAAGCGGGCATAATTTTCCGCACTCATTTCCGCCCCACCGGCCAAGGCCAGGTTCGGATAACTGAGTCTGAATTTGTTCTTCAGGGTGCTTTCGATTTCTTGGCTCAGTTTTTTGCGGTTCAACTTTCCCAAGCCCGCATTCACTGCCAAAGCCTGAGCACTGCCCCCGCCGTAATAGAACTTACCGACATGGGCGGGGTTCACCGTGCTGTTGCTGCGGGCCTGGAAGCAGGCCTCTACGGTCAGGCGCAAAGCACATGGAATGACATTGAACTGATCATACCCCCCGCGCATCAGAAGCAAATTCTTGTCCTGTTCTGCCAACAGGCCTTTTTTTACTTCGACATAGTAGGCTGCGAAAATCCACTTCGAAGCCGAGGCGACCTTCATTTCATCTTTGCGTTCATACTTTTTTCCCGGCGATCCTGCGGCAAGAAGTCCTTGAGAATTTCCGACTTCCCAATAAAACGGCCGGATGGACTTGCACTCCGGTGCCTCGACGGCCACCCGTTGTGCCTCTGGCGCACCGGCCATAGCAAAGGAACCCGTTAAAACCAACTGCAAACCGATCCATAGTCTGGCGTATTTCATAAATGCTCCCCAATAAAGGATAGTACTATTAAAAACGAACTGATAGATTTAATTTCTGATTCGGAGAATCCATCCATGCTTCATCATTTCTTTCCTGAGCACTCTTTTAAAGCCCTGCTGTTTGACTTCGATGGCACTGTTGCCGACACCATGCCGGCGCACCTGGCCGCTTGGAACAAGGCCCTGGATAAATATGACCTGACACTCAGCCGCGAGCAGCACCTGTCCTGGGCGGGCCGCCCCACGGCGAGAATTGTTGAGATGATGAACGAGCTGCATAAGACCGAAATCAACCCTGAGCAGTTTGTAAAAGAAAAAGAGGCCCACTATCTGGCTTCTTTAAACGATGTCACCACGATAGCTTCGGTGATGGAAATCATCGAGCACTATCATGGCAAGATCCCGATGGCGATTGTCACCGGCAGCCGCCGCAAGATCGTCGAACTGACGATGAATCAACTGGGCATTCAAAAGTACTTCGACACATGGGTGTGCGCAGAGGACTATTCCCAAGGCAAACCTGCGCCGGATTGTTTCTTACTGGCAGCGGCGAAAGTCAATATCGCCCCGACGGACTGCCTGGCGTTTGAGGATGCTGTTTTGGGAATTGAAGCGGCTCACACCGCCGGCATGAACTGCCTGAAAGTCACCGAGGACTACAGCCTGATTCACACTCGCTAAAGCGGATTCAAGGACGGCAGCAGCAAGCGCAGCAAGGTGGTCGTAGTGCGGGCCTTGTCGTATCGTTGAAACGGTATATTCACGACCGTTTCACCGTGGTCTGCGCCATCCAGCCGAACAAAGTCCACGCCTGGAAGTTTTGAGCTTTCAAAAGGCACCATGCCATCGCTAAGATCATACGGGCCCGAATACAGACGAACCACACACTGACCGAAGACTTTTTCCAGACAGCCCATCGCCATGATATTGACCGCGGGGGTGAACAGACTCTTCTGCCCGTTTACAACGCCGCCGACAGTGATCATGGGAATGTTTGTGATCGCGGTGATTGCCTCGAAGTTTTCTTTCATAAACTGCGAACGGCTGGAGGTTCCCAGATAACGAATGGTGTCTGGCGAAGTGTTAAAGAATGGAATCACCGTACCCAGCAGTTTATCCAGATAAATTGGATTATCAAAATACGCATCAGCAATCGGCGAACCCCTGAAAGGGCTTTGCAGGAACACGATCCCCGCCACAACGTCCCTGAGGTTGGAAGAATCCACCAGTTCTTCGAGCAAAGCCAAACCACCCAAGGAGTGAGTTAAAAACACCGCTTTTCTGCCGGCATCGACGGACTGATTTAAAGCCTTGCGGATGTTTTCTTTGATTTCTTTGACTGATTTGGAAGAGCTGGAAAGGCGGACGGAATTAAATTTATAAACTTTCTGCAACAGCTCTTGCTGAGCCCCCAGGTAATCGCCAGTCAGGCGTGCAAAACTGACCGAAGATCGATCGTCCGCTTGCAAAAAAGCTTCAGACAAAATGCCCGGCACCAGATAGAAATCAAATTGGCGCAGCAGGATTTGCTCTTCCACAGTCAGCAGCGAATTATTGGCGTAGGTCTTATGAAAAGCCGGCGTCAGATCCGCGGCCCTGCCCCACAGGCTGACCACCAGACCCATAACCAAAATGAAAACGGCTTTTAAACGACTTAGAACCATTCCCTTTGACTAGCGAAAAATGCGCCAAGCCTGCAGACCTATTATTTTCATTTAAACCTGAAAAAACGACGTTTTACGTCCCTCGACGACGCCACTGCGCCTTCAAATAGTCCCAACCACCAGTACACCACAGGGACCAAGCCACCAAGACCGGTTGAAAGAACAAGCGAATCAACCTTGCCTTGTCCGTATTCAAACCAAAGGCATCAATCTGGTAGACGTACTGATTTATGTTCCCAGGAAAAATCGCAATGAAAAACAGCCCCCCGACAACTCCGACCTGCGCTTTATAGCGGGTCAGAAACAGGAAACTAAGGCCCAGCAAAATTTCAACGACTCCTGAAGCCACCACCACGAAATCGGGGTCAAAAGGCTGCCACTTCGGAACTTGAGCCAAGAACTCGGTGCGAAGCCATGTCAAATGTCCGGTCCCAGCATACACTAGAAAAGCGCCGAGCAGAATTCTCAGAAACAGTTTGATTTTGGATTTCATCGTAAGATTCCTTATGCCTGATTTCTATCAAGCGGAATCACAAAGGAAAAGAACAAAAAGGCTCTTTGCAGTCACAAAAAGCCCTGACGAGTTTATCGTTTTTTCGGAGCGGAACTTGGATAGGTTGTCTGGGAAAGATCCACCGTCTTTTTCAGGGAATGTCCGGTTTTTAGACCAATTACAAACCACCCCAAAGCCAGGGCGCCCAATGCAAAGACAGTATCCCCGATGACTCGCAGCCAACGAATGATGTCCAACAGGTCCGTCTGCATGAATTCTGCCGACCTAGCATACCAAAGCCCGTGCTCCACACTGGCCATTGTCTGCAGCAGACCCAGAGGCAACAAACTTAACAGCGCCATTAGTAGCAATCCAATATTGATGCTCCAGAATGCAAAGCCAATAACACCGTCGCGCCACTCGTTTCGCGCGGCAAGACCTTTTAGAACAAACAGCATCAGCCCGATTCCCAGCATGCCGTAAACCCCGAACAAAGCGGTGTGCCCATGCAGTGGAGTCGTGTTCAACCCTTGCATATAATAAAGGGCAATGGGCGGATTGATCAAGAAGCCAAAGATACCAGCCCCCAGGAAATTCCAGAACGCCACTGATACGAAGCAATAGATGGGCCACTTGTAGGCCTTTAACCATTCCGTCGATTTACCCAGCTTCAGATTGTGATATGCCTCAAAACCCATCAGCACCAACGGCACACATTCCAGCGCACTGAAAGAGGCTCCGAGCGCCAGCACTGCCGTGGGAGTTCCGGTAAAGTACAAATGGTGGAAGGTCCCCAGAATGCCCCCGAACAGAAAGATCACTGTTGAGAACAGAACCGTGCTGGACGCCAGCTTGACGTTGACCAATCCCATTCGCACAAACAGAAAAGCAATGACGACAGTTGCAAAGACCTCAAAGAAGCCCTCAACCCACAAATGTACGACCCACCATCTCCAGTACTCGGCCACTGCTAGATTTGTATGACGGCCCCACATCATGCCTGCACCATAGAACAACGCAATGGCGGCACAGGATATCAGGAACAGCGCCAGCAAGTGCCGAGACTCTTGCGCCTTTTTGAACGCCGGCCAAACCGAGCGCACCATCAGGAACAACCATAAGAACAGGCCAATCAGCAGGAATGCCTGCCAAAAGCGCCCCAGATCCACATATTCATACCCTTGGTGTCCGAACCAGAAGTTCTGCACCAGATCCAGCTTCTGCATGACCCCGAACCATTGTCCCGCCATGGAACCTACGACAATCACCAGCAAAGCAATGAAAAGGAAATTCACCCCGAATCTCTGGAACTTGGGTTCATACTCTGAGATCGCCGGACCAATAAATAATCCCGTAGCCAGCCACGAAGTTGCGATCCAGAAAATACCCATTTGCACGTGCCAGGTGCGTGTCACGGAATATGGCAGGAAATCGGACAGAGGGATGCCATAAAAACCGTCACCTTCCACCGCATAGTGGGCGGCCACCGCACCCAGAATCACCTGCACCACAATCAGGGCGGTCACCACCCAAAAGTACTTCAAGGTTGCCGACATCGACGGCGTGGGATTAAGTCCCAGCAAAGGATCTTTTTCCGGCAAACTTACGGAGCTGGGCTCTTCTTCACGTTGAGCCGCATAGTAAAGCGCCAAGGCTCCAACACCTGCGAGCAAAATAATGACGCTGAACCCGGTCCAGAGCAGCATCGAACCCGTCGGTTCATTGCCAATCAATTTGTCCGGAGGCCAGTTGTTGGTATATGTGATGCTGTGACCAGGACGCTCGGTGACCGCCGCCCAGGAAGCCCAGAAGAAAAAGGCATTCATCTGGCGCATTCGATCCTGATCGCGGATTGAATTTGCGGGAATGGCATACGCTTCGCGCAAATTCTTTAGTTCTGGATCATCCATGAACAAAGAGCGATAGTGCGCATTGTTTGCATCCATCGCATCTTTGCGAACGGCAGAGACCGTCAGCACACCGCTTTCTTTGCTATAGGTGTTGGTGCGCATTTCTTTTTTCAAGCGCGCCACCAAAGCAGACTTTTGTTCCTCGCCCAAACTCTCGTAGGATTTACCGAACTCGGCATTGGACCATCTGTCTAAAATAAAAACAGCTTCGCGGTGAAGCCAGTCGGCCGTCCAATCCGGCGCCACATAAGCACCATGACCCCAAATCGATCCGACCTCCTGCCCGCCCATGGACTGCCAGACGTTTTGGCCATTTAAAATGTCTTCGCCGGTGAATAAGGTCTCACCGGCAGATGTGACGACGTTATCAGGAATCGGTGGTGCTTCCCGATAGATCTCAACACCGTAGAAAAGTAAGACCGCAAAAGAGGTCCCAACCACTACACCGAACGCGATCCAAAGTTTTTTCATGCTGCTCATTTTATCTTCTCCATATTCAGCTACTAAACAAAGTCATGATGGCCGAATTCGCAAGAGTTTCTGTACGACTCTGCCGTTCCGCAAACGCGGTTTCGACATGAAAATAGACCTAAATTGATGGAAGAGTCTTGATTGACATCAATATCTAAGAATATACACCCGGGTCTTAGACTATAGTTCACAGCTGGCTTTATCCCACTCGGCAAGAGCCCGGGCTTCGGCGGCGCGGACGGCACTACTCAAATAAACTTGCTTCATTTCTTCTTCAGAGATCCGATAGATTGCGCACATCCGTTTCAAAACCTGAATCGGAGGCCGACTCGTTCCCCTTTCCATACTGGAAATAAACTGCGATTTATGAAAGCCCAAACGCCGGCCCACTTCAAGTTGAGTCAAAGCTGCATTGGCCCTTTTGTCTCTAAGAAACTTTCCGATGCTCATATACCTTCCTTAATGAGTCGAAATATTTGCGAAATAAAATGCTATAGAACTCGAATTTATAACCCAAACAGGCGATGAAGAAACGCGGAATCTGGGCGATTTCCCACTTTTAATAAAATTCCAGCAATCTGATTTTTGTCATTCCAACGCCCCACAAATATTATTAATTCACCTGCGCACTCGAGCAATGAGACCATGAGAAGACAAGAATCTTTATCAGAGGAGCAACTATGTTCGCCGCAAGATACGTTCCTGGAAAAAAAGAGCTTTCCCTTGTTGATATTCCCAAACCAACTCCGGGCCCTTTGGATGTTATTTTAAAAATCCGTGCGGCAGGCATTTGCCATTCCGACCTGCACGTCCTGCATGGTGAAGTTCCTTACAAAGAAACTTTCACCATGGGCCATGAAGCCTGCGGTGAAGTCGTGGAAAAAGGTTCGGAAGTCACTGAGAACTACTCTGCAGGGGACCTTTACGCCGTCCACGGCCCGAACCCTTGCGGTCATTGCAACTATTGCCGCACCGGTCACGACAATCTGTGCAACGATCCCAGCAGAACTTTCATCGGCCTGGGACAAGATGGCGCCTATGCGGAATATCTGAAAGTTCCCGCACGCAACATCGTGAAGGTGCCCAAAGGCATCAGCCCCGAAATCGCGGCTGTTGCCACCGACGCGGTACTGACTCCTTATCATGCCATCAAAACCAAAGGTGGCGTGGGCTTGGGATCCAAAGTGCTGGCGATCGGTTTGGGCGGTCTGGGGATGAACGGCGTTCAGATTGCTCTGGCTTTGGGTGCGGAAGTAACAGCGGTGGATTTAAAAGATGCGAATCTGGAGATGGCCAAATCTTTTGGCGTGCAGAATGTTTTAAACTCCAAACAGATCTCTTCGCTGCAACCCCTGTCCTTTGATGTGGTCGTTGATTTTGTGGGACTGGAGTCCACGTTTAAAGATGCTCAGAACTTTGTAAAACCCGGCGGCACCATTCTGCTGATCGGTTTGGGTTCGGCACAAGTGCCCTTGACGACAGCGACAGCCATCACCTTTGAAACCAAGGTGCAGGCGTCTTTCTGGGGGACTCACGTTGAAATGCAGGAACTTTACGAGCTGATTGAGCAGGGAAAGATCAAACCTCAGGTTCAGACCGCTCCCATGAAAGAAGTCAATCACTGGCTGCATGAGCTGGAAGCCGGACGAATCAAGTCCCGCATGGCCCTGCTGCCATAGAAAGCTTATTTTCCGGTTTTCTTGGCGATGGAAAGGAAGAAGGCATTTTCCTTCTTCTTGTCGGTCTTGGCTTTCCGCGGAGTTTTCTTCGCGGAAGCTGTTTCGGCTTTTTCAGACAAGCTGGATTTCACGGGAAGGCCCAACAACGGATTGCCTTTGCTGATTTCCCGCATCAGTTGTTTGACCTCTTCTTCAAAATCCTCGGACTGGGCTGGAATATACAACCAGTCCTTGTTCGCCGGGTGATTTTCCAAAAACAGGTATTTCAGAAAGAAAGCATTTTGCTTTTTCTTTTCAACCGGGATGATGCATCCATTCCACAGCTCAAAAGGATAACTGACGCCCTTGTGTTCATAAAGGCCTTTGCGCTCGACCAGAATCAGCACAAGCTTCATATCCAGATAATAAGCTAAGCCGCCGTGCTTGGGCAGACACTCATAACCCGGGGGCAGCAGATCTTCGATCCAGTAAAGATCATTCAGTGGATGTTTCATGGCGTGGCCAGCTCCTGACATCCAATTTAGCAAAAGTGTAAATTCGAGTCATGAACAAACCCAGCACGGGCGGAATTCATGACCCTGGCTGAAGCGAGATTAATGATCCTCGTTATCCCAGTCGTCGCAGGCGCGTGCTTCGGCTTTAACGACGGCATTGTGGACATATGCCTTTCTCATCTCCGTTTCAGGAATTTGATAGATCTCGCACATTTTCTTAAGGACCCGAATAGGAGGACGGCTGGTTCCCCTCTCCATACTTGAAACAAACTGTGACTTGTGAAAACCCAAACGCTGTCCAACTTCAAGCTGAGTCAAAGCTGCACACGTCCGCTTATTCTTGAGGAATCTGGCGAGAGGCATACACTCTCCTAAGGAGTTAAAGTATTATTATTATGGAGCCCATGGACTCTACTCCATTTGGGCGAGAAAAGAACCTAGAATCTCAACGATGGCGCAATCGTAACAATCACGTCGTAGGCTATTTAGTCAGGGGCTCGATCCAGAGCCCCTTGGTATTTACACCGCTTCAAGGTGAATTTTATAGCCGACTCCGCGTACGGTGCGGATCGAAACCCGCCCGGTCCCCGCAGAGATCTTTTCCCGCAGCCGGCAAATCAGGACATCCAGAACATTTGTGCTTGGAAAATGATTGTACCCGCAAATTTCCCGCAGAATATGCTCCCGACTGATAATGCGATGAGGATTGGAGATGAACAAATCCAAGAGCTTAAATTCACGCTCTTGCATATCAACCAGCTCGGTGCCGCACACCACTTTCCGCTTCAATCGGTCCAGCTTCAGATTTCCGTATGTCAAAACCGCGGAACTGTCCCTGGGCTGAAGAATCTTGCGGATGCGAATCTGCAACTCGGCCACAGAAAAAGGCTTGCACAAATAGTCATCCCCACAAGACAGCCCCAAAATGCGTTCCTCATCAGCACTGAGGGCGCTTAGAAAGATAACAGGAAGATCCGGCTGAAGGGTCTTTGCACGACGAACCACTTCCAGTCCGCTCATCCCCTGCATCAAAATATCAGAAATCATAAGATCATATTTCTGACTCTGACAACGGTCCAGCGCGCGCTCTCCGTTGGGCACCCACTCCCCTTCATAACCTTCCGCAAACAGCCCCTGCAGAACGATAGCGGCAATCTCAGGATCATCTTCAAGCAATAGAAATCGATAAGACATTCTGTCCCTAACTTTGATAAAGTTGCTTTGTTATTTATATTAAGATTCAGAGTTCCAGGCTTTGACGGCCTTGACTTCTGCTTCTTCCACGGCATTTTCCAAGTAAGCCCGCCGCATCTCTTCTTCAGAAACACGGTAGATTTCACACATTCTTTTTAAAACCATCACCGGCGGCCTGCTGGTGCCTCTTTCCAGGCTGGAAATGAACTGCGATTTGTGAAAGCCGAGGCGCTGCCCCACTTCCAGTTGAGTCAAAGCTGCATCTATTCTTTTCTCCTTGAGAAACTTCGCCATGTTCATTGTCCCATCCTCCAAAGGGGAATACCCAATCAACGGGTGTCTGATAGTTTTGTGTAGCGAGGATACTATATTTAGGAATGCAAACAATCTGGAATCTTGAGCGTATCGGAGTCTTCACAAATAACATGCGATTCCAGTAGAATACCAAACAACTTCCGGTGATATTTACAAACCGGTTTTATTGGCCAACGCACAGATGTTAGGCAAGTTCTTTGTTCCGCTACGAAGGAAAATAAAACAGTCGCGCCCGCGCGGAGCACCTGTTAACAAATGGGCGAGTCGCAATTATTCAATTTTTCCAGAATCAGCTTTTTCATCATTTTCAGACCCTGACTTTGCTGCTCGATCCAAAGAAGCTTCTTTTCAAGCTGTAAACGCACTTTTTCTCGGGACAGCTCTCCCTTCAGCAAGGCCACTTTCAAACTCTTGATTTCTTTCAGGCTGAAACCCAGGGTTTTGGCAAGCTGGATCAGCTTCAGCTCCTCCACCACCGCAGACGAATAGTCCCTGTATCCATTTTCTCTTAATGAGCTGCGGATCAGCCCCTCTTTTTCATAAAAACGCAAGGTATCCCGGGAGATACCGGTTTCTTTGGATAATTGTCCAATCAGCATAAAAAGCCCTCTTGACCATGGAGTTTACTCCATAGTTTAGGATGAAGTCCATGGGAGTTCCTATGAGAAAATATTTGATGATTTTAATGGCCATAACCGCAATCTCGTTCCCGAGCTGGTCTCGTGATGAGAAACTGAATGTGAAGGTTCTGTATACCGGAACCATTTCCCCGCCCGAGGCTGAAACTATCAAAGGAGGCTCGTGGTTTAAAAAGTTTTCCATGGTCCACCCCGCATTCTTTATCCAGCATCCGAAAGGGACATTCCTGTTTGATACCGGTTTGGGACATTCCATTAAAACTCAGGTGAAGGATATGGTTTGGTGGGCTCGATCAGCGACAAAGTTTATACAAAAAGAATCCGCCGCAGATCAACTGAAAGCCCTTGGACTTAAGGCAGACCGTATTATTCTGTCCCATGCCCACTTTGATCATTCCAGTGGCTTGATCGATTTTCCATCCGTCCCCGTCGAGGTTCTTCAAGAGGAACTGGACTTTTTAAAAACAAAAAATGCGTCTCCGGCAATCTTCCCCTCTTTGTTCAACGAGCAGATTGTATGGCAGACCTACACACTGGAAAACAAAAGCTATGAAGGCTATGCAAAAAGCCGCGACATCTTTGGTGATGGCAGTCTGATTCTGGTCGGAATGCCGGGGCATTCTCCGGGGTCTGTGGGTCTTTTCATCAATCTTGCCAGCGGCAAAAGAGCCTTTCTGGTCGGTGACACCGTATGGAATTCCGATGGGATCACCAAAGGGCTGCCCAAGTTCTGGATTAGCTCAAAATTCGCTGACAACAAACCCGATGAAGTCATGACCCGGATCCTGGAACTGCAGGCTTTGCAAAAAAAGTATCCGGATCTTCTGATAGTTCCAAGCCATGACGCCAAAGCCGTCGGGGCCTTCGAAGAAATGATGAACCGTAACTAGTGATCCAGCTCCGGATTTTGTGTCGGGGCCCGGGAGGTAGAGTCCTGAGGTGAGGACTCTACTATATGCAGATCCCGCTGTGGATAAGGAATGAGTATTTTATTTTCCTTAAAACGCTCCACGATTATGGAACGAATATCGCTGGTGATGCTTTCGATGCGCCAGATATTCTGACACCAAAAGCGCAGATCGAAATCCAGCGACGATTCCCCGAAGTCTTTAAGCAAAGCATTGGGTTTGGGCTCCTTTACGACCTCGGGATGCTCCAAAGCGGCTGCAATCAGAATCTTTTTCACCAATGCCACGTCAGAACCATAGGCCACACCCACCGTGATGTGCTGGCGAATTTTGCCCGAGGCCAAACTTTCATTGGTGACTTCTTCCGCGATGAATTTGGAATTGGGAACGATGATGGTGATATCATCCCGGGTCTGGATGATCGAGGAACGCACCCGGATGTCGATGACTTTTCCAGAAGTGTCGCCCACCCGAATGATGTCGCCGACCTTGATCGGACGCTCTATCAGTAAAATTATCCCGGCTATAAAATTTTGCGTGACGTTTTGCAAACCAAAGCCGATCCCGACCATCAGGACGGCCCCGACTGCCGCCAACGAGCTGATCGAGATCCCCATGTTATCAAGGGCAAATATGCCCCCCATCACCACCAGCACATAGCGCACAAACTTCGCGATGGAGTCACGCACCCCGCTGTCCACCCGGCGGCGCGAAAGCTGCTTGACCACAATCTTACTGACCAGCTTCGATCCGTAAACGGCCACAACCATCAACAAAATGGAAACCAAAACACTGGCCGCAGAAACCTCGGCATCCTTGATACGAAAGATCGGCTCGTTCAGCATCTGCCAGATCTGTTTTAACTGCTGATACAATTCAGTGTCTTCCATGCCTGTCATTTTATGAAAGATCGGCGATGTGGGCACCTTTCCTGACGTCACGACCCTTCTTACTTGTCACAAATCAGTGTCACAAAATGAGACTTTGCAATCGCACCAGTTAATTCAGGTCCAGTTTCATCCGATATCTTTATTCTATGAAACGTATTTTTCCATCCGGCATGGCATTCCTGGTGACCGTGGCGTTCAGCCTGACAGCGCTGGCGCAAACAACGGCCCCTATTCAGCGCCGCCCCTTCAGTGGCGACACTTTGGGAAAAAATGCGGTGATGTGCCTGATTGCCAAAAATATGGAAGTCCACGGTCATCGTGGCATTGACGGATATGCCAACAACACTCTGGCTTCGTTCAAAGCCGCCTTTGACGCCGGAGCTGACACGGCAGAGCTGGATTTGATGATCACCGGTGATGATCAGATCGTCGCCGCCCACGATCCGATTCCCAATATCAAGGCCGAGCGCTGCTCGCTGCATGGCAAGTCCCTGGAAAAGGCCGCGCTTCGCCATATGAGTTACGCCGAAACATCGCAGATCCGCTGCGGAGAGCGACATTATTCAGAGCCCCGCACCGAACCCATCCCGCTTTTTCGCGAAGTATTTTCTGCTTTCAAAGACTATAAAGTCGCAGGCAAACCTGCCCGTCTGAACATCGAAATTAAATATTTCAAAGACCAGGAGCAGTACTTCCCCGCCGAAGATCAGTATCTGGATCTGATTATCAAAGAAATCCGCCAAAGCGGCTGGAGCCAGGATCGATTCTTTGTTCAGTCCTTTAATCACGAAACTCTGAAGAACCTGAAAGCCAAAGCTCCGGAAATCGACGTGGTGCCCTTGATCTGGGATGCGCGCGGAGCGCTGGAAGCGGCCTCGAAGCTGGGCAGTCGCCTGGTCACCACCGGCTGGCCCCAACTGACGCCCGAGGTGGTCTTCGGCCTGCATCAGAAAGGCATTCGCGTGATCGCGTGGACCCCGAACTCGGTGGAGGAATTAAAGTGGGTGATAGCCGCTGGGGCCGATGGAGTCATCACCGACCGCGCGGACTTGTTCATGAAAATCCGCGATGAACTGTGTGAATAGTTTGTGTTTAAAAGTCAGTAGTGATTAATACGATTGCGGTGACCTTCGCTATCAATGACCTCGGACTTGTCCCCGTCCTTTTTGTCCCAGTTCTTTTGCATATCTTCTTTGCTTTGATGATCTTCGATGTCCCCTTGATTGTACTGAACTCCGTTTTGAACGGAAGGATTGCGTTCTTTACTGAAGTTGCCCGCGATAGGAGACACGTCGGAAGTCTTGTTTGAATCCATAACCACCTCGCTGGATAGCTTACATTAAACAATATAAGCCCCCCGTCCGCTACAATCTCTGACAACAAACACGGATCCAGGGGCCCTATTCAACCCTTCCGATCCCCCACAGACGCCGGGCCGTTCTTTTATATAGGTAAATACCTATTAAATATATAACCAGTATCTTTATTTACATATCAATACCCTAGTTATACCTTCCGCCTAACAAAACGGAGGTATCCTATGAAATCGATTTTCTTGGTAGCAGCTCTTCTTCTTGGTCACCCAGCCATGGCATTAAATCTGGAGTGCACTGACAGTCCCTCTTTCACACAGCGCAGTTTCTTCATCAACCGTGACGGCGCGATCGGCTTTGACGGCACCTACATTACAATGCAGGCGGACCTGGGCTACTGGGGTCATCGCGGAAACTACAGCCTTTCTCAAGTGACGGGGCGCGCCCAGGACGCCGACAAAACCGTGACTGCCGTGACCTTGGCCATCAGCCCGAAAGCGGCCTGCACCCTTCCACACGGGGAACTGCTGACCACCTCGTTCACTTGCGGCCCGGTGGACGCAACCATCATTGCCAAGGGCGAAAGCACCTCTTCCGCAGATGGAATCTTCGACCGCACGACCATCCACAGTCAGCTAAAGGCTGAGGTGACGGCCTCGTTGTCCGTCAACCCGAACGGAACCATGCTGCTTAAAGCCACTGTGAAATCCTTGGGTAACACCCCGATCGAACTGGAAATCCCCGTTCGCAACCAAAGATACTGCAAAATCACGGGTGAACCGGTCGGCCAGGACAATTAATTCATTTTGCTTAATTTCCACTAGGCACCTGCTGTCCGTTTAAGCTAAAAACAAGCTCTCAACAGACAGCAGGTTCCCCATGAAAAAGATCCCTAAAAAACATCAACCCCGCGGCTTTGAAATTCTTCATGAAGACCTGGATGTCATCGTGGGTAACAAGGCTCCGGGGGTTCTGACTGTGGCAGCCAAGTGGGACCGTGAAAACACGATTCACAATCTGCTGAATCTGTATGTCCGTAAAGGCAATCCCCGCTCCAACAAATGTGTTTATGTTGTGCATCGTCTGGATCAGGCCACCACGGGGGTTTTGATCTTTGCAAAAACCCAACAGGTTCAGCAATTTCTAAAGGACGACTGGAAGTCCACGATCAAGACTTACTACGCCATTGTTCACGGTAAAATGCCGAAAAAAAGCGGCACCATCAGCAGCTATTTGGAAGAGGATGAAAACTATGTTGTTCATTCCAGCAAGGATTCCGACAAAGGAAAGCTTGCCATTACCGAATATGAAGTTTTGAAAGAAACTGAGAAATTCAGTCTTTTGAAGATCAACCTGCTGACCGGCAAGAAAAACCAGATCCGTGTGCATCTTGCCGGTGAAGGGCACCCGATCGTCGGTGATCCCAAGTACGGAAAAGCCTCTACCAATTTCAAAGAACTGCGCCTGCATTCCGCCAGTCTTGAGTTCACGCATCCGCACAATAAAAAGCGCATCACCATCAAGGCTCCTGTCCCGAATTATTTCCGCACACTCATTGATTACGAATATTAAAAGGCCAGTCTGATCCTGACTGGTTTGGCAGCGTAAATTCCCGGTGCTATTTTGAAGCCATCAGCTCCACACATTCTTACAAGGAGGTGGTTATGCGTTTCAAAATAATTTCACTTTTTGCGACGTTGTTGTTGTCTTCATTCTCGGCCCACGGGTACGTGCCCAACTCGCCTCTCACAACAAATGATCCTTCATTCGGCCTGACGGAAAAAATCAATCCCGCCGGGTGGTCCGATTGGATCACTATCGGTGGAATTGGCACTTCCGATCCGGCCAGTTGCTCCATGTCGGGTTTTCGCAACATCGTGTTTGTAAAAGGCACCGACAATGCACTGTGGTCGCGCTATTGGAATGGCGCCAGTTGGTCAGAATGGTTTTCTTTAGGGGGCGTACTGACATCATCTCCGGCAGCAGCCTGCCAAGGTGAACAGATCTATGTCTTTGCCCGAGGCACTGACAACGCCCTTTGGGCCCGTTACTGGTGGGGCTCCCAATGGAGTGAATGGATCAGCATTGGTGGCGTGCTGACGTCCGGGCCCGCCGTGACTTCTTGGGAGTTTGGCCGGGTGGATGTGTTTGTACGAGGGACTGACAATGCTCTCTGGCACAAGTGGTTCGCCAGTGGTGCATGGTCCGAATGGGAATCCTTGGGCGGCGTTCTGACTTCGGATCCCGCGGCAGCCTCCTGGTCTGCGGGAAGAATCGACGTCTTTGTTCGCGGCACTGACAATGCTCTCTGGCACAAGTGGTTTGCTGGTGGCTGGTCAGGATGGGAGTCTCTGGGTGGCATTCTGACTTCGGATCCTGATGTGGCTGCCTGGGGCCCGGATCGTCTGGATATCTTCGTGCGTGGCACAGACAATGCTTTATGGCACCTGTGGTGGGATGGAAAGTGGAACTCATGGGAATCCTTGGGAGGAGTTTTAACCTCCGGTCCCGGAGCCGCCGCCCTGGCGCCGGGATATTTGGTCATCTATGTGAAAGGCACCGATCAGGCGATTTGGTTTAAGGTGTTTACGCCTTAATAACCAAATCCCGACAAAAACCTGACAACCCGTGCTTCGTCGGAATCTGACGGAGCACGCATTTTAAAAGTGCAGTGAATATTTTTTATCTGCCTCCTTCCCCCCATAGAGAATCTCTTTTGGTTGTGCTACAGAGGATCCATAAAAAACCAAAGGAGTTTTCCATGAAATCTTTGATTCTTGCTCTGATGACCCTGGTGTCCACTTCCGCTATGGCCGCTAAACTTGACAAACTTCCATGCGCGCAATTTGCGCAAGGTGCAGCGGTTGCAGACTATCTGCGTGACGCCACCGGCATCCAAGGCCACGAATATGATTCCTCCATCACTGGCTACACAAAACTTGATCAGAGCCAGGTGGCAGTTGCCGTGGAAATCACCGGCGCCAACGATGAAGGCGAATCCTGGACAGCTCAATATGAAGTTGTGGTTCAGGCTCCAACTTGCGCTCTTGTCGAAATCAGCGCGAAGTAAATAACCGCCGTCATAAATTTGTTAAAAATCGGCCGACTCCACCCAAGGGGTCGGCTTTTTTTTGCCTTCAACCCGGGTTGGATTGGCAGGCCCAGTGTCGGATTAAAGCTACCTAAATACTGCAAAGTAATTGATAATCCGTTTATGTCCAACTTCAGCAAACTCAACCTGCTTATCTTGGTTCTTTTCGGTGTTGTCATCGGCTTGGGCTGCTACTCGTTCATCTATGCGAAGGGATATTCGTACCTGTCGGACGATCCCAAGGCCTGTGTGAACTGCCACGTCATGCGCGAAAACCTGGATTCCTGGCAAAAGTCCGCCCATCACCACGTCGCTAAATGCAACGACTGCCATCTGCCCCACAACATCGTCGGCAAGTACGCCGTGAAAGCTCTAAATGGCTGGAATCATTCCGTGGCCTTCACCCTTCAGAACTTTCACGAACCCATCCTGATCAAAGAACACAGCCTGAAGGTCGTTAAAAATTCCTGCCTGAACTGCCATCAGCCGATGGTGCAGGCCATGGATCGCACTGATAAAAATCACAACGAGGAAGCCAATTGTCTGCACTGCCACCGTGGTGTGGGACACGTTCGATAGGAGTCTGTATGAACAAAAATAAATGGATGTTTCTGGCCGTTGGCGGCGCCGCCATCGTCACAGTTCTGGTCACGGCGTTGCTGGTGAATATCTTTGAACGAAAATCCGAAGAGAAAAACCCCTTCTATCGCGTGGTGGAAATCACCGACGACATCGATGATCCGGCAATCTGGGGCAAGAACTTCCCGCACCAGTATGATTCTTATCTGAAAACAACCGACATGACCCGCACCAAGTACGGTGGTTCTGAGGCCTTCCCTCATATCCCGACGGACAAGGACCCGCGCGATGTGGTTTCTGCCCAGAAACTTGATGAAGACCCTCGCCTAAAAACCATGTGGGCCGGCTATGCGTTTTCCAAGGACTTCCGCGAAGAGCGTGGTCACGCTTACATGCTGGTGGATCAGATCTTCACAGAACGCCAGAATGTAGTGAAACAGCCGGGCACGTGCCTGAACTGCCACGCCTCCACTTATTTGTTGTATAAAAAACTGGGTGACGGCGACATCACCAAGGGTTTTGAAGAGATGGGTAAAATCCCTTACAAAGACATCGTGCACTCAGTTCAACATCCCGTGTCCTGCATCGATTGTCATGACCCTTCCACCATGTCACTGCGAATCACCCGCCCGGCCTTTATGGAAGGCATCAAGCTGGTGAAGGCCCAGCAAGGCATCAAAGAGTATGATGTTAACAAAATGGCATCTCGCCAGGAAATGCGCAGTTTTGTCTGCGGTCAGTGTCACGTTGAGTACTTCTTTAAGGGTGAAGAAAAACGCCTGACCTATCCATGGGGTAAAGGCCTGAAGGCCGATCAGATCATGGAATACTACAAAGAAAACGGCTTCAAAGACTGGGTGCATGCCCTGACTGGAGCTGAAGTGTTAAAAGCGCAGCACCCGGAATTTGAAATGTTCAATCAGGGCACCCATGCCCGCGCTGGCGTGGCTTGTGTGGACTGCCATATGCCTTATCAGCGTGTGGGCGCCATGAAAGTCACCGATCACCAGGTGCGCAGCCCGCTTCTGAATATCAACAAAGCCTGCCAGACCTGCCACAATGTACCGGAAGCGGAATTAAAAGCCCGCGTGGAAACCATCCAGGATCGTCATATCTCTTTGCGTGATGTGGCCTTTGATGCGCTGGTGGATTACATCAATGACCTTAAAGAGTTCAAAGACGAAAAGAATCCGTCAGAAAATTTGCTAAAAGCCCGCGCCCTGCAAAAAGAAGCTCAGTTCCTGTTCGACTTTGTTGAGGCCGAAAACTCTTCCGGCTTCCATGCTCCGCAGGAGGCTGCGCGTATTCTGGGCCTTTCCATCGAAAAAGTCCGTGAAGGACAAAAACTGGTGGCAAGTCTTCGCGCCAAAAAAGTGGCCGGAAAGTAGTTTCCGCGTGTTTCGACCGGTGATTCGTTTTTTTGCTTCCTTAAAGCTGGCGGTGGTTATCATCGCCGTTTTAGCTGTACTGATTTCTGTGGGTACTTTTGTCGAAGCCCGCTTTGATGCCTGGACTGCCAAGCAGCTCGTTTACAACTCCGTTTGGATGTATTGTGCATTGGGCCTGTTGGTCACAAGCCTGGTCGCAGTGATCGCCGATCGTTGGCCGTGGAAACCACGGCATGCAGCGTTCATCTTTGCCCATGTCGGTATCATCATGATCGTCTTTGGAGCCCTGCTAACCCAGCTTTACGGTGTGGACGGCATCATCCGCCTGACCCGCACCGCAGAAGCCGTCAACGAAGTGCAACTGCAGGACACCCAATTGACCGTCTATCGTTCCCGCACCGGAGACGGTTATGACAAAGTTTATTCCGAAGAGGTCAACTTTCTAAAAAAACCCGTCTCTGCCAAAGAACCCTTCCTGATCAAAGCCAAGGGACTGCATTTTGAGCTGCTGGAATCTATTCCTTATGGCCTTGCCCAAACCCGCATTGAAGCCTCGCCGGCGGCACAGAGTGGGTCGGCTGTGCGTTTTCAGTTGGCCAACGCGAACGTCAGCGAAATTGACTGGCTGATTCAGCGCAACGCTTTTGAGCGCGCTGAAAAACAAGTCGGCCCGGTTCTGGTGACCATGGGAGGCCTGTGGGAACGCCGTCCCGAGATTAACGAAATCCGTCTTTATCAGAATGAAAAACAGCAACTGAACTATGCCCTTTACAGCAAGGACAATCAGAATCCTTATAAAAAAGGCACTCTGACGGAAGGTGACCGCATTCAAACCGCCTGGATGGGCCTTGAGCTTCGCACCCTGCAATTCCTGACCAAAGCTATACAAAAATACGAAGTCCGCTCTTTGGACCGGCCGACTCCGGCCACTCGCGCATCACTGAAAGTTCGTTACAACGGACAAGAAAGCTATCTGGTGCTGAATGATTATATTAAAGTCTTCACCGACGAATGGGTTTATCTGGTCGCCTATCATCACAAAAAAATTCCATTGGGATTCGATATCTCTTTAAGAAATTTCAAAAAAACTGATTATCCCGGCACCATGCGTGCCATGGCCTATGAAAGTGAAGTGCAGTTCGACGATCAGCGCGCCACGATTTCAATGAATGAACCGTTGAAGCATCAGGGCTATTATATCTATCAGGCCAGCTTTGAAGAGTCCCCAAATGGCGGGGTCACGGCTTCCATTTTGTCCGTGAATCGTGATCCAGGCCGTATCTGGAAATATCTGGGGTCGCTGGTGATGTGTGTGGGAATCATACTGCTGTTCTACTTCCGCTATCGTCCGCATGTTCGTCCACGTTCCACCTAAGAAGTGACCGAATACATATTGCCGCCTTGGGAGTTTGATACACAATAAACAGCTCAAGGAGGATTTCATGAAAAATATGGTTATGGCTCTGTTTATGATTCTGGGGCTGTCGTGTTTTGCGCACGCTGAAGAACAAACTCTGGTGACACTGCCGGTGGAGATCGAATCCATGGTCGAGATGTCGACAGCCGAGATGCCGGACGAGATGGATCTGCAAGGTGGCGGCGGATCTGTATCCCGTTACTGCTGCATGAACCGCGGGAACTATTGCGACATGGGTTACACCGACCGCTTTGGTCAGCCGTGCAAGTGCTACACCGGAAACAATGTCTATCACGGACACGTCTGTCGCAACTAAGAACGGACTTCCCTCGGGCAAGTCTGCCCAGCGGCTTCCTTTCCCGCTGGCAGGCTTGCCTGATTCCCAAATATGAAACCATCTTAATGTTAGTCACGTTGACAATTTTTTTCGTTAGACCGAGCTTCAGTTGAAAGAGGACATTATGAAACAACTGGTGCCGATTCTTTTCCTGATATTTGGTTCTGCCGCCGCGAAGGCCGCGTCCCACAGCTTATTCTGCCAACGTCCCTACCACTCGGATATTTTTAATACTGATTTACGTATCACCGTGAGCAAAGAACCGACCTTGCAAGTTCTTTGGATCGACACCCACATTCCCTATGGAATTCGTCCGATGCCGTATCAGATTCAAACCCTTGAATGCCGCAACAACGGTGTCAGCATCGTCGCGGGTGACGCGGATATCGAACGACACGTTGAACTGCATGTGGACGGTGACCAGGGAAAACTGGTCTATCTGGATGGCCAGGGGCCCAAAGATCCGGCGATTATCTATACCTGCTTCCCGGATACCATCCGCAACTTCTGCGCGGGGAATTAATTAATTTTCTTTCAGCAACAAGGTCACCTGTGGGGCCTTGCCTGCCTCTCCGGCACTGCCTGATAACAAGTACAGCCGTTCCGTTTCAACTTTGCCAGCAGCAAGCTCCGTCATGACAGCCTTTCCCCGAGCAAGAGCCAGGACTTTTAGTTCATCGTCGCTGACGGACAATGCTTCCGCTGTTTTCTTTTCCCAGGCAGCGGTGCGCCCGGCAGGGTCTTTGGCAAATTGGTCTTCAATGACTTCGAAAGCTTCCGGCTGCAAATTTTCTTTTGCGACAGTTCTCACCGCTTTGCTGCGATCTTTGTTTTTTGCAATTAAAGGTTCGAGCTTTTCTTCCAGGGCTTTTACCTGCAGCGCCTGCCTGTCGGCTGCCTGATATTCGCCGCGAATCTCAAGATTCAACTGGGGTCGCTCGGCCAGGGCTTGGGCCAGCTTTATCAGCTTTTCTTTTTCACCGGCTTTAAGCTCGCTCTGTCCCGGAGCGAAGCGGATGTCCTGCATGTCATCGCCGCCACCGACCAGGCTTGCAAGAAAATCAAAGGGTGCCGCCACGATATTGATGATCATGTTTTTGACGGCCGTCCAAATCAGATTACCCAATGAAAAGGACGGAGAATTCACATCCCCTTCCACCGGCAGTTGAAACTTGATTTGCCCTTTGCGGTCCTTCATCAATGCCAAACCCAACTTTAATGGCCAGCCGGTCGCATTCTTGCTTTCAACCTTGTCCCCCAAAGTGAACTGATCCAGCAGCACCTTGTTGCTGCCTTTGATACGACTGTTGACAAGCTTGTAGTTCAAATCCAGGAAAAGCTTTCCTTTTTTGATTTCGTATCCGGCGAAGTGTCCTGAATAAGGCGTAAAGGTCGTCATTTCGATATTGTGGAAGTTCATGTCCAGATCCAGCGTGGGGCGCTTGGTTCCCGGAATCACAAAACCTTTGCCCTTGAATTTTCCATAGGCTTCAACCTGCCCGGACAAAGCAATTTGAATCTTTTCATCCGCCTTTGGGGAAATCGGTCCGACAGAACCCTCAAGATCATGCACCAGCGCTTTAAAATTGGGACGGATCTGCAGATCCGCGTAGTTCACAAGGCCGTCGCTTAAAGTCAGTTTTTCAATATAATATTTTAGCGGCGCTTTTTTTGTGGCGTCAGCAGGCTTGGTGATTTCCGCTTCCGCGGGGGCCTGCGGAGATTTCTTCACGAAGGAGCGGAAGTTCAACGTGCCGTCTTTTCGCAACTCCACGTCAGTTTTAAGACCTTTCAACACCAACTCGGCAGCCTTTAAATCCACCGGGCCAGTGGTGACATCTATGCCTTGCAAATCCAACTGCGCCCATTCCACCACGGGCTTATCCTGATTTTCCGGCACCAGCGCCAAGTCGTGGATCTGGGCTTCGCCGGTTACACGCACTCGGCCATTCTGATATTGAATGCGTGACACTGTGTCGGCCTGGCCCTTTTTCAGCGTCAAATAAGTATGATCCGAAAGATAAGCTGTCAAAAAATCCAACGGCACTTGACGTGCCTCCACGATAAGATTGACGGTGACAGGTTTTAACTGCATGTCCCCGCTTAAATTCAATGATCCTTGTTCACCGAAAGAAATGTTCAAAGACTTCAAAGAGGTCCTGGAGCCCAAAGATGTACTGATATTGGCAGCGGCCAGATTCATGGGTCCCAAAGGAAGTTCCAGCGGCGTGGCGTGAGTGTAGTCAAAAAAGTCCACACCACTTTCACGGATTTGAATTTGCTCCAGCGTCAAAATCCAATCTGAATCCTGAGAAGTGTCTTTTTCGGGTTCCCCGGTCGGCGTCAATTCCCAGTTGGTGTCACCACTTTTAAATACCACAAAGCGCGCTGCCGCCCCGTCAAGCATCACACTTTTTAAACGAATTTCCTGATTAAAAAGCGCATACCAAGTCAGATTCACGGAAAAATGATTGAACGCCAGGCGCGGCTTTTCCTGATCTTTGGAAGGCAGCAGAAAGTCTTTAATTAGAAGTTCGAAGGTAAAGGGATTGAGCGACACCGCCCCCACCTTCGGGGTCGTCTGCAGCCGCTTTTCACATTGTTGGATGATTTGAGATTTGATGATCCAGGGAGCCAGAACAAATCCCGCAAGGCTGTACAGGCCCAGCAATAAAATACCGATTTGCAGGATTCGTTTTACAGTCGTCGTCATACAAAGTTCCCTTTGCATGACTACTCCAGCACTTGCAGGAAAACGTCAAGTAATCAGTTTGTTATTTATGCCGCGCGGACATCAAGGCGATTCATAAGTTCCGGCACGTCCAAAATCATAAACGTCTTTTTCACACCGGCAAGGTCCGTGACTTCGACAATTTCTTT
The DNA here is from genome assembly GCF_002208115.1 of Bdellovibrio bacteriovorus. Taxonomy (NCBI): domain Bacteria; kingdom Pseudomonadati; phylum Bdellovibrionota; class Bdellovibrionia; order Bdellovibrionales; family Pseudobdellovibrionaceae; genus Bdellovibrio; species Bdellovibrio bacteriovorus. The sequence goes on along the minus strand of NZ_CP020946.1, from coordinate 1,047,756 downwards.
CATATGGCCCTGCAAAGTCTTCGTCGCTTCCGGAGCAAGGATCGTCGGAATACGCGTCTTATTGGCCTCATCCACGGTGTCAATCGACTCCACAGAATCCACCAGCAGACCGAACTTGCTTTGCTGGCCCTTTACGATCAAAACCCGGGAATTGACCAGGTCCGTGGCCGGCTTCATTCCATAGAAGCTGCGCAAATCCACGATTGTCACGACTTCCCCGCGCATTTTCATCATTCCCACGACATACTCCGGATAACCCGGCGGGCGCATCAATTCACCTTCCACCTTGGCAATCTCGTCGATCGAACTTAAGCGCGTCGACAGCATGAAATCCAGACGGAAGGAAATATACGGTTTTCTTTCGGTCTTGGCTTTGGCCGCCTCGGCCTCTTTCTCGCGATTGCCATACAAAGAATCATGCCCGCGAGTGATGGCCAGGATCTCTTGATCTGAAAGAATTTTGCTTTCGTTCAGCAGCACAACATTGGCTTTGTTTTCCTGCGCCAGCAGGCCGCGCATCATCTCGACTTTTTCCTGGGCAAACATCGGAATCGGCAGCACTTCCTCCTCAAAGAAGGTCACGATGCTATCGACACTGTCGACCAGAAAACCCACCTGAATATTCTGAAGCTTCAAAATCACGATGCGACGGGACTCAAGGTCCTTGCATTCTTCGCCTTCAATCTTCAGGAACATGCGGAAATCCAAAATCGGAATGATTGTGCCCCGCAGGTTCACCATGCCGATACAGTAGTCCACCGCCAATACGCTGCGCTTGATTTCAGGAACGCGAATGATCTCGCGAATCCCGGAAATGCTCAGACCAAATTCCAACGCTCCGGAGCGCACAGTGATGCACTGGTCCCGTTTGGAGGCCTTGCGGGTCATTTCCGTCGCAGTGCTGCGGCTTTGTTCCAGAATCTGCGGGATGTTTTCAATCTTGATCAAAGCTTCAGGATCCAGCACCTCGACGATGCGATCCCCGCCATTCAGCTTCAGCACACTGCGGATGACGGATTTACGACCTTCCAGAGGATTGTCAAAGCGCGAGATGTCCCCGGCCTGAACATTTAAAATTTCTGAAGTGGAGTCAAAAAGCAAACCGATACGCACGCCGTTGACATGCACGATCGCCACTTTTTTGACACTGTTGTTGCCGGAAGTTTCCACATCCAGCAGGCGGCCGATATCCACAATCGGTGTGACCGTGCCACGCAGATTGAACAAACCCGTCAGATAATCCGGCGCCAGGGGCACCAGAGTGATTTTTTCCGGATAGTTGACGACTTCCTGCAGGGACGAAATCGAAACGGCCAGTTCCGCCTGACCCAGTCGGAAAGAAGCAAACATTTGCATATGCGAAGAGCTTTTCATAGTTTCTTCCTAACCCGTCTTGGGAAGTCTTTCGATGGAATAATCACCGTCACCGGCGATACGCATCTTGGTTCCCTGTTCGCCGCCGGGCTCAAAGGCCACAATGCGGATGCGGTGTTTTTCCAGCACCGCTTTTGCCGCTTTCAGATTCTCATCTCCGACGACAAATTTAGTATAGCTTTTATCCCCGTCCATCATGCGGCCGCCACCAGCGACGATGGCTTCCATCTCGGAAACATCCGCCAGAGTCGCGCCCATTCTTTCCAGCATGCGGGGAATGGTCTGACTGACATAACGGGCGTCTTTGTCTTCTTTGAAGGTTTCCGGGTACGGCAGCAGACAGTGGGCCAGGGCCCATTTGTTCTGCCGGCGCCACACCAGCGCAATGCCGACACATGAACCCAATACAGTCTTCAGCACCTCGCCGTTTTCAGCGATCAGGATCTGACCGATTCTGACGTGGTGTTCGACCGGCAACATATCAGCCCTTCATATAGATCAGAGGTTTCTTGAACGTGAACTGCGCCTTATGCCGCGCCAAAGATTCGGATTCACCCAGGATCAGCATGCCTTCCGGCTTCAAAGCCCGGTGCATATTGGAAAGCACCAGTTCCTGATCCTGGTCGTTGAAGTAAATCAAAACATTGCGCAGAAAAACGATATCAAACATCAGACCCTTCGGCGGCGCTTTGTGCAGGTTGTGCTGGAAAAACTCCAGATTGGCGCTGACCACCGGGCTGATGCGGAAAGTGCCGTCGGCCTGCTCACGGAAATATTTTTCCACCAGCGTCGGATGGCGATTTTTCAATTCATCCAAAGTCCGGTCCCTGAAAACACCCGAACGTGCCTTGGCCAGCACTTCCGTGTCGATATCTGAACCCATGACTTTGTATTTGAAAGACGGATGTTTGAAACGGAACTCCTCGCAAGCCATTCCCAAAGAGTGGGCTTCTTCCCCAGTCGAGGCTGCCGCCGACCAGATTCTGAGGATCGTATCCGGATTCTTTTTATACCACTCCGGAAGGTATTCGTTCTGGAAGTAGTCCCACACCGCCTGGGTGCGGAAGAAGTGGGTTTCGTTGGTGGTGACCAGATTAACAAAGTCCTGAATCTCGACCTTTCCCTGTTCCAGGTGGTCGATATAGTCTTCCATGGATTCAAGGCCCAATATCCTCAAACGCGGTTTGATCCGAGCGGTGAGCATGTCGCGCTTGCGCTCTTCCATGGTGATCCCGGTATGTGTCTTTACCAAAGAAAGCAGCCTTGTCAGGGCTGCTCCTTCCAGTTTCTTTGCTGCTTCTGCCACGTTTACACCACAAATCTAGCCACAGTTCTGTTCAGGTCGTCGGCTTCTTTCACCAGCATGCCGGTGTTGTTTGCAATGGTTTCAGATGACTGCGCCGATTTCTCGGATTCAGCAGCAATGTGCTGAATCGAAGCACTGACACCTTTGGCTGCCTCAGACTGCTCTTCCGCCGCCAGAGTGACTTCAGAGATGGACTGGGTGGTCTTTTCGATACCCGCCACGATTTTGCTGAAGGCTTCGCCGGCCTGCTTGGAAATGGAGCTGCCCTGTTCCACGCGCTTGGTGGATTCGTTGATCAGTTTGGAAATCTCTTTCGTTGCCTGCGATGATCTTTCCGCCAGCTTGCGAACCTCGTCCGCAACCACCGAGAAGCCCAGACCGTGCTCACCGGCACGTGCCGCCTCGATCGCCGCATTGAAGGCCAGAAGATTCGTCTGACTTGCGATCTCGCTGATCACCTTGATGATCTCGCTGATGTCTTCAGAGGACTTATTGATCAGCTCCATGGCCTCGATGGACTTGGCAATGGCCTGACTGCCCTGTTCAGCTTCCTTCTGAGTGACTTTTGCCAGCTCATTGGCCTGTTTGGTGTTGTCAGCAATCGATGCGATGGAAGCTGTGAATTCTTCAATGGAAGCGTTCATTTCTTCAACCGTCGCGCCCAAACTCTGGGCACCAGCGGCCACGGAGGTGGACTGCTCTGCGATGGATTTGGAAGAGGTTCCGAAGTTATTCGCTGAGGAAACAACCACGGAGATCACTCCCCGCAGATCCACCATCATTTTCTGGATACCATCAGCCAACTGGCCAATGGCATCCGCGCCGGAAACTGTGATAGGGGAAGTCAGGTCACCGGCTGCGGCCTTATTTACGGTCAGCAGCAGGGCATCGACTTTCATTTGGTCTTCTTCGGCTTTTCTTTTTACCTCTTGTTCCAGTTCAACCTGCTTGGTGATGTCACTGGCGAATTTCACTACTTTATAAGGCTTGCCATTCATATCCATGATCGGATTGTATGTGGCCTGGATCCAGATGGACTTGCCCCCCGCACCCACGCGCTGATAGCGGCCGGAATCAAATTCACCGCGGTTCAGTTTCGCCCAGAAATTTGCATAGTCAGGACTTCCCGTGTATTCACTGCTGCAGAACATGCGGTGATGTTTCCCCTGAATTTCCGACAGGCCATAGCCCACGGTTGCAAGGAAGTTTTCATTGGCACTGATGATCGTGCCATCCATGTTAAATTCAATCACCGCCTGCGCTTTGCCAATGGCGGAAATTTTTCCCGCATCTTCAGCGGCTCTCATTTTTGCAGCCGTGATGTCGGTGGCAAATTTCACCACCTTGCAGGGCTTGCCATCGGCATTGAAAATCGGATTGTAAGAAGCATTAATCCAAACCTCGCGACCGCCCTTGGCAAAACGCTTGAATTCGCCTGCCTCAAACTCGCCGCGCGCCAGCTTTTCCCAGAACATTTTGTATTCCGGGGAACTTGTATAAGCCGGATCGCAGAACATGCGATGATGATGGCCCTGGATGTCACTAAGGCCATAGCCCACGGTCGCCAGGAAGTTTTCATTGGCGCTGATGATCGTGCCATCGAGGTTGAATTCGATAACAGCCTGCGCCCGGCTGATCGCCGTCACTTTGCCTTCGTATTCAGAGGTTTTGGCTTTCTGGGCCGTGATGTCTGTGGCGAACTTCACCACCTTGCAGGGATTGCCTTCGTTATCAAAAATCGGATTGTAAGAAGCATTGATCCAGATTTCTTTGCCGCTTTTGGTGAGACGTTTGAATTCACCGGCGACAAATTCACCTTTAGCCAAAGTCTGCCAGAATTTCTTGTATTCCACACTTCTGCCATACTCTGGTTCGCAGAACATGGAGTGATGGTGGTCCTGAATCTCTTCAAGAGAGTACCCCAACGCACCCAGAAAGTTTTCGTTGGCCGTGATGATAGTGCCATCGAGGTTGAACTCGATCACTGCCTGCACCCGATGCAGCGCCTTGATTTCTTCGCGGAGGCTGGTAAGTTCATCAAGCTGGGGACTTTGTTCTACAATTTTACGTGCAGTACTCATCGAAGGTCTCTCCTTACAAATATTCGACCTACAACTGTTCGGTAGGAATATTTCAAAGGACGAGAGGATGATTTTGTTTTGTCTAAATCTTAATCTTTCCGCCGAAAGCCGAGAAAATTAGGAACCAGTAATCCTGTAAACCAATAAGCATTTTATGAGCTTTGAGTTCCAACATTTTTCCAAAACGACCCCTTGTCTTGCAGGTCTGTAATAAACACCCCTCAACATGAGCGCAAGCTCACACGGATGGGGGATTTGCCGTGCCTTCATTGATTTTTATTTCACAGTTTTTTTACTGCTCTTTTTTGAGATTTTGGACCGATCCGAGAGCTCCACTCGACCTGTTTGATCGTACTTTTCCAGAAATTCCCTCGCCCGGCTGGGGTACAAACCATGGCCGTCTTTTAGAGCCAGGACCAGTGCCTCCCGGAAGGAATCATCCAGTATTTGCACATCACGAAGAGCCCCGCTGTTGACATGATTTTTCTGCACAGCCCGCACGGCCTGTCGTCGGACTTTGGCTTGCATGGCGACGGGGTCTGACTGGATCAAAACCATCGAATCATAGTTGTCGGCATTAACGCTGTAACCCTCATTTCCATAGGCGCAGGATAGAAGCCGGGCATAGCGGGTGATTTGCGGATTCAGAAAATACTGCCGGCGCAGATCATTCATCTCTTGCTTTGCTAAAACAGTTTTCCCCGCACACACCCCTTCCACCTTGGCGGTCAAGCGGGCCTCTTTGAACACGTAATTGCGCCCATTGCGAATTTGCTGCTGTAAACAGGCCTCGTCCTTCCCGCAGATGGCAAACAGCCTTTCCGCGACCTTCCACGCTTTATACGAATTCAAAAGACCCGTTTTATTATCCGGCAAATACAAACTGTGAAAAGAGGCCAACGCGGTTTTCTTCAGCAAAAATTCGATTTCTGAACGGCCCAGTGACGGAAGCAGCGATTTCACATTCGCGATTGTAGCCGTCACCAGCGGCGTCGCCCCGCTGGTCGCACCAAACAAGGCCCTCTGCCCCATTCCGTCTATGGCGGCCTGATAGTCATCACCCGGCGCCAGAATGTCCAGTTGATCAGACTCCTGAGAATATATCGTCTGCAGCCCTCGTGGAGAATAGGATCCGACACTGATCACAGGCGCCAGACGTTCGTGATCCTCAATCTTCAGTGGATGGGAATTGCCGGCCGCCATCACCCAGATGATGCCCATCTGATCGGCCTGCCGGGCGTAACCAGTGACTTCCGCCGTTTCCCATCCCATGGAATTGGAAATGATCCACGGGCGCACGGACATTGATTTAACTTCCTGCAAGGCTGAATAATAAAAAATATCCGGACTGACCCGGCGAAGCTGCACGAAGTCCACGACCTCTGAAGCCGACACCATTCCCGGCCAGTTCAGCAGACTTGCGACACTGGTGCCGTGCCCGCCATAACCCACCTCACCCATACCGCCAGAGGCGGTGTCCACTTCGATGTCCCGTGTGAGTTTGATGTGATCTTTTTCAAATCCAATGTCATAAACCGAAACCGGCACCTTCACCAGCCCCGGTATTTGGCGCATTTCCTCTTTCACCAGATCCGCGCCAATGTATTCCTGCGCCCAGAACGGGGTCAGCTTTTCGCCTTCCACCTCCAGGGCCTTGCGATCCTCGAGCTCGACAAATGCCAGAACCCGGCAGGAAATCAGCAATGACAGCAACAGCAGAAGTTTCATCTAGGGAAGCTCCACTTTCACGGTGTTGTCGTAGGCTTTCAACAGATCCCGCGCCTGATACTGTTCCATTCCCGTTTCACCGGAAAGGATCTTGAGCAGGGCTTCGCGGAAAGAATCATTTAATATCTGCAGATCACGCAAGGAAGCACTTGCCGTGTAGCCATGCAGTACAGCCTGGACTGCATGGGTCTGAATTTTGTTTTGCAAGGCCTTGGGATTTTCGTGAATCAGGGCTATGTTTTCATAGTAGTCCGCATTGATGCTGTAACCCTCATTGCGATAGGCACAAGAAAGCAAACGCGCGTACTGGGATTGTTCAGCGTTCAGCAAATACTGCGTGCGCAGGGCTTTCATTTCGGCCTTGGAAAGTCCCTGTCTGGAATGGCAAACTGCCGTGATACGCGGGCTTAAGACTTGAGCTTCAAACAGATAGTTCTGACGATTGTCCATCTGGGCCTGAATGCACGGGGCATTGGCACCGCACACCGCATGCAGACGCTGCACCACCTTGAAGAAACGATAAGCATTAAAAAGTCCGGCCTTGTTCTTTTCCGAATACAGACTGTGGAAAGAACGTATCGCCGTTCTTTTCATCAGGCTTTCAATCTGGGCACGGGACAAAGACGGAATCAGCGCCTTGGCATTGGCGATGGACGCGGAAATCAAAGGGGTGGCACCACTGGTCTCACCAAACAAAACCTCTTGTCCGTTGCCATCAAGGGCCGCCTGGTATTCATCCGCCGGAGCCAGAATGTCCAGTTGATCGGATTCCTGGGACGACAGAGTTTGAAGTCCCCGAGGCGAATAAGATCCGACGCTGATGACCGGCGCGACCCGTTCGTGTTCAGCAATTTCGTTGGGATGTTCGTTACCGGCCGCCATCACCCAGATGATGCCCATCTGGTCCACTTCCGTGGCCAGTTCCAGGACGGATTCAGATGTCCAGCCCATGGAATTTGAAATCACCTGTGGTTTTACTGGAAGCTCTTTCAGTTCTCTGACAGCGCCAAAATAGAACACCGCCGGGGATACTTTTTTAAGCTGCACATAGTTCACAAATTCAGAAACCGAAACCATGCCCTTGCCATTGATCAACGACGCCACGCTGGTGCCGTGATGCCCTTTCATCGGACGGTTTCCGTTCATGGCGCGATCCACCGGAATATCAAAAGCCAGATTGATGTGTTCTTTTTCAAAGCCCACGTCATAGACAGCCATGGGAACACGCTGCAGATTCGGAAGCAGACGCATTTCCTCTTTCACCAGATCAGCGCCGATGTATTCCTGCGCCCAGTACGGGGTCAGACGACCGTCTTCAACTTCCAGAGGCTGACGCTTTTCCAGTTCCACAAAGGCCGTGGCCTGGAAGGAACTGAAAAGCCCCAAAACACAAGCCAGAATGCGGATTTTTTGATTTTTCATATGGCGCCCCCTGTGGGGCTTTAAAGTGCACTCGGCGTGCCCGCTGGGGACCCACCAGATACCATCCCAGTCACGGAAGGTGTCTAGTCAGGGGAAACACGGCATTATTTGTCACTGCAACTGTGTCTCAGACCGAGACGATATCATGGGTGGGGAAAGACCAGCTTCACCGTTGTGCCCGAGGCCGGATGGATCGAATGATGAACTGAAGACACTTCCACCTGACCGCCGAACAACTGCATGTATTCTGCAATCAGCGAGGTGCCAAAGCCTGTGCCCTCTTCATTTCCGGTGCCCTTGTGAGAGAACAACCGGTTGCGTTTGAACAGCAGACTGACTTCGCTGGGATGAATGCCCAGCCCCTGATCCCGTATTTCCAGAACCACACCGTCATCCTGTTTATGCGCCAGCAAACGGATCTCGCGGCCCGGTTCAGAAAATTTGATACTGTTGGAAAGAATATTGGAAAGCACCTGATTGATAAGCGCCGAGCGGTCGGCTCGCACACACAGATCATTTTCAATTTCGACTTCGATCAGCAGTTCTTTTTCCTCAATCTGCCAGGAATAGTGATTCACAGCTTCCCAGCATGCCGAGGCCAGCTCCACCAACTGCATTTCTGCGTTCTGTTTGAAGACGTGATAGACCTCTTCCTGACGGACCGATTTCAGAATCTGATTCAGTTTGGTGGTGGATTTGTTGATACGATCCAGGTGCGCATCCCCAGCCTGGGCAGTGACGTGATCTTTCAGCATTTCTGAATGATACAAAAGCCCCGAAACCGTGTTTGCAACGTCATGTGAAAGCACCCGCACCAGACGGTGATAACGTTCCTTGTCCACGGCGGCTTGCTGAGCCAGACGTTTTTCCTCGTCCAACACGCGGATCTTGTAAGCCAGTCCCAAAGACAACACGATCATTTCGCCCAGATTCGCCAGAAGCAGCGAGTACTGAGTGTAGATATTGCCGCGGATAAAGCCATGAATGGATGCAAACCAAACAAAAGTTCCGATCAACACCACCAGCCAGCTTAACAGGAAATAAGACGCCAGTTTGTGCCTGTAGCGAATCAGGGAATAGAAACCACAGAAAATAAAGAACAAGATCGCCGCCCCGATGGCAATATCGATCAGATATCCCAAAAAGAACAATTCACGATACACCGGCGCAAACAGGCTTCCCACCATCGTCACCACCGAAAGTGCCAAAAACAGGCGAAGCCCCCAGTAACCGACGGCGAATTCTTTTTTGATGCTTAAGAATCTTTCCACAAAAAGACTGGCCGAAAAAAGACTGACCGAGGAAAAGAACATCAGATAGTTGGAAAAGACAAATTTGCCGTTGGGAAGCAGATAGCTGTCAAACACCCCGTGCAAAACCAGAGCGGTCACACCGAAGCTTGCCGCAAAGAATGAATAGCTGACGTGATCTTTCTGCGTGGTGAAAAAACCCAGCAGAAGATTGTAAACCACCAGAGAAAAAATCCCGCCCAGATAGAAATAAAAAATGGTGCGCGCCAGATCATCCTGATGTTCAAGGTCCGCCGGATCCGCCCAAAAGACCCGCGTGTTCAGCGCATGATGGGAATCACGTTTAATATAGTACGTTGCGGTTTCATCGGGGCCCAGCTCGATCGGAAAGGCCCCAAAGCGACTTTTAAAAGCCCTTTCCGCCAAAGGCAGACCGGGACCGGAAGACAGCGCCAACGAGTCGCCCTGCTTTTGCAAGTACAAGCGCCCCATCAGGGGGGCATCAAAATAAAGCACTTTTGACTGAGGTGTGTTGTGATCATTGTGCAAAGAAATCTTAAACCACTGATCTTCTATGGTGTAACCACGCGACAGTTCTTTGACACCAGCGGGAACAAATTCCACATCTGCCGGGTTATTGACGAAAGCGGGAGCTTCGCCCATTTGCACTTGGGTGGTGATGTCCGTCACAGCCGCGTGACCGAACTGAAAGGCAATTAGAATAAGGAACGTACAGATGAAACGAATGGCCGGCTCCGAAGTATGTCAATTGACTGTGATTTAGTTGCAGTCACGAAATAGCAGCCCCCGTTTGCAAGTTCAAGCTAAGCCTCAGTCAAGACTATTACAATCCAGAAACACTAAGACGATGCATGCTTATAGCTGCGATACTTCGGATACCAGTAGTTTTTATCGATCAATGCCAAAAGCTCTTCATCAGTGACCTTCAAAGCCACGTCATCAGCCTGTGCCGCTTTCGCCACCGCAAAGGCAATCGTGCGCGACACTTTTTCGATCTGAGATAGCTCTGGCAGCAAGGCTCCTTTGCCATTTTGCGCTAGCGGAGAACAATCGGCCAAAGCACTGCTGGCGGCCATCAACATCGAGTCCGTCACGCGGCGGGCTCCACAAGCCAAAACCCCCAAGCCGATCCCCGGGAAGATGTACGAGTTATTACACTGAGCAATCGGGTAAATCTGGTCATTGATATGCACCGGCATAAAGGGACTGCCCGTTGCCACCAAGGCTTTACCGTCTGTCCAGCGCAGAATGTCCGCGGGTGTGGCTTCCACACGCGACGTCGGATTCGACAGCGGCATCACAATGGGATGCTCACAATGGCTATGCATGGTGCGGATGATTTCTTCGGTGAACAGACCCGGCTGCGCGGACACTCCGATCAGGATCGTCGGCTTGGCGTTGCGAACAGTGTCCAGCAGTGAAATCTCGTCGTTAGAGATTTCCCAGGAAGCCAGCGTCTCGGCTTTTTGCACCAAAGGACTTTGGAACTCGAGCAGGTTTGGCATCTTGTCGGTCAAAAGACCAAAACGGTCCACCATAAACACCTGCTGACGGGCCTGTTCATCGCTAAGCCCTTCGTGCTTCATTTCGGCAATAATTTGTTCAGCAATACCGCAGCCCGCAGAACCGGCCCCCAGGAAGACCACCCGCTGATCGCGCAGACGTCCCCCGTTGGCGCGACTGGCCGCTATAAGACAGCCCACCGTCACGGCGGCGGTGCCTTGAATGTCGTCATTGAAACTGCAGATCTCATCACGATAACGCTTCAAAATCGGTGACGCATTTTTCTGCGCGAAATCTTCAAACTGCAACAGTACATCCGGCCAGCGGCGTTTCACCGCCTGCACAAAGGCGTCGACGAAGTCTTCGTATTCCTGACCGGTAATGCGCGGCTGACGCCAACCCATGTACAACGGATCGTTGATCAGCGCCTGGTTGTTGGTGCCCACATCCAGCACCACCGGCAATGTGTACGCCGGACTGATACCGCCACAAGCCGTGTACAGCGAAAGCTTTCCGATAGGAATCCCCATGCCGCCAATGCCCTGGTCCCCCAGGCCCAAAATGCGTTCGCCATCGGTCACGACGATGACTTTGACTTTTTGTTTGGTCACGTTGCGAAGCATTTCATCAATACGGTCCTTGTTCGGATAGGAAATGAACAGACCGCGCGAGGCGCGATAGATCTCGGAAAAATGTTCGCAGGCCTCACCCACCACTGGCGTGTAAATGATCGGCATCATTTCGGTCAGATGATTCACCAACAGATGATAGAACAACGTTTCGTTTGTGTCCTGCAGGTTGCGCAGATAAACGTGTTTGTCGATGTCGGACTTCAGCAGACGGTACTGGGAGTACACACGCTGGGCCTGCTCTTCGATGGTTTCAATCGTCTGAGGCACCAGGCCGTGCAGGTTTAAATGCGTGCGTTCCTCGTCAGAAAAGGCACTTCCTTTGTTTAGCAAAGACATTTCAAGCAGGACAGTTCCAGAGTATGGAATATAAACAGGGCGCGCGTATTTATTGTCGGTTTCCACGAATAATCCTCAAGTAAAGGAAGGGTCGTTATGAGCATGAACCTACTCCTTGCCCGCCCTATAGGCAAGCAATGGCCCTTGCATAATTTACCCAGTGAAATTCGTAAAAACCAGCCCACTGCCCTTGCCAAACCGCAGCCAGAGGACTATGCATGGGTTCATGAGAAAAAGCCTTCTGTTATCCTTGTTTGGCCTGTTGTTTTCTGCGCAAAGTTTCGCGGCAGTGTTGCATTTTTACAGCAACCCCCGCGTGCCTCAGCCGTTGTTCCACGTAACCCTGGAATACAAGTCTTACGTGTACGAAGCTGACACCCGTGAAGGGGGCCGCCGCGTTCCCGCCCACCACCTGCCCGCCGGTCATATCCGTGTGGAAATCCCGGATGAACTGGTCAATGAGCAGGCTTTGCTGGGGCAGATGGGATTGCCGTTTGATTATAATTTCATCTGGGACAATCAAAAGACGTATTGTTCCAAGCTGGTGGGAATTGCCCTGAATATGAAGCCCCTGCCGATGAGCTTCGCCGGGACTCACTATGTGAAATACTATCCGGATTGGATCCATCGCAATGACCCGGGCATTTCACCGGATCAGATTCTTGAGTTCGGCCTTCAGCACGGCCGCCAGATTTACCCTCAGTAGCTTTAAAGCAACATCCCGGACTCTTCGGGATGTTTGCTAAACCAGTGCGCCACATAGGGGCAGGTCGGGATGATTTTGACCCCTTCCTGTTTGGCGAAATCCAACGCCGCCCTGACCAGCTTGTCTCCCAGATTCTGACCTCGCGCCGCTTCCGGCACCACAGTGGAATAAAGATCCAAAGCGTTGTTTCGGCCCCGACGATACAAAAGCACACCCTCCCCGGCTCCGGGAATTGGCAGGGTGAATCTGTCATTCAGTTTGTTTTCGACTTTCATATAGTCTCCTTATGCGGATCATCTTATCTTGAAACGAAGATTCAGGATAGTTCCATATTTGCAACAATCTATTGCAGATATGTCTCCTTACGCAACAATCCCACCCATGGCAGGATGAATCCATAACGAACACTCATCCCCTTGAAGGAGGAACACATGACAACCACTAAATGGAACATCGACCCCATGCACTCCAGCGCCAACTTCACCATCAAACACATGATGATTGCCAAAGTTCACGGCGGCTTTGAAAAACTGTCCGGCAGCCTTTCTTTGGATTCATCTGACATCACCAAATCTTCCATTGAAGCGGTGATCGATGCTTCCAGCATAAACACCCGTGAAACCCAGCGCGACACCCACTTAAAGAGTGCTGACTTCTTTGACGTAGAAAAGTATCCGACCCTGAACTTCAAATCCACCAAAGTGGAAAAAGATGGCGACGATCTGAAGGTCACCGGAAACTTGACCATTCATGGAGTTACCAAAGAGGTGGTTCTGGCAGTGGAAGGTCCGACGGCGGAAATGAAAGACCCGTATGGAAATATTAAAATCGGGATTTCTGCGACGACCAAAATCAAACGCAAGGATTTCGGTCTGACCTGGAACGCGGCCCTGGAGGCCGGTGGCGTGCTGGTCGGTGACGACGTCAGCATCTCTTTGGATGTGCAGTTCGCAAAACAGGTTTAATAAAAAAACGGAAGGGCCTTTAAGCCAGATTGCGCTTCAGGGCCCAGACGCTGATTTCAACAGCGTTGGAAAGATTCAGCTTTCGCATCACATTGGTTTTGTGAGTTTTGATGGTGTGCTCTGAACACTCCAGACATGCGGCCACTTCTTTGTTGGTCTTGCCTTGAGCGATCATGCGCACGACTTCCAGTTCCCGCGGTGTCAGCACATTCGTCAGGCGCGGTTCTTCCATGATTTTTTCAAAAGCAGGGCAAAGATAGTTTTTGTCTTCAATCAGACATTTCACCGCATCTTCGAGAACATCCATGGCAGAGATTTTGGACAGGAGCACCTTCACACCCATGCGCTGATACTGTGCCAGTGTTTCCGCATCTTCACACTGAGTGACCAGCATAAATTTCAGATCCGGACGCGCGGAAGCCGCCATGGTAATAAGCTCCATGCCGGACTGGCCTGGCAACATGTGATCCAACACAACATAGTTCACATCAAGACTCTTAAGATTTTGCAGGGCCGCAGGTACAGTGGACGCTTCACCCACACACTGAATCTTTGGTGACAATGAAGTCAGCGCCACACGCAACCCATGACGGGTCACCGGATGGTCATCTACAATAAAAAACGATACAGAATTCTGAAGTGTGTTCTCTAGTGTGCTCATGCTTTCCCAACTATTCTCTGACCAGTGTATCAGGTCAACCAAATAACGGCAATTGTACACGGACCAGAGTCCCTTCTCCCTCTGCAGATTCTATGATGAGCACACCACCCATTTGGGTGATAAAGTCCTTCGTGAAGTGCAAACCGATACCAAAACCACCACTGGTGGCTGCGAATGCCGCCCTTGAACTGAACACTTCATCGATCAACTCCTGCGACATTCCGAGGCCATAATCCTGAATGTTCAATTCAACATGGCGCTCAAGCATTCTGCCGGTCACACGCACGACACCTTCACGCGGACTGAAGCGAATCGCATTTGAAAGGATATTGCGAACAACCGCCTCCAGCACTTTACCCGACCCCAAAAGTTGAATCTCCTGCTCGGGCATTTCTTTGTGCAGTTGAATATTCTTTTGCAGCAGTTGCGGTGACAACTGTTCAATAGCGGCATTCACCCGCCCCTGGAAGTCGATGCTGCGCTGACTTTCATCCTCGTGACTCCAGGCCAGCACGTCACGCAACAGATTCATCGAAGACTTGTTCGCATCACGAACCTTTTGCAAAGAATCCACTGGGGTTTGATCTTCGTTTTGCTTCATCTGATTGATCACTCCGGTCAGCAGCATCTGCACTCCGGAAAGGGAACCCGTCAGATCATGAGACAACACCGTCTGTACCTTGCGGCTGAAACGGGTCATTTGCAGAATCTGGGCGTTCAGCTCGCGCAGGGTGCGGTTGCTTTCCTCAAGGTCTGTCACGTCCATCAGCACATAAATCTTGGCAGTTTCAGGTCCCTTGGTCATATGGACCGTGTGTTCGACAATTCTGAAGGTACGGCTGGCGTAGGCAATGGACTCGTCCCCATTCATAATCTCACGAATGACGGGGATCTGTGAGGCTCTTTGGCCGAAATCCTTCGGCCCCAGCTCCAGCAACTTTTTCGCGGCCTGATTGCAGTCCCAGAATTCCCCGTGAGTGTTCAAAACAATCACCGGACTGGGCAAGTGATCAAACACACTTCTTTGCGCCAAAGTGCTGATTTCCAGAAGATCCCCACGAACGGCCGCATAATTCAATGCCAGCATCGAGGGCCAGATCCCGGCGACGGTCAACTGGGTAAACTGGGGCTGAAGCTTGAATACGGTCTGTCCCAAAATTTCGGCTCCGACCGGAATCACGCTGGCCAGGAACATATAAATCGCATGCCGGCGGCGCGGGCCCTTTTTGGTGGCCATCACCCAGAAATAGATCAGGTACAGAACAAGAATCCAAAAGAACGAATACAGCAGATTGGCTTTTTGCAAAGCACTTCTTTCAAAAATGGGAAGACCTTCAAAGCCTTCTACCAGACGGAAGTTAAAGAAGATCCATTCCTTCGCAAATGGAAAGCCCATTAACGACATGGCGTTGGCTCCGATCACAACTGCAGGAAGCACATACAGAATCCACTGCCAGCGTCTTATCTTTTCCCACAGGTCCGGAAGGAAGATGGCAGCTCCCACCAGAACCCACGTCACGCACAGCGGGGGCAAAACCAACTGCCGCAGATGAGTCATGAAGATTTTAATGGCCATGTCATCAATGACCAGAACGGTGATGATGGAAAAGGACCAGACGGCATAAGTCACCTGGATGCTCAGGATCATCCGGTGCAACAACTGCCGACGATAGGGCCACAGATAACAGCTTAAGACCGTACAAACCGAGAACGTCAGCATCAATGATAGAAACACCAGAAGAAACATCATTGCTAAAAATTCTAACCATGGTCCCTGGAGCGCGCAAATTCATTGAATGCTGACGCTGGGGGCCTAATGAGCCCCGCGACGTGCCTGAAGATCTTTGATAATCTCTTGAGAAGACCTGGTGCCAGGACGTTCGGAGCGAACTCCCCGCTGGCTTTCCAAAGGCTTCGCGCCAATCAGTTGCGAGATGAACTGCGAGGTCCTGGCCACTGTGTTGAAAATGGCCACCGGATTCTTATTCGGAGAACCCGCCAATTCAGTGTCTTTAGCCAGATTGCCGGCAGCCGAGCCCACAGCATAAATCGGCAATTTTTCCCCGCCTGCATCGGCATACTGCCGAGCCAAAACGGTCTCAGCTAAATTCAATTCTTTCAACGGACCCATCACATCAATCATTTCAGGACTTTTCGCCACATTCGAAAGCAATTGACCATTCAGATTGGTATAGCCGGTGGAATCAACAATCATGTCGCCTTCAGCCTGACTGACGATGTTGTTCTTCGCATCCCGCACCGTCACAAGATAACGGCCGTTATTCAGACGCTCGACCTTCTCCACATGGCCAGGCAAACCAGTAACACGATTCTTGTGGTATTGCGGCACGATCATATCAACGTAGCGATCCCAGCCGTTCTGACTTTGGATGTACTCTTCAGCGGTGCGGAAGGTATTGCCGATCCACTGAATCTTGAATTCTTCTTGAGTTTTAACATGAGGATTCAAAAGGCCTTCAATCGCGATGCGTGAGCCATCTCCGTTTCCGATAATGATCAAATCGCGCGGCATGTGCACGCCGAGTTTTTGCAGGCGACTTTCACGCAAGGACACCAGGAAGGCATCAGTGCTCATGATCGGACGCAGGACAGCGGGCTCGGCTTGATGAAGCTTTTGATATTCTGCAAAGGCTGACTGATAAGAGGCATCTTTGACTTTGGTTCCGACTTCACCAAGACCCGTTCCCAGAATCACGTTCTTGGCACGCAGGGTGATCCCCTGGTCGGTCACCACCTCAATCTGCAGTCTGCCATCAACCACAACCTTGTTCACGGCAACCACGGTGGTTTCAAGCATCACGGGAACTTTGGAAACATACTGCTGGCTTTGAATATGGGTCGCAAGTTGCGTCGAATGCGCATACATCTGCGAAGTCAGATGGGACAAACTGCCCACGCCACCCGGGAAGTCATGCATGGACAGACGTTGAGCTTCAATGCTGTTGATATAGAAATCTTTTTCCGCAAAAGTCTTGGCCACCAGATCGGTCTTTTCAACCACCAAAGACTTCAGGTTGGTTTTTCCCAGCACCAAAGACGCCGCCGCACACTGTGGCCCGGCGCCCAGACACAGCACATCCAGCTCTATCGTTTTGCCTTTATTTGCATTTTTTAGCGCTGTCGACTGACGAGTCATTTCCTGCATCAGGAATTTGGACACCTTCAGACTTTCCTGCTGTTCGTGCTGGATTCTTTTTAAAGTTGCAGGATCCTGCGGAAAGGGCTTGCCGCCACTTTCTTTCCAGACACTGGGTGCAAAGACAGATTCACAGGTCAGTGCCGCCTGGGACGCAGGCCCCACCAGCATCAGCGAAATCAAAAGGGATAAAAATCGTGTCTTGCTCACAAAGAACCTCAAAAGCCAACGGGCAAAATCGCCCGAAGCCCTTAAAGCAACCGCTATGCCACTTTAGCACCCTTGTGAAATCGTCCAGAAGACATTCAACTGTTCAAGGTTTTTACATCGGGACGGTTTTCAGCCGAAGATACGGCCCGCAAACAGCAGCCTTGCCGTCCTGAAGAAACTGCCGCTGACGGCAGTCCACTGGCCCATTTCCGTGGTGACTTCCGCACTTAACGTCAGAACACCCGAGGGCATTCCGATCTGGACTTCATCTGTCACTCTTTGCGCGAGTTCATGAACCACAGTTCCGGGAATCTTCGCGGCCACGGCGGCACACAAAGACACAGTCAAAGGCAAAGCCTTGTGGGGCTGCCCGCTGGCAATCACCCGCATCGAAAAATTCATTTCATCTGATGACGGTGCGCTGACCAAAGCGATGTATGGAATAGCGATCGAGTTTTTGGCCGTTTCAAGATCGGGCGCAATCCCCATCTTCACTGAACCCATTCGACGAATCAGATCCAGTTTTTTCAACAGGTCCCCAGAACTTTCAAGCTGGGCCGGAGTCTCTGCCCCCGTCAACCCCACATCCTGAGCGCGCACAAATACACAGGGGTTCGCCGCATCCACCAAAGAAACTTCCACGGATTCAGACTCAGAGATTTTCAGTGTATCGCAAACTTGTCCGGTGGGCAGAAGCTTTCCAGTCACCGCCCCACCGGGTTGCTGGAACTCAAGCCTTACCGGCGCGGCGGTGCCACTGACTCCGGGGATGGCAAAGTCACCGGTGAAAACGGGCTCGCCATTTTCCACCGGGAAGTAAGCATGAATGACTTTGGCGGTGTTGGTATTAAAGATACGCACGCAGGCTTCTTTGCCCGCAGGCTTCACCCATCCCGCCATCACCGCAAAAGGCCCCACTGCAGAACTGACGTTGCCGCAGTTGCCTTTGTAATCCACTTTGGCTTCGTTCACCGACACCTGGGCAAAGGTGTAATCCACATCAGCATCTCCGCGCAAAGAAGGCGACAGCACACACACTTTGGAAAGGGAAGAGATCCCGCCGCCCATGCCGTCCAACTGACGACCGTGTGAATCAGGGCTTCCCATGCAAGACAGAAAAATCTCATTCCAAAGCGCCGGATCCGAAGGCAGATCGTCTTTTTTGAACACCACCACGCGGCTGGTGCCGCCTCGCATGTATACTGCCGGGAAAGATCGCTGTGCCATTCATTTGCTCCTGGGAAATACCCCTGAAAACCCCGACCATCATCCAGTGAAATGACTTATGCCTGAAGGGTGTCCTGCCGAAAAGATTCCCATGGGTAAGATCATTTTGCCACTTCTTTTGCTGTTCTGTCAGGCGGGCTTTGCCGCCGATGATCTGTCGTCCTTTGCCGCAAATTTAGACAGCACCCTTCGCTATCTGAACAACCGCGAAAACGTGCCGTGCAAAACCGAAAAGCCGACCGAAGCCAAAGTGGCCACCGCCACCCTTCAGGGAGATAAAGCCACGGTGATGAGCGAAGCCGATGCGCAAAAGCTTTTCAGTGAACTGAAGTCCAACGGCGACATTCCTTTTGAGTTTTCCATCGCGGGCTGCGAAGAGCGCGCCCATGAAATGTCGCGCCTGATGCTGCTAAAAGGTATCACCCCGCTGAAGGTCTTTGCATCCGTGAACGAAGACGAATCACCGCGCCTGCGCCGCCCGAATCCCACCAAAAACGGCATGACCGTGGACTGGAAATACCATGTGGCCCCGGTGGTGCTGGTTAAAAAAGGTTCTGAACTGGTTCCTTATGTGATGGACCCGTCACTGGAGAAAAAAGCCGTGCCGGTTTCTGAGTGGCAGGCCACCATGACCCGGCATAATCCAAAGATGAAAGTGAACTTAAAATTCACCCCGGCTGCAACCTACAATGATGCCGGCACCATCCGCGTGAACTTCAAGGACAATGATTTCAACAAGTCTGTCCAGGGCACATTGAAAGAATACAAAGTGCGCAGCAAAGAGGTCGATGGCGAAGACAACCTGTGGTTTGAACTGATGCGCAACGAAGAGCGCATGATGATGATCGACGAAGGCTACTAGTGCAGTGACGGTTCACTTTGCGGGATGGGCTCTTTCTTGCGCTCCCCTTCCGGCACCTGCCAGAAGATCGCCGCCGAACTGCAGGTGATCACCCCCATACAAATGAAAGTCCACTGGAACGTGCGCAAAGCACCGTGATTGGCTGTACCAAACTGATCTGAAAAACCTGTCAGCATGGCCCCGGCCGCCGCGACCGCCAGACTCATCGCCAGCATTTGCATCATGGAATAAAGGCTGTTGCCACTGCTTGCGTATTCACTGCCCAGATCTTTCAGCGTCAGCGTGTTCATCGCCGTGAACTGCAGGGAATTCACCCAGCCAAAAAAGAACAACTGCACCAGACGAAGCCACATCGGCTGGGATTCCGACATCAAGGCAAAACTTGCCATAGTCAGTCCCACCAGCAAAGTGTTGCCGACAAGCATATTGCGATAACCCGTGCGCGTGATTAAGGGGGCGGCAAAGCGTTTGGCCAGAATCCCGGCCACCGCCATCGGGATCATCATCATTCCGGCGTAGGACGGCGAATAGCCCAACCCCACCTGCAAAAGCAGCGGCAGCAAAAACGGCATCGCACCACTTCCGATACGGGCGAATAAATTCCCCAGCAATCCGATGTTATAGGTTCCGATTTTAAAAAGATTCAACGAAAACAACGGAGCCTCTGTGCGCCCGGCATGCAGCCAGTACGCAGCCAAACTTGCAAGACCGAACACCAGCAGAATCATCACCAGGCCCGGACGCAGCCCCAGTTCGGCCAGCCCTTCCATGCCGAATGAAATGGACACCATACTGAATGCCAAAAGCACATAACCTGAAATATCAAAGCGCGAAGCTTTCGCCCCGCGAAGATCCGGCATCAGTTTGTAAGTGGCCCAGCACCCGACAAGGCCGACCGGAATGTTGATCAGGAATATCCAGTGCCAAGAAGCGTACTCAACCAGCCACCCGCCAAGGGTGGGCCCAATCAAAGGGCCGATCAGACCGGGAATGGTGACAAAGCTGATGGCTTGCAAAAACTTGTCAGCCGGAAACGCGCGAAGAACCGCCAGACGCCCCACCGGCAGCAACAAGGCGCCCCCCGCCCCTTGCAACACGCGAGATATCACCAACTGTGGCAACGTTTGAGAGAAGGCACAGCAGAGCGACCCCAGGGTGAACACCAGGATCGCCCCCAGATAAACCTTCTTGGTTCCGAAGCGATCGGTGATCCATCCCGAGGAAGGAATCAGTAACGCAATAGTCAGGGAATAGGCAATCACCACGGACTGCATGTAAAGCGGACTTTCACCAAGACTCTTCGCCATCCCCGGCAGTGCGGTGTTGACGATGGTGGAATCCAGGGTCTCCATGAAAAAGCCGATGGCGACCAGCCACAATAAAAGGTTTTGGGATCGTTCGTCTGATTTTGCTGAAGCAGCAGAGGCCATAAGAAACTCGATTTCTATGATTCCCCTGATCTTACTCCAGGATAACTGTCCCCACAATCACTGTGCTAATGCGTATAGTTCGCACTGTTAAGTTCCACCAGACTGCGAATCAACTGAGGAACAGCAAAGGGCTTCCCCATAAAGGAATCAAATCCCTCTCCCAATGCTTTGGATTCACTGCCCTTATCCACGAAGGCCGTCAAGGCCATCATCGGAACCTGCCGTGAAAACCGGGTTTCCCCGGCGCGTATCCTGTGCGCGAAAGAAAAGCCATCTTCACCGGGCATGCTCAGATCACAAACAATCAGATCCACCGCACCTTGAGACCGCAGCGCTTCCTCGACGGAGTCTGCCGCCACCACGTCAGCACCGTTGATTCGCAAAACTGTTTCCATCACCTGAAGTGAGTCTTTATCATCATCCACCACCAGAATGTGAGCTCCCAGTAGAGGTTTGGTGTTGCGGGGTGCGGGCGTGGCCGGCGTTTCGTTAAGGATCTCCCCTTGCTTGCTTAAAGCGGGAACTGAAAATGAGAACTCCGAGCCTTTGCCTGTCCCTGCGCTGCGGGCGACAATGGTTCCCTGGTGAGCCTCTACCAAGTGCCGTGAGATGGACAGCCCCAGCCCCAGACCGCCGAATTTTCTTGTGGTTGAGCCGTCCGCCTGACGGAATCGTTCAAAGGCCTGGGGGATAAACTCCGGCTCCATGCCGACGCCTTCATCTTTTACTGAAACTGAGAAACTGGGGCCCTGACGGACCACGGTCACCTCGACCTTGCTTTTGGCATGTGAAAACTTGATGGCATTGATCAGCAGATTATTGACGATTTGTTTCAGTCGCTCGGCATCCCCTTGGATCATGGCGGTGGTCACACCCTTGGCGATCTCGATGTGAATGTCCTTTTTTTCCGCCATCAGACGAACCGCATCGACCGTCTGATTCACCACCTCCACCAGATCCACGGGATGTTTTTCCATGTGAAAACGCCCCAGCAAAATGCGCGAGGAATCCAGCAGGTCCTCGATGATGCGGGTTTGATTGCGTGCATTGCGTTCGATGGTTTCAAGCCCCAGGCGCGCGTCCCTGTCCCCGGGATTTGACTCCAGCAGAATTTCGGCCCATCCCATGATCGAATTCAAAGGCGTGCGCAGTTCATGCGACACCGTCATCAAAAACTCGTCCTTGGAGCGATTGGCTTCTTTCAGTTCTTCGATACGTTTTTGCAGATCATTATAGTTGTTCAGATTTTCGATACTGACCGAAACAGAGTCTGCAAGCGCGCGCAACAGTTCGCGCTGCTCATCGGTGGGAAGTCTTTGGTCTTTCCAATAAGTGCCAATGGCGCCGATGGGGTCCTCGCGCCGGATCGGGGTCATCATCATGCTTTTAACAAAGGTCGGACGATAAGCGTCCCATGGCACACGAGAGTCCCGATAAATATCCTCGATGATCACGGTTTCTTTGTGCAGCATGGCCCAGCCGGAAACGCAGGACTCCAGCGGAAAACGCTGACCCTTCCACAAAGGACTGATCGCATCCTCGTCTGCATAGAAACAAAAGTCCCCGTCTTTTAAAACAAAGGTAGCTCCGTCCGCATCGGCAATCACCCGGGCGGCAGTCCGCACCAGCTTTGTGATTTCATCTAAAGACCGGGCCGCAGACAGGTTTTGAATCACTTCCACAAGCTTTCTGACACCGCCATCATACGACATGAAACCTCCGAACAAGCGCTGGTCTCAGACTATGTGGGTTCAAAAAATTGTCCATCAAAGACAATCTTGAGAATCTTGAAGATGTAAACAAACAAAAAATATCTATTTATTGCAGACGGTAATCAAGAAGCTTTAACACCGACGTGAACCAAAGTTGGTTGTAAAAGCCTTTGGACTTCCTGCGGTTTCAAAGAAACCAGGAATCCACGCTTGCCGCCATTGATATAAATAAGATCCAGATCCAGAATGGTTTTTTCCATGTACACAGGCATCTCGCGTTTGGTTCCAAACGGAGATGTTCCGCCGACCTGATAACCTGAATGGCGATCCGCCACTTCAGGCTTGCACGGAGAAATCGTTTTCACACCCAGCTCACGCGCCAGTTGTTTTGTTGAGACCTGCAAATCCCCGTGCATCAAAACCACCAGGGGTTCCTTTTTTTCATTTTCCATGATCAGGGTTTTGATCACGTGATGTTCAGGAACTCCCAGTTCTTTTGAGGAATGAGACGTGCCGCCTTTTTCTTCATAGGGAAAAAGATGTCCGGTGTACTGCACCTGATGTTTTTGCAGTTCACGAATAGCCAGGGTCACAGGAAATTTGTCTTTGTCGCTCATGGCCCCAGTGTAACTCCGGGGCCCGAGCAAATCATTCACTTTTCGTGCACAGATGACTCATCAGGTCCCCGGCGGCATCAAGCCGGCGTTCTTTGCCGTACATACTGGCAACATGATCGAACACCGCCTGATTTTTGGTGACTGGATAAACCTCTGCACCTTCACGATAAGTTGGCGTGTAAGAAGCGCCAAAGACTTTCACCCGGCCGGCGCTGCGGGCCAGCCCCAGATAAACCACCAGACCGGTCTTTCGCGCCAAGCCCGCCTGCCCCGCCACGAAGTTCCCCAGTGAATAGGCCACAAGTGTTTCGCGCCCGTCCTTGGTGACATACTTTTCCCACGGTTGCAGCACATGGGGGTGCGAGCCGATGATTGCCGTCACCCCGGCCTCCAGATAGCGTTTTGCAAAAGCCTTCTGCCGAGAATCAGGAGAATGTTTGTATTCCTGCCCCCAGTGCGGCAGCAAAATCAGCGCATCGACACTGGAATCCGCAGTGATGCTTTTAATCAGCTCCACCATCTTGTCGGGGTTCTTATAACAAAACAGCACCTGATCCCTGCTGTCGTTGTGTCCGTTGCTCATTTCCGTGCAGCCTAGGAAGGCCACCCGGAAGCCCCCAATGGTGGCAATGTGATGGAAGGCCCCGCTGCGTTCTGATGACAGACGAATGCCCACAGTGGGAATCCCCACATTGCGTGCCGCGCGAATGGTCTTGTCAATCCCCAGCCAACTGCGATCCAAAGAGTGATTATTGGCCACGGTCAAAAGATCATAACCCGAGCGATACAGATCCGACAAAATACGCGGATGATAGTTGAAGGAAAAATTAGAGCCCGAATACACCACCTCATCATAGATAAAGCCGACGTCGCCGTGGTCCTTGCCTCGCTTATCGACCCCCAATGCAGCCGGTCCCTCCAGATTGCCCACAGAAAAATGTGCTTTGGTCATCAGCGCATCGGTCCTTCGCCAGATTTGGCTAAAGTGCTGCGTGCCGCTGACTACAGCACGGTACAAAGCCTCATGCACCAGAATATCACCCACGAAGGACAGACTGATTCGGTCCTGCCCGTCCTGACATTCCGTCTGAAACTGCACATCCGGCGCGGCCCTGGCCTGGGTGGGGTGAATGAAAAGAACCGCAATCAAAAGAAGGATGAAGTGATGTCTTGGCATAGACTTCACTTTTTCCTGAATTTAATGCCGAGGCAAAAGCACCTTCGCGGCTTTGAATAAATACAGCGCTGGCAAAAGGCAGCAGACTAAAGCTGCGCGCTGCTTTTCGCCATCTTCTGTGCGTACTTGAAAAACGGATTGTCAGAGCCCAGTTTGTTTTCCAGAAAGGCCTCGGCCTTTTCGGGACTGAGGTTTTGAGACTGAAGCCAGAGGTCTTCGAAAAGATTCTGGGAAGCGGCCATGTTCAGGGAGGGAAAACTGGAATCCTGCACTTCACCATAACCCACCAGAAGCAGATAATTCCACAGGGGCTTCATCGCCCGGTTGTAGTGGCTTTCCATCAGCTTTCCCTGCCAGCCCAGATTTTCCTTGATCACTTTGGTGGACTGCGGGGAATCCAGCAGAAAACTATCCAACGCTTCCTGACTGGAACGCGGCAGTTGAAGGCGCCCCTGAGAACTGCCCAGATAGGCCAGCAGATTTACGAACACTTCCTTTGAAAAAAAGGTCGCGCGGTTGCGGAACCACTTGGCATAGATGACTTCCTCACTGCGTGACAGCTCTTCGCGCAGCACCCACATTTCAGCCACGCGGTTGTCGCCCTCCTGATCCCACTCCCAGCGCATTTTGGTGCGCGGATAAAGTTCAGACCACAGGCTTGCCGGCTCTTTGCGGTTTTCCAAAGGATACACCAGCAGACAGCCCCGCTCGTTGATTGCCTTCACCATCTGCGCTTTTTTCTTTTTTGAACTCATGGGAAAATTCTATTCCTGCAGGGTCACGGGCGCAACCTCGAGTTCAAAGGCCGGGGCACCGGATTCCAGCCACGCCTTCAGCAGTTCATACTGACGCACAGTCAGCATGCCTCCCAGAGGCATGCGTTTTTCCACGATGGCCGCCTGATAGATTCTTGCGGCGTTGAAGCTGGCCTCTGCATAGGAATCCAAAGCAACCCCGCCCCGTGTGACTCCAAACAGATGACTGTGACAGCGATAGCAACTGACCGAAAAGACTTCCGCATCCACATTGGGATAATGCAGTTCCTGCGGATCCACGGGCTTTTGCGGATTGGTGTCGGGATCTTTTTGCCCCGAGCTGTCCCCAGAGGAAATCGCCCCGCAGGAAACCAGTCCCGACGTCAGCAGCAAAAGCACAAACCAGACAAAATGGTGCATAAATCCCCTCGTGACTTAATGAAAGCTTTGGGGATTCGGCGGAGGAAGGCAATCTGTCCTTCAACGCTGGATTTTAGTTGGCGGACTCATCTTCTTCGCTGTCAAACTTCAGATCCAGGAAGTCCAGAACAGAAGCATCGGCGGCTTTGGGAATGGCCGGAGCCACGCGATTCAGAATACGGCGCTGACGGCCGACAACATAGTTGGAAGGCCGGTCAATACGGAAGCGCCGCGGATTTGGCAAAACGGCAGCGATCAACGACGCCTGATAAGGATTGATATTGCGGGCGCTGCGTTTGAAGTACTTCTGCGAAGCCGCCTCGACCCCGTAAACTCCAGGACCCAGTTCGATCACATTCAGGTAAACTTCCATGATGCGCTCTTTGGGCCAGGTGAATTCAATCAAAATGGTGAAATAGGCTTCAAGCCCTTTGCGAACCCAGTCGCGCTGGGGCCACAAGAACACATTCTTGGCCGTTTGCTGGGTGATGGTGCTGGCGCCTTTTTTTCGTTTATGGGTCTTGTTGTACTTCATCGCCTTTTCAATGGCGTCAAAGTCAAAACCATTGTGCTCAAAGAAGCGATAGTCCTCGGCCTTCAGAACGGCTTTTTGCACGGATGGGGAAATCTCTTCCAGCGGCACCCAGTCCTTGTGAATGCCGACAAACTCTTCACCCCACAACGAACTGACCGAGCGAATCACCATCAAAGGTGTCAGCGGCACCGGAACGAAGCGATAAAGTAAAACGAATCCCAGACTGCTCACGAAAAAGAGCAGCACTGCTTTCAGGATCCATTTTCTTAAAGTTTGCCAACGACTGCGCATGTTTTTACAAAAGACCCGGTTGAACCACCTCAATCCAATATTGATCCGGATCTTTGATAAAAGCGATGTTTTTCATGCCGCCCTCGCCCAGACGTTTTTGAAAGGTCACACCCAGGGATTCAAAACGGGCACAGGCCTGCTGAATGTCCGGGACTGAAATACAGATATGACCAAAACCGCGAGGTTCGGTATTGCCGTTATGGTAGGGAGTGGTCTCTTGCTCTTCGGTGCCCCAGTTGTGGGTCAGCTCCAGAACTGCTTCCCGACCAAAGGCATAGCGGGCATTGGCTTCGTTCTCGGCAGGGACATCCGTTCCTTCCGGCACATAGGCCAAAAAGAACAAAGAAAACTTCCACTCGGCAAAATCCAGTTTGCGCACCAGCTTCATCCCCAAAATGCGGGTGTAAAAATCCAGGGAGGCTTTAGGATCTTTGATTCTAAGCATCGTGTGGTTGAATACGTACTTTTGTGTTTCTTTGTCGGGGCTCACGCACACCCCCGCGATGTTTGACATGGAATTCTCCTAACCGTGGCCTATTCATAACATGCTTTTGACAACAGTACAAAAAGGCATTTGGTAGAGGGTAAATAGGTATAGATTGTTTCCCCTCTGGAACACCGATAAAATGGACTCATGTTCCAACGGCTTCTTAAGACCTGGGCTTTTCAAACCTTTCTTATTTTTGTTCTGTATTATCTGACAGGACGGCTGGGGCTTTTGCTAGCGTTACCCCCGGGTTATGCGTCATTGGTTTGGCCCCCATTTGGTATCAGTATCGCGGCGTTGTTGCTTTTTGGAATCAACCGCTGGCCCGGCGTTCTTGTGGGTGCCTTCCTGATCAATGCCCGCAACCTGGAAACTATTTCAAATCTGCTGCTGCCTCTGGGAATTTCTGTCGGAAACACCCTGTCGGTGGTCATCGCCGCCGTTTTAATCCGACGTTTTCTCCGTTTTCCAAAGCGCTTCTATCTTGAGCGCGAAGTGATTCTGTTTCTGTTTTTAGCAGGACCGGTCGCGGCCCTGATCAGTGCCAGTTGGGGCGTGGGACTGCTTTATTTCAACCACGTGCTGACGCCCAAAAATATTTCAATGAACTGGATTCACTGGTTCGTCGGGGATTCCATAGGCGGTCTGATCCTTGCGCCACTGGCCCTGATGTTCTCCACCCAGTCACGCCGTTACTGGCTGAAGTCTGTCACCAAAGTTCTTGTCCCGGTGTGCGTGGCCTTTGCCCTGATTCTTTCCGCCTCTCAATACCTGACCCACTCGGAGAAAGAGAAACAGGCCGCCGAGTTCACCCGCAAGGCTGAATTCACCTTCAATGTTCTGGAAAAGGACTTCAACGGCAACATCGACATGCTGGTGTCCCTGAAAAGCTTCTTTGACAGCTCTACCACGGTGACCCGTCAGGAATTCCATGATTTTGCCACCACCCTGCATTCGCGCCGACCCGAAGTTCAGGCCCTGGCCTGGATTCCGTATGACCGAAAACAGCCGGAAAAATTCCAGATTGAATACATTGAACCCGTTTCCCAAAACAGCCAGGTGCTGGGCTATGATTTCGGAAATCATCCCGAGCGCAGCACACTGCTAAAAAAAGCGCTTGAGAAAAAACGCATCATCACCTCAAGCCCTGTTGAACTGAATGAATTCAACCACACCTCCCGCGGGATCTATCTGATGATGGCCATCGGCCGACCGGAAGGGGTGCTGCTGGAGGTCGTGCGTCTGGACGGAATATTGCGCGACCTGACTGATGTGCTGAATGACCCGAGCTATCGTGTTTTGATTGAAGACGTCACCCAGGCGTCCGCCCGCGAATTAATGATCGACACCCTGAACGACCGGGCTGGTGAGTTTCATGCGGACTTCAAATGGAGCTCGCATCTTGAGGTCGGCGATCGACAGTGGGAAGTCACCGTTCAGCAGGACATCTCGTTGCGGGAAGGATCGGCATTCAATGCGGCGGTGTTCCTGCTGACGTCCCTGGTCTTTGTGTTTTTGATCTGTGCCCTGCTGCTGACCATCGCCAACCGGATCATCACGGTGGAAGAAATCGTGGACGAGAAAACCCAGCATCTGATCGACCTCAATGTTCAGCTTAAGAAAGCCTCTGAAACCAAATCCGAATTCCTGGCCAACATGAGCCACGAAATCCGCACCCCCCTGAATGTGATTGTCGGCATGTCCGACCTGCTTGAGGAATCCACGCTGAACGAAGAGCAGAAACACTATGTCGATATTTCGAAAAAGGCCGGACACAATCTTTTAAGCATCATCAACGACATTCTGGATATTTCGAAAATTGAGGCGGGCCTGGTGACTTTGGAAAAAACCGAAGTCAACCTGCACAGTCTGGTCGCCGACGTCACGGAAATGTTTGAACTGAAGGCCCGCGAAAAAAATCTGGAACTGACTGTTTACCTTAGCGAGGACACACGCGGGATATTCATGGGTGATCCGACGCGCATCCGGCAGGTTCTTTCCAATCTGATCAGCAACTCCATAAAGTTCACCAACGAAGGATTCATCCGGGTCGAGCTGATGAAGAACCAAACTAATATGGAAGGCAACCTGATCTTCCACGTCAGCGACACCGGCATTGGCATTCCGCGAGAAAAAATTCCGCAGTTGTTTCAGCCATTCACCCAGGCTGATTCCACCATCACCCGCAAGTTCGGCGGCACCGGGCTGGGGCTTTCCATTTCAAAACGTCTGGTTAAGATGATGAATGGCGATATCACCATTGAAAGTGAACTGCATCGCGGAAGCCGTTTTTCATTCAGTCTGGATCTGCCCTGGCTGCGTGACGTGCAGGAAGAATTGCTGGCTCAGGTCACGGCCACTGTCCCGGCTTCGTCTTCACAGACCCCGCAGGAACCCCTGTCCATCCTTATTGTTGATGACACCGACGACAACCGTCTGTTGATCAAGGCTTATCTGAAAAACACGCCTCACCGGATCACAGAAGCCGCCAATGGCCAACAGGCGCTGGACCTGGTGCAAAAGCAGCGGTTTGATCTGATATTAATGGATATGCAGATGCCGGTGATGGATGGCTTCACCGCCACCCAGAAAATTCGCAAATGGGAAAAGGATCACAAACTGCCGGCCGCCACGATCTGGGCGCTGACCGCCTTTGCTCTGAAAAACGAGATCGATCGCAGTCTTTCTGTTGGCTGCAACATGCATCTGGTAAAACCGCTGCGCAAAGCAGATCTGCTGAATCATATTCAAAAACTGAGCGAAGAACGACACCAGCATCGCTAGTGCGTCATGACAGAGGTGGAGCCACGCTGCCACCGATAAAGCTGGCCCGGCCCTTGCTATATGGATTCCCAGGTGACCGATGTCACCAGTTTCTGGGGGGAAACATTATGATCTGGCGGGGAATCACATCATTAATTGGAATGTCCTTATTGTTATCGGCACCAGCCGCCTTGGCCCAAACGCCACCAGGCATCCGCATTCACAGCATCCAGGCCGTGGGCTCGGGATGTCCAGCGGGCACTTACAACGCCACAATTTCACCGGATGCACAGACCTTCTCTTTACTTCTGGACAATTTTATCGCTGAGTCCACCATGCACCGCCCGATCGTTCGCCTGAACTGTGAACTGAAGGTGAATTTCCAGGTGCCGGCAGGATGGACTTTCGCGGTGACCTCCGCAGACTATCGCGGCTTTGCCTACGCTGAAGCCGGAACGATGGTGACCCATCAGGCCCTTTATTCTTTTGATGGCAGCAAACCCCGCAACGAACGTCCCGGCTATGAAAACGGCGGCACCTACAATTTCCGCGCGCAGGAATTCCGTGGACCGTACAACGACACTTATTACATCCGTCACCAGGTCGACACTCGTGTTGCACCATGGGCCGCATGCAACGCCAATTCTGTTCAGTCACTTTACATCACGACTTATCTGATGGCCCGCAATCTGAATTTATCGTCACTGCTGACAGCCCAGATCACTCTGGACAGTATCGACGGTCAGGTGCAATCCCAAAAATACCAACTGGCGTGGAAGACCTGCCGACCAAGTAACGGTGGTGTCAATCAACCACCGGGACGCGATCCGGGACCAGGTCGGCCGAACAATCCTGGAAGACCACCGCGTTTTCCATAATTAAAAATCAAAAACCAAATTAACAAACTAACAATGTCATAATCACAAGGGGGATTTATGAAAGGTAAACTATTGATCGCAATCGCGGGGATGATCTCTGCAATGAGTCTGCAAGCCAATGCTCAGGAAATTCGCCTGGGTCAACCAGCCTACGGTGGAACCGGCTGTCCTGCGGGCAGTGCCAGTGTCACTGTCAGCCCGGATGCTTCTGCACTCAGTATCCTGTTCGATAACTATGTGGCTGAAGCCGGTAACGGCCGCTCCATGGATCGCAAGTCCTGTAACATCTCTGTTCCAGTGACCGTGCCAAGCGGCTACAGCGTGGCGGTGATCCAGGTTGACTACCGTGGATTCAACTTCGTGCCTCGTGGTGGTATGTCACGCTTTGATGCGGAATACTTCTGGGCAGGGGCCCGTGGTCCTCGCATCAGCCGCACCTTCATGGGTCCGGTGAACGACAGCTACACGATCTCTGACGGTCTGCTTGCCAGCACTATGGTTTGGACGCCGTGCGGAGCCAACGTGAACTTGCGTGTCAACACATCCATGATGGCTAAATCCAACGCCCGTGGTGAACAGACCCTGGCAACGGTGGATAGCGCCGACATCAGCTCCGGCCTGATCTACCACTTGCAATGGAGACGTTGCAGATAGTGACGTTACCACTGGTTTATTAAGAACCCCAATTGGGCTCCTGCAGAGCTGCTAAAAGTAGATGTCATTGGCGATAAAATACGCTAGGATCGGCTTTTAAAAGCGAACCAGGAGCCCTACCCCATGTCAAAATCAGCTCATCACTCTGCCACTCTTCAAGTCCGTCAAGCCCTGTGGGCTCTGCAAAAAGAAGTTTTGAATTCACTGAAAGACCAATTCGACCGTGAAGTAGGTTATCAGGCCGCTCCGACAGAATGGTTTCAGGTGCTGATGACCGCAGAACGCTATTTGTGGCTGCGTGAACTGACGTCCCTGATGGCTGACATCGACATCCTGACCGAACTGGAACACATCTCTGAAGAAGACGCCGGCGTGGCCCGCGCAGAAATCGAAAAACTTTTGATCAATCACGTCGAAGAAGGTTTTGGAAAACAGTACCGCGACCTGTTGATGTCCGGTGTCGGTTTATTACCATTGCATTCCCAGTTGAAAGCACATCTGCAGAATCTGCCGGAATCCAAAGTTGAAAAACATCAGACGGCACATCACAGAAAAAACTGGCAGGAAACCCACCGCCAGCAGTCCCGCAAGAAACGCAACTAGCCTTTCACGCACAGCACCTGTTTTAGCACCGCCACGACGTCGACCAGATCCATTTGATTTTTCATCACCTGGTCGATGTCCTTGTAAGCGCCGGGAATTTCGTCAATGACACCGGCGTCCTTACGACACTCCACCCCTGCCGTCTGTTTTTGCAAATCCGTCAGACTGAACCGCCGCTTGGCTTCTGAACGTGACATGCGCCTTCCCGCCCCGTGCGAACAGGAATCAAAAGACTCGGCATTGCCTTTGCCTCTGACAATATAGGATCTGGCTCCCATCGAACCCGGAATGATCCCCAGATCACCTTTTTGGGCACGCACCGCCCCTTTGCGCGTGATCAGGACATTTTCCCCATAGTGCACTTCGCGGGTGGCATAGTTATGATGACAGTTAACCTTCAGTGAATATGGCAGAGGTGCGCCTTTTTTCCCGACGTGATGAGAAATCACCTCCATCACCCGGCGAAGCATCTCTTCGCGGTTTTCCAGCGCATAGCTTTGCGCCCACTCCAGATCGCGCATGTAATTTTCGTACTCGGTGGTGCCCTCCACATAATAAGCCAGATCCGGGTCAGGCAGCTTGACGGCCAGTCTTGCAATTTCCCCTTTGGCGCCGCGGATGTGCTCTTCGGCCAGGCTTTTTCCCACGTTGCGGGAACCGGAATGCAGCATCACCCACACGGCTCCTTCTTCATCGGTGCAGATTTCGATAAAATGATTGCCCCCACCCAGACTTCCCAACTGATGGGACGCGCGGTCTTTCAAGCGCAGCAGGGACACAGACTCCGGCATGTTCTTCCAGCCCTTCCAGTTCTGCACTTCCTGGGTCAGCTTTTTATTGGATTCATGCCCCAAAGGAATCACACTTTCAATTCCGGCGCGCAGACGATACAGATCATGCAGCACCAGTTCCGGGTTTACATTCAGCCGCGCCGCAATCATGCCACAGCCTATATCCACACCGACGGCGGCAGGAATCACCGCGCCTTTGGTAGCGATCACACTTCCGACTGTGGCACCAATTCCCAAATGCACATCCGGCATTGCTGCCACATGCTTAAATACAAATGGCAACGATGCCACATTCTGAAGTTGCTTCAAGGCTTGTGACTCAACTTCGGATTCTGGAGACCAGATTTTCACCGGAACGTGAGCAGACTTGATATTCGACAGGACTGGCATATAGCTCTTCCTCCACCGATGTTTGATCTGTGATAAGATTAACACATGTCGCAGCTGTTTTTTTTGATTATTTTTTTACTGCTGCCACTGGCGCAGCCCTGCTGGGCTTCACAGTTCCCCTTGAGAATTGTGACCGAGCACTGGCCTCCTATTACCTATGAAAATTCAGGATCTGCGGAAGGAATGGCTGTGGATCTGGCGCGCATGATTCAAAAGTCAGCTTCGTTAAGTCAAAGTATTGAGGTTCTGCCATGGCCGCGGGCTTATCACTTGGCCGTGACCCAGCCTGATGTTTTGTTGTTCACAGTGGTCCGCAATCCTGAGCGTGAAAAGCTGTTCACCCTGATCGGCCCCATCGCCAATGGCGAAATCGCCATTTATGTGCGCGGCACCCAGGATCTTGGCAAAGTGACCCTGCAGTCTTTGAAAAAAGAACTGCGCATCGCCGTCCATCGCGGCACCGCCTTCCATAACATTCTGGAGCAAGAGGGTTTCGCCAACATTGTTCCCGTGAATTCATCCGTCAACGCCGCAAAGATGCTGATGTCGGGACGCGTGGAAGCCATCTGCGATGATGAACTGGTCGTTGCCGAACTGTTCCGTCGTGCCGGATACAAATCCAACCCCTTCGTCAAAGTGCTGTCGCTGGCTCACAGTTCTTTGTACTTTGCTTTTTCCCGGGGAACAGCCCCGCTGACCATAAGCAAATGGAAGACCGCCTTTGAAGAAATCAAACGTTCCGGGCAGTATGAACACCTTTACAAAAAATGGTTCCTGAATCTGAAGGCACCGCCAGAAGTTCAACTGTCGCTGCCTCCGGCTCATCCCCTGCTTAAACTTGTTGAAAAGCCTGCAAAAACACCTCGAGTGGCTGAGCTCCTGAAATTCCAGCCTCCCGATTTAAAATAACAAACGGCACCCCGCTGATTCCCAGTGCATAAGCCTCGTCAATCAGCGCGGCCACTTCGTTGAAGCCCTGCTCGCTTTGCAGGAATGTCAGAACCTCATTCTTGTCATAGCCCACTCGTGCCATCACGCTGGCTAAAACTTCGCGCTGGGACAGATCCAAAGCCTCTGCATAGTAGGCCTTATAAATCTCATTGGTGACCGCGACCTGATTTTGTCGAGTGCCCGCCCACCAGATCAGACGATGGCAGTCCATCGTATTGATCTGCACCTGCATTTTATCAAAATGAAGTTCAGCGCCCGCGGCGGCGGCCGCTTGAATCACCCGTTGCTCTGCCATTTGAAAACGTTCGCTATTTCCAAACTTGGCAGCCAGATACACAGCTCGGGGAACGCCTTCTGCCGGAGTGCCCGGATCCAATTGAAACGGAAGAACGCTCACATCAAAGTCATACTCATCTTTGACAGATTCCATGGCCTTAAACAGTGTTGTTTTTCCGACATAACACCACGGACAAACAATATCGACCACCAGTTCAAGTTTGATTTTCTTTTTCATAAGGCACCTCCGCAGTAGTATACTGATTTTCATGAGTCTGCGCCATCACATCGATGAAGTTCTGCGAATCCAGCCGATGCCATCTCCGTGGCCTCGCATGTTCGTCTGCGCTTTTGCGACGGCCTTTCCTTTGGTGATTGGCTCAATCATGGGGCAACTGCCGGTGGCGATCTTCGGCTCTTTGATGGGCTTTCTGCTGCCTTTGAATGATCATTTGGGGACCTTGGGACATCGCCTGTGGACGATCACTCTGACATTCCTGATGATGGCGGCCGGGCTTTCTTTGGGCATCCTGACCCACAAACACAACGCTCTTTTCATTCCCACACTGCTGGGCCTGGTTTACTGGCTGGGGCTCATGGGCGGAGGCAAGGGTGCGGAACTTGAGCGCGCTTTGCTGTTTTCAATCTTTCAGGTGCTGGCCGGGGCTTACGCCGGGGATCTGCAAAAATATTTCGTCCCGATCGTGAGCTATGCTTTCCTGGGTTATCTGTGCGTCTTTGTTTCTCTGGGCATTTTGGTGTTTTTGCGCCGGCACCAGCCCAATCCCTTTGCGCGGCTTCGCACCACCTTGAAAGAATCCATGACCACGGAAAAGTCCCGGCATTTGTATGCCACCGGATATGCGATGGCGATTCTGCTGAGTCTGATTGCCGTGGATGTACTGAAGGTGGATCACGGCTACTGGGCGGTGGGCACCGTGCTGATTATTATGCGTCCGGAGATCAAACAAAGCGTCTATCGCAGCATTCAGCGATTCCTGGGAACATTAGTGGGTGTGATCGTCGCTGATGTGATTATTTATGCCGAGCCGCCGTTGTGGCTGGCTATTTTGATTTTGGCTCTGGTGAGCTTCTGGGGGCCATGGTCCATCATCCGCAGCTACTGGCTGGGGTCGGCGGTCATGGCTGTGATGTTATTGCTTATTCTGGATATGCCCAATCTGGAACGGGGTGATTTGCACACCCCGATGATTCGCCTGACAGCCACGGGCATCGGCTGCATTCTGGCCCTGGTCGGCATCCTGGTGGTGAACCCCCAGGTGCTTTTCCGGCGCCGCAGTTAGTGCTTCTTCCCGACGTACTTCGGGTTCAGCAGATTTTCCATTGAGAACAACTCATCCAACTGCGCCTGAGTCACCACTCCCCGCTCAAGAGCGACTTCCGCGACATTGCGACCGGTCTCTGCACAGATCTTACCAATGCGGTCCCCTTCGTCGTGACCAATGATCGGGTCCAGATATGTCACAATACCAATGCTGTTCATCACATAATCACGGCAACGCTCGGGATTTGCGGTGATGCCCTTCACACATTTGTGCTCCAGGGTTTCACAGGCATTTTTCAAAAGATCCAAAGACTCAAACAAGCTGGAGGCAATGACGGGCTCCATGACATTCAACTGCAATTGACCAGCTTCAGCAGCCAGCGTGATCGCCAGATCATTGCCGATGATTTTGAAGCTGACCTGATTCACAACTTCCGGAATCACCGGATTGACTTTCGCAGGCATAATCGAAGAACCGGCCTGCATTTCCGGCAGATTGATCTCCTTTAAACCCGCACGCGGACCGGAACTGAGCAAACGCAAGTCATTGCAGATTTTGGAAAGCTTCACAGCCGTGCGCTTCAGGGCACCGGAAATGATGATGTAAGCACCACAGTCGCTGGTAGCTTCGATGTAATCTTCTGACTGTACGAAAGGATGACCGGTAACTTCAGCCAGCTTTTGCACCGCCAAAGCAGCATATCCCGGAGGTGTATTAATGCCGGTGCCGATCGCCGTCGCCCCCAGATTCACCTCCAGCATGAATTTCTGAACTGTGCGGGTCAGACGGCCGTCTTCTTTCAGCAAAGTGGCAAAGGCGTTGAACTCCTGTCCCAGGGACATCGGAACCGCGTCCTGCAACTGCGTGCGACCCATTTTTAGAACGCTCTGGAATTCTTTGCCTTTTTTCTCAAAGGCCAAAGCCAGTGAATCCAGTGCCGCCAAAGTTCCATTCAGATGTTCGTACAGCGCCACTCGGAAAGCCGTCGGATACGCATCATTGGTGGACTGGCATTTATTCACATGATCGTTGGGATTGATCACAGAATAGGTGCCTTTTTGCAAACCGCGTTTTTCCAGCGCGATATTGGCAATCACTTCATTGGCGTTCATATTGATGGAAGTCCCGGCGCCGCCCTGATACACGTCAGACGGAAACTGCTGACCCCATTTTTTCGGATCCTGTAAAACAATGTCACAGGCTTCCACCAGGGACTTGGAAACATCCGCCGGGATGGTGCCCAACTCGCCATTGGCCAGTGCGCAGGCTTTTTTCACCAGCGCCAGACCACGCACAAAACTTTGATTGCCCCCTACCGGGATGCCGGAAATCTGGAAGTTTTCCATCGCACGCACGGTGTGAATACCGTAATAAGCTTCCGCAGGGACTTTCTTTTCACCCAGCAAATCTTTTTCTACGCGGAACTTTTCCATCACAAACTCCAAATCTATTTTCTATTGTCCAATTTCAAAACTTCACCGTGCATCATCACGCGAAAACCACTCTCGGGGATTCCGGCACGATCCCTTGCCGCCGCCAATTCCTGAGGCGGCTCAGCCATGGGTTCATCACTGAGGCGGAAAGTGCCCCAGTGTACCCCAATGCTCAGGCGGGAATGAAGATCCTTGTGAATTTTAACTGCTCCATCCGGATCCACATGCTGCTTTCCCATGAACCAGCGTGGTTCATAAGCACCGATTGGAATCAGCGCCAGATCCACGTCTCCAAAACGACTGTGCACGTCTGAAAAATCCTTCGAATAACCGGTGTCGCCGGCATAGAAGAATTTGAATTTTTCTGACTGCACGTGCCAGCCACCCCATAAAGTCTGATTACGATCCCAAAGACTGCGCTGGGTCCAGTGCTGAGCGGGCGTGAAAGTGATCGTCAGTCCATCCAGGCTGAATTGTTCCCACCAGTCGAGTTCTTTGACGTTTTCAATTCCTTCGGATTTCAAAAGGTCCGCATTTCCCAACGGAACCAGGAACAGAGTCTTTCCCTGATTATGTTTGTTCAGTTCACGCAGGGTTTTTAAATCAAGATGATCATAGTGGGCGTGGGAAACCAGAACCACATCCACCGGCGGCAGTTCTTTTTGCTCAAAAGGCAAAGCCACCAGGCGTTTCGGCCCCATGAAACTGACCGGAGACACGCGTTCCGAGAAGACCGGATCAGTGACAACATTTTTTCCGTGCAACTGCAGCAGGAAAGAGCTGTGCCCGATCCAGGTCAGTGTGGTTTCACTTTTATTCTGGCGCAAATATTCTGTGTCTGTTTTCAGCACAGGCGGACGAAACGGCGCTTCGTCTTTATGCGGTCCCGTCAAACGCTCCCACTGCCACTTCCAAAAGCTGGCTTTCGGGGAATTGTCATAGTTGTTGTAAAACTGGGTTTCCCCGCGATGTGGTTTCTGGGGGTCATGATAACGGAAACTTTGGCACCCCAAAAACACAAACAACCCGGCCACAGCGATCAAGGTCAATTTCATGCCCCGCAGAGTCTCACCCAGCGCCTTTACAGGCAAGAATTTGGTTGCCACCGACGCCCCAAGATATTACGACAGAGCTTTGACAAAATGACCGAACACCCCAGCAAGGACACCCCTGTGATTCGTGAATTCTGGAAGCGCCAAAACCTCTCGAAAAAAGTCACCATCCTGTTCATTTTGACACTGTTTTTCCGAGCTTTTTTCTCGCTGAATATCGGCCTGATTGATGACGAGGCTTACCACTGGTCCTGGGCCAAATGGCCCCAGCTTTCCTATTTTGACCACCCGGCCATGATTGCGTGGCTTGAAGCCATCACCACCAGTGCTTTTGGTGACACCTATCTGGGGGTGCGTCTGCCGGGCTTCCTGTGCTTTGTGGGCACGGTCATTCTGCTTTACAAACTGACTCGCGATTTGTTTGACGACTGGGCGGCTATTTTTGTCGGCGTTGTTTTGCTGTGGTCCCCGTTCTGGGGCTTTGGCGGCTATGTGGCATCTCCGGAACCTCCCTTCATGTTCTGCTGGGTGGCGGCATCCTACGTATTCTGGCAGGGCGTGCGTGAAGACGGCAAAGCCTGGAGCGTGAAAAAAACCTGGATCTGGCTGGGCATCCTGATGGGCCTGGGTCTGAATTCAAAATTCATCATCGCCCTTTTGGCGCCGGGTTTTGGCCTGTATCTGCTGGCGACACCTTCCCGCCGCAAGGACCTTTTAACGCCGTGGCCGTGGGTGGGGTTGCTGATTGCGACTGTTCTGGCGACACCGATCTTCCTGTGGAATCACCTGCATGAGTGGCCGGGTTTCAAATATCAGTTCCATGATCGTCACACGGGCGCCAAATTTGA
Source organism: Bdellovibrio bacteriovorus (assembly GCF_002208115.1). Classification (NCBI taxonomy): domain Bacteria; kingdom Pseudomonadati; phylum Bdellovibrionota; class Bdellovibrionia; order Bdellovibrionales; family Pseudobdellovibrionaceae; genus Bdellovibrio; species Bdellovibrio bacteriovorus. The sequence goes on along the minus strand of NZ_CP020946.1, from coordinate 1,008,966 downwards.
TATCGGCCGCTGGCTGGTGTTCTTCGGAGCTCAGTTGCTGTTTGCCACTCCGTTCCTGTACGTGATGATCGCGCTGGCGTTTGTCACTTCATTCATTAAACGCCACGAGGCGCGCTGGAGATTCCTGCTGTGCCTGACCCTGCCTTCGATTGCGATCTTCTATCCACAGCCGCTTTGGGCGGAATACAAGCCCCACTGGAGTGGTGCGGCCTACACCCTGCTGTTGATGGGTGCGGGGGCGATCTGGTCTCAGGGTTTGGTATGGGGTCGTCGTCAAGTTGTTCAGGCGCGAAGCAAAGTCTTCACCTGGGGTATTGGCGCCTTCTTTGTGCTGCTGGCTTTGATCAGCTACACACCGTTTGCTTATCCGTGGATTCCTAAAGCGTACAAACTGTTCAACCCCAATGGCGAGTGGCAGACCACCTATGACTTCAGTAACGAATTCACCGGCTGGGAAGACCTGGGGCGCTATGTGAATCGTCGTCAGCGTGAAATCCACGCAGAAAGCGGCAGCAAACCGTTCATCGCGGCTCACCGCTATGAAAACACGGCGCAGACCACCTGGGGCACAAAACAGAAAGTGTACATGCTAAGTTCTACGGTCAGTCATTACACCGTGATGCAGTCCCCGGAAGAAATGAACAATCTGAAGGGACAAAACGCGATCTTCGTCAGCACGGAAAAATATCCGGCCGATCCGATGGAGTGGGCCGCTTGGGATGGTTGCGACAAAGAGACCTTGAAAACATTCCGTCACGGCATCCACGCAAGAACCTTCAACGTGTACTTCTGCCGCAACTTCCAGGGCATCACGAAATAGCCCTGCCTTTAAAATCGGTCAAAATACCTCAGGCGCAAAGCTCGCCGACAACGCAGTCGAATGAGGTATTTTCACCGATTTAGTTCAACACGTACTCGATAGGAACTGTGATCGACCAGGAGCCTCTTTGGATTTCCTGCGGGAAAGGCTTCAAACCATGGATGCCTTTGACCAGATCCAGGGCCGCCTGATTTAAAGAATCATACGGAGTCTTTTCCACGATCTCACTGGTCAGCAAGGAACCATCCTGCGCCAGTGTAAAGCGCATGGTGACTTTTCCGGTCTGACCCATTTTTTTGGCGAGCATTGGATAGCGCTTACGGCGCTCCAGCAGCTTTTTGATCTCGTAAAGGTAACGCTGCTCCGGCGACACTTCACTTCCGTTGACAACCCCTTCACGGCCTTCCAGGCCCCCTTTGTCAGAAGTCCCCGCCAAGGAACCCGCCGCCTTCCCGTTAGCAACAGGTTGCGGAGCCGCTTCCGTTACTTTCTCAGACTTGATGGCCGGGCCTTCGGAGTTGTCGGCCACCACCGGGGCTTTCATCTTCGCGGCCTTGACTTGTTGTTCGTGCTTTGGAGCCTGAACCGTGCCGCCATCGCCGTACTGAAGCTCCACGCCCACGGGCAGCGGAAGCACTTCCGGAGCCGCCATACCCACCGCCAGCGCGAACAGCCCGCCATGCAAAAGCACCGACAGGGTCACGGAACGGCTGATATTCAAAGATAATGAGAATTGTTTATTGGACATGGTCTTGGCCAATTTATAGATTCTTGGCCCGGAAAACTCAATACAGGCCCCCCAAATTGAGCCCAAATGTAATTAATTTAGATCTGAGCCTTTGCTAATGAAAGCGAAATGAAAAAATGGACATTTGGCAGAGGGAAATCTAAAACCTAGGCCCTGATGAGCTCCCTGAACCCGCATTTCACCTTTAACTACTCCCAACCCGAGGAATACCGTTTTTCCCATGATTCGGTGTTTTTGGCGCGTCAGGTGTTTGAGCTTTTGAACGAGGATCTGGGCACCATGACCGCCCTGGATCTGTGTTCCGGCTGCGGGATCGTGGGCCTTGATTTTCTGTATCACTGCAAATCAGAAAACCGCGCCTATCCTTCCGGATTTGATTTCATGGAAGTGCAGGATGTTTATCGCGAGCACTTTGAAAAAAATCGGGCCGCCTTTGGCGACAACCCGCCTTCAGTGAATTTCGTAAATCAGAATTACGAATCGCTGCGGACCGCTGAATTCAGCGGCCGCTATGATCTGATTCTGAGCAACCCGCCTTACTTCCGCATCAATCAGGGAAAGCTTTCGCCCTCAGAGTTTAAAAACCGCTGTCGTTTCTTTATTGATTCTGATTTTACAAATTTGATTCGTGGAATCGATGCGGCACTGAAACCACAGGGTCGCGCTTATATTTTACTGCGCGATTTACAGGATCACGGCTGGAATCCTTTGGAAGAAGCCCGTCGTCTGCTCAACGGACACCGTGAAATAAAAAAGGTGGCCGACATTCGCGGCACACCTTTGGTTTTAATCAGCTAAAAGAGGCTGACAGCCGACTAGCGGCAGAAAATGGAACCGATGGTTTGTGGTTTCAATGGGAAGATCTGTTCATGCTGGATCTGACCCACCAGACGACCGCTGATACCGTATTCCAGATTGATCAGATACTTGCCGTCACCCGCGCGATTTTCAACGCAAGTATAAGCCAAAGAACGGTCCGGAGTGTTTTGTTCAGAGCGATCCGCTTTTTTGCAGATCATATTCACAGCAAAATCACCATCGAAAGTCGAAAGCACACCCTGCTTCAAATTCACAACGGCTGTATCCTGAATCACAAAGGACAAAGCTGTGTTGTCATAAAGACTGCCAGAGCACTTCGCAACCACCGCCGGAGATACATCGGCTTGAGCGGACAAAGAAACAAACATAGCCAGAGCGACGAAAACGGATTTCATAAAAACTCCCGGGTTTAAAATTCGAGGGTTTTTTAACAAAATTCACCGCAGTTCGAAAGGGCTTTTACCAAACCCTACCGAAGTTTCATCTTTCTAAACGCCTAAATGGTGGAAATAGCTGGAAGTTTTGAAGAGATTATAGTGTTCCGGCGAAAGCCGGCAGTGCTGAACTGCTCCAGCTTGCGCGCCTGCCGGCGCTCCAGGTCTGCCGGGCGCCGCCCGAAAAAAAAGCCCGCATCCGTGAGGACAGGGGCTTGAGTGATTTTTTCTTTAAGCGAAAATCTTAAACGTAAGATCCGCGTTTGATTTTCTCAAGAATCAGCTTTTCTGTCTTGATTGGATCTTTCGGGTCGACAGAGAAGAAGGACTGCTGCTCGCAACGAATCTTTTCTTTGATCAACCAGCGCAGGATGTCCGCCAGATTTTTGTTCTTTTTATCCAGGAAGAACGGATCGTTTTCCAGCGCATCTTTGGCTTTTTTCAAAGCGCGCGCTTCTGCCGGATCGGATTCTTTCACTTTGTAGTGAGGCAGATCGTATTTTTTCACGTCTTCCGGCAACACGCCCAGGAACTTCACGTTCGGTGCGGAGAAGTCAGCATTACGGATCAAAGACGCGGCGGAACCGGCTTTCAAAGTACGATAGATATTCTGCATGGTGTACGCATCGAGATCCCCGAAGAAGTACATTGGAACATCCAATTCTTCCTGGATCAGTTTTGCCCAGCCACGCACACCGTTGGATGGAACCCCTTGAGCACCCATCACGATACAGTTGTTACGTTTGGTGAAGCCCATGGTTACCAGCGTATTCGCCGTACCTTCGGATTCCACGATCAGACAGAAATCGATTTTCTTTTTTGCCTTCAGCTTCAGCGCCTGAGGTTTGTTCTTTGGCTGGAATGGAGACGTTCCCAAAGTGGAAAGGTCGATCACGGCCTTGTCCCCGTCTGCCAAAGTCTCAGTCACAACCAGTTGCTGGGAATAAGTCTGCCCACCACGGTCATTGGCGAAAACGTTCAGTTCTTCACGGTACACTTCCAGCATATCGCCGATGAAGTCGATGATAGAGTCGGATTCAGGCTGATCTTCGAAATCCAGTGGTTTCAAACGCGGATTGCCTTTGATCTCACCTTTACACATGTAATAAAGCTCACGCTTCGTATTCACGGTGCCGGTTTCAAGATTGCGCAAAAGCATTTCCAAAAGGAACACCACACGCGCCAGTTTCTGCACGGAAGAAACGTTCAACTCAGTACGAACAACCTTGTCCCCCGGAGTCAGGTAGCCCACTTTGGCGTTGTACAAAGAGTTGTCCAAAGAAGTTTTCACCGCCTCAAGAACCGGACGCTTGGAGGACTCCAGGTCTTTCAGCATCTTGTCCGCAAGAATGCGGGCTTCTTTAGGAATATCAATTTTCAAATCGCGAATGCTGAGTAGTTTTGCCATTACGCTTTTTTCCCAGTGGTTTTCTTAGTGGTTACAGTCTTTTTGGTGGTGGTTTTCTTGGTCCCTTGCGGTTCCTCGGAAGCCTCTTCCACCAGATCACTTGAGGAAATCACATCAAATTCCTCTTCGTCACCGTGAGCGATGCCTTTTTTCTTGTCGCGTTTTTTCTGCTCAAGAAGTTTGGATTCCGCTGCTTCCAAATCCGCCATCGCGTCTTCGGAATCACGGCCCAGAAGTTTCTTCAAACCTTCTTCGGCTTTCTTCTTGCGGGACTCTGGTGCCTTGATGATTCTTGCCAAACCTTCAACCAGGATCGGACCGAACTGCTCAATGTGCGCCAGTTTTCTTTCAAGATCCGCTTCCTTCACTTCTTTTTTGATGTGACGGGACAGCTTTTGACCGGCTTGGATCAAAGCCAGACGGATTTCCGCAACCAGCTCCTCGGAAGCATCAATAGTTTCCTTGGAGGCATTTTTAAACTTGATGAACGGAGACACGATGGAAACCGCGAAGATGTACGGACCCAATGGCAAAGAGTCTTTAGGCTGACCCAAACCATAGGATTTCCAGTTCACGGACTCGATCGCCCACGTGATCGCACAACCGGATTTATCAAATTGCAGCGGAACGCGGTTGGCGAAACGAAGCAAAGTCACCGGAGAATCAGCCTCCTGATTGCGGGTTTTGAAACGCGCCAGCGCCACTTCCACCACAACCGGCTTGAAGTCACAGATGGTCGGCTTGCGGGTCACAACGGCGAAGAAGTCAATTTCACCCAGACGAGTGATGGATTTGGACAGCGCCTCTTCCCCCACAGTCAGAACAGACTTCGTGCTTGGAGCCATCAGATCTGTGTTTTGCACAGCCTGGAAGACCTTCTTGAAGTCTTCCTCACTCAACGCGGTCAAAGGTTTCTCAAGAAGACCTTTTGGCAGACCTTTTTTCACGAAATCAGAAATGGACTGGTCCGAAATACGGGAGAAACCCGTTTTCAAAAACTTGGACAAAGTCGTTTTACCGAACAAAGTGGAGTGCGTGATGAACTCACCCAGCTTGAAGGTGTGAGGATGCGGCAAAGATGCTTCCGGAACTTTCGGCACATCGGTGCTTACGCGGGTTACGGTCACGAAGTCGCCGTCCGTCAGCTTGTAGGTGATGGTCATGTGAGGATTCACCAGAATGGTGCCCTCGATGTAAGTCAAAAGACCACCGTCACCGTTCAGTTGAATACGTCCATCCAGAACAAATTCAACGCGGGTTCCATGCTCACGATCCCAATCCAGAGTTTCTTTGTTTTTCAGAACACCGGTGTTGGATTTGATGTCGACATCCACTTGTGCGGAGATCGCTTTGCGCATTTTTTTGGTTTTGGAAATAACACTCACACCACGGGCATTGGTCATCTGCGCCCAGGTGGTCGCCGCAGAGATACCGATACCTTGCTGACCACGGGAGCACTGACCACGACCAAATTTGGAAGAGGCAAGATATTCACCGTAAACCTTGGCAAGGTCTTCACCTTCGATACCAGGGCCGTTATCTTCAACAACGATGCGAATTAAATCAGTATTTTTGGTGGAACCTGCTCCCACCTTGGAGATCTCAACCAGCAGATCCGGCAAGATACCAGCCGATTCGCAGGCATCCAATGAGTTGTCCACGGCTTCTTTCAAGGTCGTCAAAACGGCCTTCAAAGGAGATGAGAAACCCACCTGCTGGAGGTTCTTAGCAAAATATTCAGCTGTGCTACTTTTGGTAATTTTGCTCACAGTCGCTTGGTCCTTACACGATGTTAACGAATTTTAATGAATGACTTTCATAGGTTAAGCCGAACGCAGGGGGTCAAAGCAAGACTTAAGGCTTAGTGATGCTTGGCGTAATTTTAAATGCGAGGAACTGGTAGGCTTTAAAAAGGGGGTCTGGAAGGGTCTAAAAACCCCCCTTTTTCATAGCTATCGATAGGCTTTTCCGCGCCCATTGGACCAGATTTTCAGCCCGGAAGGACTGTTGACGTTCTGGCTGGCCGTGGACGAGTAGGTCAACACACGGTTGTTAATATCCGTGTCACTCGCCACATTTGAAAGGTAAACACCTGAAATATCATTCCATACACAACCGGCAATCTGACTGCCACCACCAGGCACAATTGAAATCGCAATATCGGCGGGCACACTGACAGCATTAGGGACTTCAATTGCAGCACCCCCGTTACCACCGTTGTAACCATTCGCATCCGTATTCAGATTTCCAGCATCATTCAGGTCGGCCAGACCACCAGATCCACCGCCACCTCCAAAGTGACCGCCGCCGCCGCCGCCACCAAAGGTGATATCACAGGCTCCGGCACCACCGCCAAAGCCGGCACCGAATCCGCCGCGCCCAAAGAAGGCCTCACCCGGATTATTCCCCAAAGCAGAACCAATCAAACACGTGCTGCCACCCTGCCCGGCACTTCCATGAGTGCGCGCAACTCCATTAGAGGGAGTATAATCACCCGCTGGAGATGCTCCGCCCGCAACGGCAGTGGCTGGAGATCCCCCGGTACCACCACTGGAGGCTCCGGCGGTTCCACTGACGGCTGCGGATGCAGGTCCTTCACCTGCGCCCCCGGCGCCGCCCGCCCCAACATCACTGTTGTCAGTACCACCGCGACCGCCGCCACCGCCACCACCATAGATCATTCCGTTGTTCAAAATCGTGACGTTGGCGTATTGCGCTTCCACTTTAAACGCAGTTCCTCCGTGCTGACCCATGCGCAGGGACCCCGCGGTCGCTGCGGGTGCAAGCCCTCCCGCACCGGCGGCACCAATGATCAAACCATCATTGATCAGACGAACCCGCGCCGTGGCCGCCAAAGATCCCGTGCGCATCGCCGGCAGTGCCGGATCATTGCTGGAAACCTTTACCATCGGATTCACACGCACCACAAATGTGCGCGCCGAAGCCGCCACCGCCCCGCTGTATTGAGCCACAGCCTGGTCATAAATGTTGTAATTCAAAGTGTCTGCCGCAATCGGAGCCAGCACCACCGCATCTGTCATGGAAACAGCGACACTTGCCACCGCAGATTCATTGGTACCGCCGCCACTGTCACGCACCTTCACCGTCACCGTTGCCGAAGCATCAACTCCTGCGCTGGCGGACAGATTCACCGTCAGGTCGCCGTCACCCGCGCGCGTTTGCGTGCAGTCCACGGTCAGGCGCGAAGTGTTTGAATTGGTGCAGATCAATTCAAGATTCTGCAAGTTTTCATTCGCTGGTCCCACATCCACCGTCAACGTGAAGCTTGAAAGTGTCGCTGAACCCGGCGTCAGCAGAATTTCATGTGTGGTGGGAATAGATGTAATTACCGGCGCATCATTCACCGCTTGAACAACGATGGCGATCTCCTGCTCGACGACCGAGTTGCCAGCACCATTACCATCATCAAACCGGATCTTTGCATAACAAGTCCCGAAATAATCTGCGCGGGGCTTGATGCTGACCGCCCCCGTGGCAGCACTGATAACAAAGTCCGAAGCCGGCGTGACCACCACGGACGTGTCATTGCAGGCTGTGCCCGTCAGGCCGGTATAATCCAGAGAATAAGTGCCCAAGCCCTCATCCAAGGAACTTACGGCGGCAGCACTCAGCACATCCACCAGACCCGAGAAAGACGGATCGTCTTCGGTCAGCACGGTCGGGGTTCCAATTGTCAGCGTCGGTTCAGCATTGGCAATGGTGATGTCGATAAACTGCACATCCGTGGCATTTTGAGGATCTTCAGCGTGAATGGCCAAACGGCAGGTTCCGACGTCATCATCATCCGGCGTCCCCGAGATCGTGACCACCCGGCCATTGCCCGAAGGGGTGGCGGTCAGCCATGGACAGGTGTCTGAAACATCCCGGGTCACTGTCACCGTTTCCGGATCGGGATCCGTGATCGCAACGATACAATTATATTGGTCATCTTCATCGATGTTTGCAGCACAGGGCGCAAGACCTGCGGCAATCACCGGCGCATCCTGAACGTTATTCACGGTGATCGCCACATCCGCATACCCTGTCGAAGGGAAGGCGTCGGTCAGGGCAATACGTATCTGACAGACTCCCTGATAGTCCGGTGCCGGCTGGAAAGAAAATGCTCCCGTGACGGAATCAATACTGTAATTCGCCGCCGTCGGCGCCATCGCGTGATCTTCACAGCGATCTCCCGCCACGGTCGGAGTCACCAATGAATAGGTGCTGCCCGCTTCCTCAATCGAAGAAACATTCGCACCGGATATCACTTCAGCCAAAGCGGCATCTTCAGAAATAATGTAGGGTCCGCCCGTCACATTTACGATTGGCGGTGAGTTGGTCACTGCAAGTTCCCACGCAAAGATCGCGGACTGCCCGCCCACGTCATCTTCCGCATACACCGCCACATGGCAGGTCGTCCCGACTTCCGCAGCAGACGGAGTTCCGGTCACGGCGCCGGTGTTGGCATCAATACTTAACCAAGGTCCACAAGTGGTGGCGGCATCCAGATGATAGGTCAACGTCAGCGGCGAAGGCAGGTCCACATCTGTGGCATTAATACCGCAGGCATAAGCATAGTTTTCACCGATGCTGCCCGCACACGCCAAAGTCGTGATCACCGGCACATCATTCACCGGCTGCAGATCCAACGTCACCGTGACCACAGCCGTTTCATTTCCGGCGCGGTCCACGACTTTATAGGTAAAACTGTCATCGATATCATTATCTAAGGATGGAGTGTAAGTGCAGTTCAAAACACTGCTGCCACCGCAACCGGAAAGCGAACCGCGCGCGGGAGCCGTCACAATCTGAATTTTATATTGGTCGTTGTCACTGGGTGTGTTCAGTACAAAAGGAGCCGTCACGTCCTCGGTCACCGACACCGTCTGATCAGCCCCCGGCACCGGAGGTTGATCATCAATCAGAAAAGAACCCAACGGCAATGTTTCCCGGGCATCACGAACCACGGCGATCAATCGCAAGTGATGGGTGCTGCCATCAGCCAGGTGGGAAATATCCCAGTCATAAGCGCCCGTGTTGGACATGCGGTCCTGAATCACCATCCAGGTGTTACCGCCATCCGCCGATGCTTCCAACTTCAAATAGTCTGGCGGAATATCCGCATCCGCCGTCGACCAGCGAATCGGCACAAGAGACGTGGACTTATAGGCGCCGTTCAAGTTTTGAGTCTGAGTGATTTTGCTTGTAAGAATAGCCAAGTCGGCGTTCATACACGCCGAAAGCGACAGAAGCATGATGATGGTCAATCCAAGACGTACAGTACTCATCCTCTATATTATCGGAATATTCTGGTAAAACTGGATTGTTTTGATATTAAAAAGGTGCCATCATTTATCTCACAATGAGAAATCGGTTTTATTCGGAATATCTTTTCATTGCTCTTCTCTGGACCAGTGGCGCCCATGCCACTTCGCTCAGCGCTTCTCCCTGGAGCGGTCAAAAAATGGTTAATCTTGAATTCAACGAAAGTGCCCTGGCCTACGCTCAGGTCATCAATGCGACCTTCAAAGACAGTTCTTTGGCACAAAACACATGGATGCAAATCAATCTGACCAACACGCGCTTTGAAAACACACGCCTGGTGGGCACTCAAAGCAACCGTTCTGAATTTGCTGACATCGAATTTTCCAATTCAAACTTAAGCGGATTCAAGTGCGACCTTTGCCGCTTCACGAACTCCACTTTCAGAAAAGTCCGCCTGGACGGGGCCCGTTTTCTGGGGGGGGCTTTTGCCAACACACGCTTTTTGAATTCTGACCTCAGTCGTGCAGACTTTGTCGGGGTCCGGTTTGAAAACTGCTCGGTCGATGCAGCAACGGCAAAAACCGTTCATCCGGCCATGCTAAAAAAATGGAATCTGCCCGTGCAGGAGCAACCATGAAAGAGCTGCTAAAGTCCCGCGCTTTGCAGATTTATGGGGTCTTGCTGGCCTTAACCCATGTGCTGTCGGCCTATTTCTGGATGGACCGATCGCTGGATCTGGTGGTCCGAAGCGCCGAAAAATCCGCTTCGCTGTGCTGGCCGCTTTTGCCCTCTTGTGAAAGTCTTCGCTTTATCAGCACGGCAACAGCTTCGACATATCTGCAAGTATATGCCGGACTGGGCTTGATCACGGCCGTTCTTTTTTTGCTTAAAAAGATCAAACCCGCTTATCTCCTGCTGCTGGCATTGCTGGGAATGAAGATTTATTTCACAAGCCTTTCCTATGGACTGATGGGCAACTATCACTACATGAGCTTTTTTGTGCAGGTGGCGTTTCTGTTCCTGCCCCACAAAACCACTGTCATTCCCTTCTTTGTCGGAGTCTTTTACTGGGGCGCCGGGATTCTGAAGCTGGATCCTGAATGGCTTTCTGGTGTGTCGTTGATCCACCCAAGCTTTCTGCCACCCCCCCTGCAACATGCAAGTCTGATTTATGCCGTCATTCTGGAATGCATTCTGGTGGTGGGGCTTTTCAGCCGACGTGCATGGATTCGCCATGTGACTCTGGCCCAGTTTGTTTTGTTCCATGCCTTTTCCTGGCACATTGTGGGGTACTTCTATCCCATGACAATGCTGCTGCTTCTGGGAATTTTTGTACTGATTCCTTGGTACAAAGAATCGTGGCAGGCGCTATGGGATGAAAATCTGCAGAATAAAAAGTCCGCTGTGATCTTCACCGTGACACTGGCGCTGCTTCAGATTCTGCCTGTCATCCTGGTGAAAGACAGCGCCGCATCGGGGGCCCCCAGACTGATGTCGTTAAATATGCTGGATGCCCGCATGGAATGCGACACCTTGTTGATTCGTCATCAGGAGCGGGCCAGCGAAGTTTACAATCCCTTCGTGAAAGCCCCTTCCACCCGCACCCAATGCGATCCTCTGGTGTTTCTTTCCCAGATCGAGTCCCTGTGCCAAAACTCTGGCGAAAATTTTGATTTTTGGATGCAGTCCCGTCGCACCACGCAGCTTCAGATGCAAACCCGTCTGATTCTGCGCGATGTCTGCAAAAAATCCCGCGCAGAGCTGATGTGGGCGGAGGTGCTATGAAATACACCTTGTTCGGTCTGTACTGCATCGCTATCGTGGCTTTGCTCATTCGCGCAGAAGTTAGCACCCTGCCCTTGCTGGAAAAAGACCTGAGCTTTCAGGAGCTTCATTCCCCCGTTCACGGAGCAACGCTGACCTATGATTTAAGCCTGCGGGAAACCCGCCAGCCCCAGTCCACTTACCGCGGCAACGCCACCCGATCCGGTCTGGCGATTTCATCGGGGGATCATTTCAAGGCCTTTCAATTGAAATGGCAGGTGCCACAATTAAACAACGGCATTCACCGCGCCAGCAAAAGTTCTCCGGCAGCCGATGAAAAAGGGTTTTATGTCGCTGATGACACGGGTTTTTTACGAGCCTATGACTGGACCGGCTCGTTGCGCTGGCAGTTCTATACCGGAGTCAGCTCCCGCGGCATTCATTCGACTCCTCTGACCGATGAAGACAGTGTTTATGTCGGGGATTATTCCGGCTATCTTTACAGCCTGAACAAGGATACCGGAGCCATCCGCTGGATCACCAAGACCGGAGTCACCATTGGGTCTTCTCCATTCATGAAGGACGGTATCCTGTACGTCGGTATTGAGCTGGCCAAGCCCGACGGTTACCTGCTGGCGATTTCAGCCCGCGAGGGAAAATGGCTTTGGACCTCACCGTTGATCGGCAATCATCCTCACTCATCCCCCACCCTGGGACTGCCGCAGGGGCTGATTCTGATGGGCTCCAACACCGGCGCCATGCAAGGGTACGAACTGAAAAACGGGAAAGCCAAGTGGAGCTTTGCCACTGGCAGCGATATCAAGTGCGCCGCTTTGATTCACGGGGATCGTGCCTACTTCAGTTCCTGGGACGGGTTTATTTATGCAGTCAAAGCTGATTCCGGAGCCTTGATTTGGAAGACCGAACTGGACAAAGGCGGCAGTATGAGCTGCCCCTCCATCAATGCCGACGGCACCATCCTGGCCATCACCGGTTTCATGAAAAATTTTGTCCTGGAAACATCCCATGGAAAAATCCTGTGGGAAAAAGGAATTGCCGGTCGGGCGTCACGTGCACAAGCAAGCCCGCTGATTATTTCCTATGCTCATCAGGAAGTGGCCGTGATGGTGTGTGAAAACAGAAAAGTGTGCGTTTATGATTTGAAGAGTTCCAAAGAGCTTCAGTCACTGACTTTAACCGGGGATTTTTCAGCTTCGCCAGTTTATTTCAAAAATCAACTGTTCGTGGCGACGACGGGGCCGGATGGCCTGCTGGTCTTTACTCAATAGCGGCGCCCCCGGCACCGAGGCGAAGTTTATAACCATTCTTTTCAGCCATCGCACTGCCAAACTGGGAACCCACCGCACCCGTCATCTGCCAGCCACTGGGATGTGTGGCCACGGTCACCTCGCCACCGGAGCTGACAATACGGGTGGTCTCTTTCACAACGGCATCGAACAAAAGATCTTTTTGCCCCTGGAAGCTTCCCAGATTGGTGACCTGCAAAGTTTTGATACCGGGCTCAGAGGACCGGATGCTGCAAACAGAGAAACCAAAGTCATCACTGGGCGTACAGACCACCGGGACCGTGCCCAGTCCTTTGATAACTGTGAACTGAGGAACATAGCCGGCAACAACCGTGTTATCTGAATTCATCAATTGAATCGCAAACTGAAGTTCCGTGACGCCATCGGCTTTTCCTGCGGGACCGACCAGAATTTCTGATTTCGCAAAATCACTGATCGCAGGATCCGTGACCACACCGGCGATGGGTTGTTTGTTGGTAATATCAATTCCAGGCGGAAGTTTGGGACCGCGCAGACCTGCCAAATCCTGCAGACTGGCTTCGATTGAACAGCCTGTCAGCAGCAGCAATAGCGGTAAAAGATTTATCGCAAGGTTCCGAAACATTCCAATGCCCCCGATTGATCTGTCCATTATATCGGCAGGTTTCAGGACTTTCTGTAGATTACATCAGGTTTAGAATCCAGCCCCAATTCAAGAAAACTTTCGAATCTTCCGAAATATCAAAGGTCTATGAGCATTCGGAACGTGATACTATTAATTCTCGGGACAGTGGGGATCTCCGTTTTATCGGTGATCATCACCTTGCGTATGACTCAAACCAAAACAGAATCCGTTGCTCACGTCGCCCCGCCAGCACAACAACAAGTCATGCCAGCACAACTTCCTGCAAACGCTGCGGCGCCAGCGCAGCTTCCACCGAATCCGGCTTTGAATCCTCAAAAACCGAAACCCGCCCCCGTGCCGGAAGCAGGAATGAGCTTCGAGGCCGCAACCATTCCAAAAGAATTCCAGCGTGGTCCGGTGGAACAAAAACCACTTTCCGCAGACAACGTCATCAACAGCCTGATGAAAGAAACTCCGGCTTGTCATGACGAATACAAAGAACACTGCACGAAGAATCGTTTTTTGGCAGAGCACCCACTGGCCTGTTTGCGCAGCAAGAAAGATCAACTTTCCCGGGCATGCTTCAACCAGCTGTCTGCGGTGCGCGACCGTTTTCATCAGGACTGTGGCAATGACATCCAAAAATTCTGCGCGGGGGAGGCAAGCTATTTCGTTTGTTTGAAAAAACGCATGTCTGAACTGTCCCCTTCGTGCAAAAACAACATCGCAAAGTCTTCGCGCCCTTAGTGTCTCACACTGAAACAAGATCTGTATAAATTGGTAATTATTTATCCCCCGATTAATGGATTTGGCAAAATAACCCGATAAATAAGGTATTGAGCGACTATTCGACCTTGTATTGAACGTTTCGGAAGGACATAAGGTATGGATTTTTCAACACTCATTAAATTCACGGCCTCAGCTCTGTGCAGTTTAAGTGTCTCTGCCAATGCCAGCGTATCTCTGACTGAAGTGCCCCAAGGACTGACGGTTCAGGGTCGTATCATTCAACCCAACGGCATGCCGCTGGAAGATTCCCATGTCTCTTTTAATATCAAGGTTCTTTCTCCAGGGCCGGAGACATGCGTGCTGTTTGAAGAAAACCGCACCGTCAACATGACCAACAGCAAAGGGATCATCAACTTCACTCTGGGAAGCGGTGAAAATGGCGCCACGGTCGTGAACACAGGCCCTCTGCTGGCCATCCATCAGGTTTTGAAAAATTCTGCCGCTATCAACGGGCTGACGTCCTGTGCGGCGGGATATACCGCCTATGTTCCACAGCCGGGAGATGCGCGCAAAGTGCGCGTGACCTTCACGGTGGGATCAGACACCATCACTCTGTCCCCGGACTTCCAGATGCGCTCAGTCCCGTTTGCGCTGGAGTCTGAAAACGCCGTGGCCCTGAATGGTAAAAAGGCCTCGGACTTTATTCAAAAATCTGCGAACGTAACGCAGGAAAAAGCAGACACTCTGTTCCTGCCTGCCAACTTTGATGGCTTGCTGTCATTGCTGAATCCTTCGGCCAGTGCGCCCAGCGTGGGTTCCATCGGCATTCCTAACTCTGACGGATCGGCCGCACCTCCGGCGCGTGACGGTCTTATGCGCTATGATGAAAACACCCAGACGGTGCAAGTATCCGTGGGCGGACAGTGGCAGCCGATTGTCACCGGAAACACCGCCGTGGGGTCTTCAAATATCGAAGACGGTTCCATTGGCACAGCGGATTTGGCACCCAATGCGGTGACTGCGGCACAGATCAGTAGCAACGCAGTGACCACGGATAAAATTGCCGATGAGGCCATTACTTCTGACAAGCTGATGAACATGTCCGTCACCAACGCCAAAATCGCCGATGGTGCAATCACGTTTAATAAAATTGCCAACGGCGCCATCAGTACTTCCAAGATCGTGGATTCCGCCATCACCTCTGCCAAAATTCTGGATGGCAGTATTGTCACCGCCGACATGGCTGATTCCGCAATAACCAGCGCGAAGATCGCTGACGGCACAATTGTAACTTCCGATGTCGCAGACTCTGCGATAACCAGTGCCAAGATTGATGACGGGACCATTGTCACTGCCGATCTTGCCAACAATGCCATCACGACGGCTAAAATTGCCGACGGCAACGTGACCGATGCAAAAATCAATTCTGTTTCCGGCAGCAAAGTGACCGGCAACATCCCTGGCAATGCGGCAGGTTTTTATGGGTCTTTAAATGGTGATGTCACCGGCGGGCAAAGCTCAACCGTGGTCACCGCCCTGCAAGGCCGGTCCGTTGCCAACGTCGGACCGGGAGCTGGTCAGGTTTTGAAATGGAATGGGTCTCAATGGACACCGCAGGCGGATAACAACTCGGGCGGTACGATCACCAGTGTTGGGGCCAGTACCGGTCTGACCGGTGGTGGTTCTTCCGGTGCGGTTTCACTGGGACTGACCAATACCGGTGTCGGTGCCGGTTGGTACGGAAGCTCCACGGTTATTCCGACGTTCTACGTCGATGCTCAAGGGCGCATCACTGCTGTCAGTAACGTGGCTGTTGCTGCCGGTGCTGCCTGCGGGGGCACGCCGCACGGACGAATCACTTTGGCGGTCAACTGCGGAACAGCCGCAGTGACACAATGTTTGAACGGCGGCAACGTTTCCATCGGTACAGTTCTGGTTCCCAACGGCTGTGACGGTGACGGCGACGGTTTCTAAACTGTGAAATCACTGACTTCCTATTATCTCATCATCTGCGTGGTCATTCTGGGAGGATACCTTCTTCCCCATGGCCACGAACTGTTTCCGGCTCCGAAAGTTCGCACGCTGAATTTTCCCTCTGTCGAGCAGACTTTCAATCCCGCTTTGCCAGTGCTGGCCCCCGGCACCGTGCCTCAGTTTCCCGCGGCTGACATTATCCTGCAGGAAAATCTGTTTGCGCCCTTTGCAGTTTTGCGAGATCAGAATCTTTCAGGAAAAAACCTTTCAAAATCAAATCTGAGCTTTGCAGATTTACGAAACGCGAATCTGAAAGGCACCAACCTTTCGGAGGCGCTGCTTTACGGAAGCCAGTTGCAAGGAGCCCTGTTTGACTCCGGCACCCGTCTGCCCTTTTCATCCGAGACTGCCCGGTCTTTGGGAATGCGAGAAGAGCGATGAAGACCCTAAAGTCCGAGCTGCAAAAACAGCCTGCCTTGTGGATTGTTGGGGTTATTTTAAGTCTTGAACACCTGCTGACTGTTTTTTTCTGGCTGAGCGAAAGACCCCTGCTGTTGATTCTTTCTCCGTCAACGCCCTCGGTTTGCTGGCCGTTGTTTTCACAATGTGACGCTTTCAAACCCGGTCCCGAGCTTTTGCAGATGCTGCTGGGCACTTATGCTGTGCTGGCCGTGATTTCATCGGCTCTGTGGGCCCTGAAAAAGAAGCCCCAATGGGCCGTCGGACTGCTTTGGGCTTTGCTGCTGTTCAAACTGGGGTTCATTCTTCTGGATTATCGTCTGACCGGGAACTATCACTACATTCCCACACTGATAACATTCGCATTCCTGCTGATCCCGGATCGCGCCCGGTCCCTGCCGATGGCATTCTTCGTTTTGTATTTTACGGCCGGATTATTAAAGCTGAACAGCCAGTGGCTGAGTGGCTCGGCCATCAACGAACGACTGCTCCCGGCCTTGTTCACTGAACTGGGTGTCTGGTATGTGCTGGTTCTGGAACTGGGATTGATTTTTCTATTGTTTGCCAAAAACAATCGATGGTTTTACTTCGTGTTTTCGCAGTTGGTGATTTTTCACCTTTATTCCTGGCACCTGACCCGATTCTTTTATCCATCCGTGATGTTATTGCTGCTGGGAACACTGTTGATCACACGGCCCCTGGTTTCCGACTGGAGCATCAAAGCCACATTCCAAAAAGTCTTTGCCCTGCGAAGCGCTGTGATTCTGACGGTGATCTTCCTGGCCTTGCAGTTGCCGCAATACTATCTGCCCGGCGATGCCGCATTGACGGGCGAAGGGCGCATGTATGCGCTGATCATGTACGACGGGCGTGTGCAGTGCGAACCTCATGTGACCTTGTGGAAAAAAGATCAAAGCAAAGAAACCGTGCCGCTGACACCTCCCTGGCTGATGACCCGCACTGCCTGTGATCCCCTGGTTTACATGCGGTTGGCAGAGCACCTCTGCCAGTGGAGCGCCAAAGATTCGTCGATTCTGCAGGCAGATCTGACGGTGCCCGTGCGCTATCAGGGCGAAAGCCAGTGGCAACCTCTGGTTGCCGCCACCAACGTCTGCAAAAAACCCCTGACTTATTCAAGTTTCTTTCCCAACTCGTGGATTGCGAAGTTTCAAAAGGACTTTCAGATAAACGGGTCAAAGTGAGATCTCATTGTTTCAAAATGGGAACACCTCTTCAATTTCTGGTTAAAATTCCGATAAGTAGCTCATGGGAACGTCACGGGTTTTTCTTTCTTTTTCGGCCATATTTATGGCTTCCATCCTGGCTTGGGCTGCGCCCAATCAACTGACATATCAAGGTCGTATTCTGAAGGCGGATGGCGCTCCGCTGGAATACAACAACGTGTCCTTTATTTTTGAAATCGCCAGTCCCAATGGTTCCTGTATTCTTTATCGTGAACAAAAAAATGGAATCAACATGGTGAACTCCGGCGGGGTGTTTGACGTGCCGATCGGATCAGGTTCAATGCAATACCCAGCGCCGCCATTTAAGCTGTCGGCAGCATTCGCCAACACCACCTCTCTGACTTGTGAAGGTGGCAGTCCCTACAATCCCCTGGCCGAAGACGGCCGCGTCCTGAAAGTTCAATTCTATGACGGCAGTGGTTGGAAACAGATCTCGCCAGATTCGATCATTCGCTCCGTTCCCTATGCACATCATGCGACCTCAGCGGCCAATGCCGGCACTGTCGGGGGCTATGCCGCATCTGACTTCCTGCTAAAAGCGGGCTTGCCTTCCTGCGGCCCCGGAACTTTCCTAACCTATAACGGAGCAATTCTGACGTGTGCGGCGGTGTCTGGTGCAAGCGGTGGAACCGTCACCGACGTCACAAGTGCCAACAGCTATCTGTCTATCACCAACGGAACATCCACCCCGCAACTGACTTTGAATGTCGGTACTGCTGCCAACACGGTAGCTGCCGGTGATGACAGCCGCTTCACCAACGCGCGCATTCCCACCGGAGCTGCCGGCGGCGATCTTGCCAGCAGTTATCCCAATCCAACGATTGGCAAGCTGCAAGGCACGACTTTGACACTGACCACGCCAACCTCAGGCCAGTATATACGCCATGATGGTTCCGCTTTTGCGAATTCTCCACTGCTGGCTTCAGACCTCAGCGGCACTGTGGCGGTGGGATCAGTTCCAAATCTTCCCTGGAGTAAAATCACATCTGGCTTGCCAACAACTCTTGCGGGTTATGGAATCGCTGATGCCGTGAAGAATGCCGGCGGCACGGTGTCTTTGGAAACCGGTTCCGATGCCGCAAAAGGAACTGCCGGCACGGCGGGTCGCATTTACTTGGCCACGGACACGCAACGGATTTATTCCGACAACGGCAGCAGTTGGGTGGTTATTGCCAGCGTCAGCACCATGACGGGCGTTTCTGTGTCTGCTCCACTGACATCTTCAGGTGGGGGCAATCCGACGATTGGTATTCCGAAAGCCACGGGATCAGTAGACGGATATTTGGCGGCGACAGACTTTGCCATTTTCAATGGCAAACTGGGAACATCTCTGGCCAATGGGTCCATCTGGATCGGCAATGGCAGCGGTGTCGCTACAGCAGTTTCCCCCTCAGGTGACATTTCTTTGACGAATGCCGGTGTTACAAAAGTGGCAAAGATTCAAAACATTACCGTGTCCACCACCACTCCCTCTTCAGCGGGGCATGTTCTGCGCTATGATGGCTCAACGCAGTACGCACCAGGCTTCTTAAGTCTCAGCGACATTCATTCCAGCGTTGTTCCAACGGACACCGCCTTTCCGACGACCTCCTGCACGCCCAAACAGACGCTGACTTGGATTTCTTTAACAGACAAACTCGCCTGCACCACGATTTCGGTGGAGGACTCGCAGATCACCTATGCTTCGAAAGGTCAGAATCTGATCTTTGCCGGTCCCGCCTCCGGGGGTGCTGGAGCGCCCAGCTTCCGTTCTCTGGCCTCCAGTGATCTTCCGGCCAATGCCTATGACAACACTTACTTTAAGAATGGCGGCAACAGCTTTGGTGCGGCCACCAGCATCGGCACCAATGACGGCAATGCTTTGAGTTTCAAAACAAACAACGTGTCCCGGATGACGCTGGACACGTCAGGTCGCTTGTTTGTGGGTGCTACTGGAAGTGAAGAACTGCACGTGACGAACCATCAGAACAGCGGAACATTCTTTAAGGCTGATAACACCACGGCAGATACAGCCTCCAAAGCCGGATTCATTGCCAAATCTGATGGTGCCGAAGTGGAAATGGCCGTGCTCAGCACCGCCAACACCCAAACCTTTGGTGGAATTGACGGGGCCGACTCTTTCCTGATTCGCAGCTTCAGCACCACCCCCGTATCAAGCATGATTCTTGGGAATGGAGGAGCTGCACCGATACATCTATTGACGGCGGACCTTCCCCGTATGACTGTCAGCGCTGCTGGCGAGGTCGGTATTGGCACAACCACGCCGACGGCTCCGCTGGATATAACCAAGGACTCCAGTGCCTGGGTCCGCTTGCAGCAATCTTCCAATGATAACAATGGTCCGGCGGTGGGTTTTGTAAAAACCCGGGGCACAGTGGCCTCTCCGGCTGCTGTCACTACTGGAGATCGCCTGATGGGTCTTTATGGCATGGGCTATCACTCCGGCCCTGGCACTAGTGGCAACGTCGCCGCGATTCAATTTTTGGCGGCCGAGCCCTTCACCGCCGCAGCGAACGGAACCAAAATTGACTTTGCCACGACTCCGATCGGCGGCACTGCTCGGTCCACTCGCATGCTGATTGATGATGCGGGTTACGTGGGTATCGGCAATGGCTCTCCGACCACGGGTCTTGAGATTTCAAAAAGCAACCTTTGGACGACCGTGAACTGGAACAAATTTCTAAAATTCAGCGGAGCGGGAAGCTCGGCCATCGAATTTGACCTGGCAGCCAACAACAAGTTTGGCATCGGGGCAACAGCATCGAACAATTCTTTTAACGTATGGAAGGCCGATTCCTCCACGAACACCGCAGCCATCAACTATCTGTTGAGCCTTACCGAAACCTCTTTAAATGTTGGTTCGTCCACTGCGAATGTGAGCCTGGTCACTCGTGGGGATGTCAGCGTGGGTGTGGATGACACAGATCTTGCCACCCGTGAAGCGACTTACGGTAAAAAATTGTATTTCCTGGGCGCCAATTCAAACACGGATCCTTTGTGGATCGCACGCTATAATGTTTCAGGTGTTCCAAACAACACTGATCTGCGGGTGAATATCGGGGACGATCAATTATCAGCCTCTGACACCTTTGCTGTCGGTGTAACCAACGGATCCACCTGGTATCGCCGTTTCTTTGTGGGCGGCGCCGGACTTATTGGCAACAGTCAGGCCAATCCGGGTGACACCGGAACGATTGCCGTCCCAGGAGGCACCGGTGTTTCTGCAATGGCATTGAATATCGAAGCTGCGGCCGGGGGCTATGCGGGGCAATTCATAAACTCCTCAAGCGCGGCGGATGCTCATGGTGTGAATATTTATCTGAACGGAGCTGCGGCCAGCAATAACATCCTTATGGGGCGCTCGAACGGCAACACACGTTTTTATGTTAAAGCCGACGGGAGTGGTTTTTTGACCAATGCGTGGTCTTCGTCGTCAGACATTCGCCTAAAAAAGAACATCGAACGCATCCCTTCAAGCCTGGACAAAATTTTACAGATTGAAGGCATCACCTACGACTGGAAAGATGAGAGTCGCGGAACAAGTCGCCAGATCGGCGTGATTGCTCAGGATGTACAGAAGGTCTTTCCCGAAGCTGTCACAAAAAGTCCGGATGGATACTTGGCAGTGACTTATTCGACTCTTGTTGCTCCTCTCATCAACGCTGTCAAAGAAATTTATTCAGAGCTTATGGGCACCCAAAAAGAAGTCTCTGCCTTAAAAGCACGCACTGAACGCCTTGAAAAAGAAAATCAGGAAATGAAGTCCTATCTTTGCCAGAAAGATCCTTCGGCTCCATTCTGTATGTAACTTGGCAAGCTCAGGAACTTATGCCTAAACTGAGTCATATGCAGTCGTCATCCGGGCTCAGTCGTCATGCACGTTTTAAAATCCTGAGCGAAAACATCAGTGTGCTCATCGAAGAAGAGGGACTTCTGGTTCGCCCCTACGGGCACACCACTTTGCCTTACTTCAATCTTTTAACCGCCGAAGAACAAGAACAGGTTCTGAAAGACATCCTGGTTTATTTTCAAGTCTGCACCGACGTGAAATCCCAGAACGGCAGCTTGAAAGACACCCGATTGTTCACGGAAAAAGCCATCCACCGCCTGGGCGTCAGCGTGGATCCGTTTATTCTGGAACAAATTCACCCCCATCACCTGATTGAAATCTACACGCAAGCGCATACTCAGATCTTCCGCAGCTTGAGATTCTTTGAAGTGTGCAGCTATTCCCTTGAAGATCTGTATTGCCGCAAGTGGTACCACCTGTACCAACGCACCACACAGGATCAGGAAAATCTGGAAGCCGACATCGGCAAGTACTATTCACAAAATCCCCTGAAAACCCTTCAGGCAACAGCGCCGGAACACACCATCCGCGCTCTGGGCGCCCTGGAACGGGATGAAATCATCACACAAATATTCTGGCTAAGTCCGTTACAGTCTCTGACCAAAGGGGACTCGTACATCCTCACGGTGGCGACAAGCCGACTGCCCTAATAAAAAACGCCCTTGAGGGGCGCTGTTATTCCTGACTTTCGTCGTCAGATTCCGGGGCCGGAGTGGAGGAATTCTTCAATTCCTCCAGAGCCATTTCTGCACGGGTTTTATAACCTTTTTTGCTGTTGCAGTCCTTGCAGGATGGAACGCAATTGTTCTTATTGGATTTGCCCCCGCGGGCGATGGGGATCAGGTGATCCATTGTGAGATCGGCCGGCTTGAAACGTTCACCGCAGTGATAGCACAGACCTTTGCCCAGCTCCTGCTTCCACCATTGGCTTTGGCGCAGCTCGCGGGCTTTGGCTTTTTCACGTTTTTGATGCTCCGGAGGAGCGGCCGAAAAGAAGTAATCCATCCGCACCGTTATAACGTATGAAACTGGACCTCGCAAGCCCCCGCCCGAACTCAATTTTAGGGCCCTTTCAGCCGATATAACCATGTGATTTCTTTAAGGAGTGGGATGCTATGTCTGTAAAAACCTTTAAAAAAGGCGAAGTGATCTATAAAGACGGCGATAAAATTACGGCCGTTTATCTGATCCAATCCGGTGGTGCGAATCAATGTCTGATCCGCGGTAAAAAAACCATCGACCTTTTCCAATTGGGTTCTTCTCATATTCTTGGTGATCAGGTGATTCTGGGGCAAGCCACTCACCCCACATCCGCTGTTGCGACCACTGAAACCAAGGTGCTGGAAATTCCGGTTGAAACCCTGAAGCAGCAATATGAAGGCGCACCTCAGATGCTGAAGGTGATCATCAAATCACTGGCGGACCGTCTGCGTCTGGCGATGAATGATGTTCGTTCCAGTAAAATGGAAAAAGACTCGTCGCCTTGCCCGGAAGATCAGGTGGCCAAGGTGTACGGCGCCGTCTTCCACACGGCCAACCACAAGGGCGACAGATCCCAGGCCGGTCGTGTGATCGTGGACTGGAACATGATGAAGCAGTATTCCCAGCGCGTGATGGGCGATTCCCCGAAACGCATCGAACAGGCCATCAACATTCTGGTGAAGCTGAAACTGGCTTTGTATGAAATGGGCAAAGACCCCACTAATCCTGATGGCCCGGAAGAAATCCAGAAGGTTCACTTCCTGGATCTGGGCCTGGTGGAAAGCTTCTTTGAATTCTATCAGTACTACTATTTCAAAGGCGGCCGTTCCGACCTTTTGAAAGTCGATGAACTGTGTGTGCAGATGCTGGGGGCGATTTTGAAGCTTTCAGAAAATGAACAGCCGGATCGCTTCGGCATCGTCGGAGTTGATTTCGCCAAGTTCAGTGAATTCTGCAAAGAGGAAATCGGCATCAACCTGAACAACGACCACTTTGCCCGTCTGGAAGGCAAAGGCGTTTTCATGAAACGCAAAAATGCCGGCACCGGAGTGGTCCTGCAATTTGAAGTCAAAGAATTCCGCTCCATCCTGCAAAGCTGGAAGATGCTGCGCGAGATTGAAAAATGGAATGAAAAAGGCTTCGTCGACATGGACGAAAAAGAGGAAAAGCCCAAGAAAAAATCCAGCGGTCCATCCTGCCCGGCCTGCAGTGCCGAGGTTCAGGCTGGCGCCAAGTTCTGCCACGAATGTGGCCATAAGATGACTGCGGCGGCCTGACATGAGCGAATCCCTGGTCGTCTTTAAAGCCATTCATAATGAAGCCGAAAAGCAGACGCTGTTACAGCGTCTGGTGAACAGCAATGAGTCGATTGTCCTTAGAGACAAATTCGATCGCAGCATCACTCTTCGCACCATGGGTGTGAATGACAAACTACAGATCAAATGCCACCCGCCGGAATCCACCGCCATGAACACCGAGGATTCAGCGACGTTCACGGCCAGCTTTTCCATCAAAGGCGAAAAGTACCTGTTTGAAACTCATCCGGTGATCAACGAAAACAATGTCACCCTGACAGTGCTGAACCTGTTCCATCTGCAAAAAAGAAAAAACTATCGCTACGTGATTCCGGCAGATTATTCCGCCGAGTTTGTGGTGACATATTTGAATCAGGCCGTTTGTTCCCACACCTGCCGCCTGCTGGACCTGTCCACAGAAGGTTGTGCTGTGGAGATTCCCCAGACTGAAGCCAATCTGCAATTGGAAGATCTGGTGGAAGCAGAAATCTTTCTGGGAGACAGAGAGCCCATCGTCGTTCAGGGCCTGATCAAAAATATCCGTGTGAAAAATGACGAGACCCTGGTATTAGGCGTGGAATTCAATCATATGGCCAATGCCAGCGAGGGCAAGATTGTGGCCTCCCTCACTGATTTGCAACGCGATATTTATTTCCGTCGTACAGGTTAAGCCACACCCAGATAAGCCCACAGGGAAATCCCCGTGCCGACCATTCCCAAAACACACATGCCTGCAAAAAACACATTTTGCAGGCTTTCTTTTTTCAGGATCAGGCTCATCGCCCCCAGGACCAGACACAACTGAAAGAACAAACTGGACATATCAAAACGGTCCCCGGCCACCGACAAGGTCGCCAGATGGGCTTCCATTTCCTGGGCACCGATGATTTTGCCCAGTTCGCCATTGATATCCTGAACCCAGTTATCCTGCCCCACCGTCTGCGACCCACGAAGGATTTCATTCTTTTCTTTCTTATAGCGCAGAATGCGTTTCTGCAAATTGACCAGATGACTGTCGATGGCCTTTTCCGTGCCTGGCTTCAAAGCACCGGCTTGTTTCAGGCTTTCCAGCAGGGACTTTTCCCCTTCGACCAGCGTTTCTTTCACGCTTTTGGACTGGTACCACATGTAAGCTGCGGCTTTTTCATTGGTTCCGATAATCTCATCATCCCCGTACTTGCCTGCAACCAGATCACTCACCGCCATGACCGCAGCAAAAACAGCGATCACAACACCACAACGAATTTCAAAATTGGAAGATTTATCGTCTGACATGACGACAGATTTAAAATCATTCCGTCTGTGTCAGTCAACTTTTTCCTGCGAACATCAATGACAAAATACACCACTGCTGATTCAGCAAAAGAAATATCATGAGGACTCAACCAACAAGGAGTTTCCCATGAAAGTAAAAGACGTCATGCATGAACATGCTGATTACATCAACCGCGACCGCACCGTGCGCGAGGCCGCCGAAATGATGGCAAAAGGCGACTATGGCTGCCTGCCTATTGAGGAAAATGACCGGATGATCGGCATGATTACGGACCGCGATATCACCCTGCGTGTGGTCGCCAAGGGCCTGGATCCGAACGTCACCAAAGTCAGCGAATGCATGAGCAAGGGAATTGAATATTGCTTTGAAGAAGATGATCTGTTGGAAGTGGGAGAACTGATGGCGTCGCAGAAAATTCGTCGCATGCCAGTGATCAACGAAAGCAAACGCCTGGTTGGCATGCTCAGCCTGGGCGACATCGCCAGCAAAGCCCGCGATCAAAATCTTTCCCACGAAATTTTGTCCAACGTTTCCCATTAAAACAAAAGGACCTCTCAACGGGGTCCTTTCTTATGTTTCGCTATTTTGAAGGGTAATAAAGTTTATTGTCCCACATGCCTTCATTGAAGTACTGGATGGTGGCCTTCAGCTTTTTTTCCAGCGCCTGCCGGCGCGGCGAAGTGCCCGGCTGATCGGCCGGGATTTCGTGCTCGGTCGCACGGTCGGACATGGCGAACATTTGTGGTTCGCCGTGTCCCGGTGTCCAGCGCAGGAAATAGTCTTTTGCAAACAACAGATAACGACCATCAATGAAATTCACCGCGGTCTTGTCGCCAGGAATGAAGATGGAACTGCCCAGATAGTTCTGATCCTTGTCAGAAATTCCCAGGAAATCCAAAACCGTCGGCAGAACATCGATCTGCTGCACCACCATCTTCGTGTCCACTTCCGGGAACTTGTACCCCGGATGATAAAGGAACAGCGGGATGCGATAGCTTCCCTGTTCATTTTCATATTCGGGACGGTAGTGCATGGAAGCGTGGTCCGCTGTCACAATGAACAATGTATTTTTGAACCACGGCTTTTTCGCGGCCTCGGCAAAGAACTTTTCCAGGGCAAAGTCCGTGTATTCCACCGTTTTCAGAATCTCGATCGGACCTTCTTTGAAACGGTCCTGATACTGAGCCGGAATCTTGTAGGGCTGATGCGAGCTCAACGTGAACACCGAAGTCATAAACGGCTGAGGCAACTGGTCTACTTCTGTCAGCATCCACTGCAGGAAGGGCTCATCCCAGATACCCCACACACCATCGTCATCGGCGCCGTTACCGTATTCGCGCGCACCAAAATATTTTTCAACCCCGGCACTTTGCATGAAGGAATCAAAGTACATCGTTCCGTTGTGACCGCCATGAAAGAAGCTCGTCGAATACTTCGCCGGCGTCAGTAGAGTCCCCAAACCCAGGAAATAGTTCGAAGTAAAGTGCGAGGAAATAAACGGCTCATTCATCAGCGCCGGAATCCCGCCCATGATCGCCCCCACCCCTTCGATGGAGCGGCGGCCATTGGCATAGGCGTTTTCAAAGCTGAGGGATTGGGCCTTTAAAGAATCCAAAAACGGCGTGTAGGACTTCCCGTTCACCGGGCCGATGTATTCCTCCCCGAAGCTTTCCAGAATGATGATCACCACATTTTGCGGGGCTTTCGGACGGCGGCCCTCCATCAGGGAGCCACGCAAAGATCCATTCAGCAATGACAGCATTTCATGCTGGTCGTTGAAGTACTTGTCTTTGCTAAGACCCTTGGCTCCGTAGCTTTTAATAAAGGTGAAGGTGGAATTCAGCACCAGATTGTTCAACAAAGGGGCGGTGAATACATTGGCGTTCACGAAGCTGACGGGTTTGGCCTGAAGACCACCGCGAATTCCGATCACTGAAATCGCCAGCGCCACAAAACAAAGAAACCCGTGAGCCAGCCACAGTTTGGCTTTGTCTTTTCGGCTGTGCACGGTCCACTGCAGTTTTTCAAAGCCAGCAAGTGTCACCTTGCGCACCAAAAGCACGAACAGCAACACAATGAGTGTGTTCACCAAAAACAGCAGCCAGTAGCTGCTGACGAAGTTCCAGACTTTACCGGGGATTTCGTTCACCACAAACAGACTGTCAAAAGTGAAACGACGGCCCACGAAGTTGATGAATTCGGTGTCGCCCAGGTTCAGAATCAGGAATGGCACCTGCAAAACACTGAAAGCCACCCAGGTGACCGTGGCCCAAAGACCGTTCCAGGCCCGTGGCCAGGGCACGAAGGCCAGCAACAGCAACGGTGCCGTCAAAGTCAGAATGGCCGCCACATCAAAGCGCAGGCCCACTATGAAGGACCACAAAATGTCCTGAGCGGGTTTATTTTTGAATAAACTCCAATTCCAAATAAGGAACTCGGCTCTTGCGAAGAAATAGAAGAGCACAGTCAGCAATACCAGAGAGAATATCTTAATCAGGCGGAAGGACGGTCCAAACATGGGCCTATAGTACATCGACGGCCTGCATCAATCAATCCGCCGTCGCTAAGGCTTTGCCGGATGGGACCGCTGGCTGCCCACCGAAGCCTTGGCGAAGGCTGGACAGGGAGGGCGCCCTCTGCTAGTTTCCCGTTCTATGACAGCAGAACAAATGAAAGAGCGTTTAGAGAAGCATTATCCTCAATCCACGATCGAAGTTTTCGATCTGACCGGAACTCAGGATCACTGGGAAGTGTTCGTGGAAAGCACTGTATTTGCCGGCATGACCCGCATTCAGCAGCACCAGAACGTCATGGCTTGCTTTGGTCCAGAATTGAAGACCGGAGAGGTTCATGCCCTTTCAATCAAGACTAAGATTAAATCATAAAAAGGACCGTAAAAATGGCAACGACTCACGAAAGAATTGATCAGATTGTTAAAGGTAACAAAATCGTATTGTTCATGAAAGGGACTCAACAGTTCCCTATGTGCGGATTCTCTGCTCGTGCATGCGCAATCCTTCAGGATATGGGCGTTCAGTTCCACGATGTGAACGTACTTGATGACGACGAAATCCGTCAGGGCATCAAAGAGTACGGCAACTGGCCGACAATTCCACAGCTTTACATCAACCACCAGTTGGTTGGCGGCAGCGACATCATGATGGAAATGTACCAGTCCGGCGAACTTCAGGAACTTCTGAAGTAGTATGAGATGCAATGTCGCCCTGTGGGACCGCATTCTAAGATTTCTGTTCGGCGTGGGTTTGACCGCTTACGCTGTGGCAGGCGGTCCTTTCTGGGCGTACATTGGGGTCTATGGTCTGATCACGGCCGCTTGGGGCTTGTGTCCCGTCTATGCTTTCTTTAGAATCAGAACTCTGAAAGATTATCACCGCCCGATCAACGAAGAATAGGATTGTAGCACATGTCCACCACAGCTCTCCGCGACCTTGAAAGCATCTTGAAGAAAGACCAAATCAAAACCGACGAAGAGAGTCTGAAATACTGGGGCCGGGACTGGACAACCTATTTCGACATCAAAGCCAGCGCCATTGTTTTCCCTCACTCCACCGCCGATGTGGTTGCGCTGGTCCAATGGGCCCGTCAAAACAAAATCGCTCTGATCCCTTCCGGAGGCCGCACGGGTCTTTCCGGGGCTGCGGTCGCCACCAACGGCGAAGTGGTCGTGTCTTTTGATCAAATGAACAAAATCAAAGAGTTCAATTCCGTGGATCAAACCGTGGTGATTGAACCGGGTGTCGTAACGGAGGCTTTGCAGCAGTTCGCGCACTCAAAACAGCTTTTCTATCCAGTGGATTTTGCAGCCCGCGGTTCCTCCCAAATGGGTGGCAACATCGCAACCAATGCTGGTGGCATCAAAGTCGTTCGTTACGGCCTGACTCGTGACTGGGTTGTCGGCCTGACTGTAGTGACTGGCACGGGCGAAGTTCTGGAGCTGAATAACGGCCTGGTGAAAAATGCGACGGGCTATGATCTGCGCCACCTGTTCATCGGATCTGAAGGAACTTTGGGCTTTATCACTGAAGCCACCATCAAGCTTGCTGCCAATCCCCCACCAATGAATGTTCTGGTGATGGGTGTGACCGGGCTTGATGCCGTGATGAAAATCTTTGCGGAATTCAAAACCAAAACTCCGCTGGTGGCCTTTGAGATGTTCTCGGACAAAGCTTTGCGCAAGGTTTTGGACAGCACAGGCTTGTCGGCTCCGCTGGCGACCGAGTGCCCGTTCTATGTTCTGGCGGAAGTTGAAACCCGCAACGAACAGGACCAGGAACACGCTTTGGGTGTGTTTGAAAAATGCCTGGAAGAAGGCTGGGTTCTGGATGGCGTGATTTCCCAATCGGAAGTTCAAGCCAAGACCTTCTGGAGATACCGCGAGGACATCTCTGAATCTTTGGCGAAATATTCCCCGTACAAAAACGATATCGCTGTGGCGATTTCCAAGGTGCCGCCGTTCATGGAAGACCTGGACCAGGTCCTGTCCAAGGCTTATCCGAACTGGGAAGTGGTCTGGTTCGGCCACATTGGCGACGGGAATCTGCACATCAATATCCTGCGCCCCGAGGGCATGACCAAGGAAGAATTCGTCAAGGAATGCCGCAAGGTCGACGTGATGGTCTTTGATGCGGTTAAAAAGTACAAAGGATCCATCTCTGCCGAACACGGTGTGGGTCTGACCAAAAAGTCCTTCCTGAACTACACTCGTTCTGAAGCTGAAATCCAGCTTATGCGCGGGATTAAGAAAGTCTTCGACCCGGACAACATCATCAATCCGGGCAAAGTTATCTAGACCCACCCTAGGACCTGCTGCCATGGCTCTTTCCCGTCTGCACTGATAGACTGAAAGAGCTGTGCGTAAGTTTATACTTCTTCTATTTTTGTTGTGCGTTTCGTGTACCAAACCTCTGGGTGAGGAAGATCCGTTAAATCAACCTTCCAGCGAAGCTCCGGGCGCATTCAATCTTGCGACCATTCAGCGTTTTGATCACCAGTTGCTGGTTTCCTGGAGCACATCCAAAGGCGCTTCTTCTTACGAACTGAAATACGGAACTGCCGCTGGTACTTACACCAATTCCATCAAAGCCACCAAATCCCCGGTGGTGATTGAAAGCGGACTTGTGCCGGGCACGACTTACTATTTCCGCGTCACGGCCAGCAATGATATCGGCACGGTGGATTCCACCTCTGAAAAAAGTTATCCGTACATGGGCGCGCCCGGCGCCTTTGAGTTGCAGACTGTGATCCCAGGAAACACCGAAGTGACGCTGACCTGGGACGCCAGCCCGGAAGCTTCGTCCTACACCGTGATGTACGGCACCAGCGCAAGCAACATCACCACCTCGGCCGGGACCTCGCTGACAACGGCGAAGACCATCACTGCCCTGACCAACGGCACGACCTACCACTTCTCGGTCACTGCGAAAAACGCCGCCGGCACAGCCACTTCAACGAACACCCTGAGCGCCACACCCAGCCCTCCGCCGTCCGCCCCCCTGAACCTGACGGCGACGGCAGACTCCAGCAAATGCACACTTACCTGGGAAGCACCGACAACTGGAACGGCTCCCTTCCTGTACACCGTCCGTCGCATCACCAGCCCCACCACTGACGTTGCAGTTTGTACTAACACTCCCCTTTTGACTTGCGAAGAAACCATTGCCGCTGGCACTTACGAATACACAGTGGAGGCCACCAACACCTCTGGCACCGGGGCCAAATCAAGCGCCGTGTCGTGTAGTGTGGGCCTGCCAGGAGCTTTCCAGATGCTGACGGCTTCTCCGGGCAATGGAACCGTGGCACTGACCTGGGAAGCCAGCAGTCTTGCCACTGCTTACACCGTTCGTTACGGCACCAGTGCCGGTGATATTTCAACCGTCGCCTCTGCGGCCGCCACATCACCGTACACGGTGACTGGCCTGACGAACATGGTTCCTTATCACTTCTCGGTGACGGCGACCAATGCGCAGGGATCAAAAAATTCCACTAACACACTCAGCGCCACTCCGAACATTCCCCCGACAGTGCCACTGAGTCCGACGGTGACAGTTCCCGAGGTTGGCAAATGCACCTTGAACTGGATGCCCCCGGCCAGCGGTGCCCCGCCGATCACCTACACCGTTCGCCGCATTGTGAATCCAAGTGTGAATGTTGTTATTTGTGAAAACATATCAACCAGAACCTGCTCGGAAGAAGGTCTTTCCGGCGGGACTTACAATTACACGATTGAAGCCATCAATTCTGTCGGCACAGGTCCTGCCACCAGCAATATCTCCTGCAATCTTGCCGCGCCGGCGGCCGTTACACTTTCTTCGATTACAGGCGGCAGTATTGGCAACAAAAAGATCACACTCACTTGGACCGGCGGAAGTGGCTCAAACTCATTCACGGTTAAATATGGCACCACGAATCCACCCACAACTGTGGCTTCAACCTCTGCCACCTCACCGTACATTGTCGAAAATCTGACCAATGGCACCCTTTACTATTTCCGCGCTGAAGCTGTAAATGCATATGGGACCACCGCCTCTGCAAGCCAATCCGCCACTCCTGTCAGCACGCAGCCAAACATCACGATACAAGGTCCGGCATTGGCCATAAACACAGCCTTTAATGCCGTTACTTTTGGTGACACCTACACCAGAAAATTCACTATTGCGGACCCGGATCCCGAAGACACCATTGACTGCAGTGGCACCTCTGCGACCAGCTCAAACACCGGAGTCATACCCAACGGAAATATCTCTATGGGTGGTTCAGGACTGAATTGTTCTGTTTCAATTGCATCCAGCCCCGGAATCTACGGACAATCCGGTATCCTGCTGAATGCCACTGACGGCCAAGCAACCCGCACTCTGAACATCAGCATGCAGGCCCTGCCGACTCCGAGCCGAATCTACTCCTGGAGAAAACGTGGCAACTATTCTGGTCCGGCACTGACGGTACGTCGCATCTCCGACAATAACACCACTGACATCTATTTTGATTCACATGGAATGGTCGACCCGTATTTAACAACCTTTGCGGGCACGACCGGACGTTTGGTGACATGGTACGACCAGGGTTCTCAGGGAAAACACGCCTACCAGACAGATCCGAATCGCCAGCCCGTCGTCACCCTGTCCGGCGGAATTCTGCGCATCACAGCCGATGGTGTTGATGATTCCATGACTGTTCCTGATTTTCCGACGCCAACTGCGATGACGGTTTATACACATTTTACCTTTACCACCCAGGCGACCGCAGCTTCACTTTTGTCATTTGGAAAAAAAGAGGCCCTGGGGCTGGAAGGGTTTGAAATTGGTCGCACGGCCGGAGGTGCCTGGACAGTCACTTCAGCACTGAACTCCTCTACACTAGAAACGACCAGCGGCCCCGCCTTGAGCACAAGTTCGCCTGGCCAGGCGATGATACTGAATACTGGCGGGTCGGCGAAAAGAAATCTGATCACTTCCACGGCAACAACAGCAACCCCAACGACTTCAACAGGAACTCTATCGGGATACGAGCCTTCCACAAATGCGGATGCCTATCTTTTCTCAGGCGGGACGTCAGGGACGACTTTGCCAATCAAAGGCTACATAAGAGAACTCCTGATTTTTGATCAGGAGCTTTCCACTTCAGAAGTCAAAGCGCTGACGACTCAAAATTAGTAAACCACACGTGTGCGGATGGAACGGGACAGCTTCTCGATATCCGCCGCCAGCGTGTGCGCCTGACTGGAATGCAGATCCATCACCAGATAACCGATTTTTTCATCTGTCGACAGGTACTGCCCTTCGATATTGGCACCGGCCTTGGAAATAAGACCATTGATTTCACCCAGGACACCAGGTTCATTGCGGTGAACGTTCAAAATACGCGACGTCCCCTGCTTCACTGGCAGATCCACATTCGGGAAATTCACCGCCCCCGGCGAAGAGCCGATCTTCAGGTAGCGGCGGAAGCTTTCGGCCACTTCCAGGCCGATGGCATACTGCGCTTCCTCTGTGCTGCCTGCGATGTGCGGAGTCAGAATGACGTTGGGAATTCCCTGCAGCGGGGATTTGAATTTTTCCTTGTTTGATGCCGGCTCTTCCGGGAACACGTCGATCGCACAACCCGCCAGATGTTTTTCCTGAAGGGATTTCACCAGATCGTCAATCACAACAACCGTGCCGCGGCTGGCGTTGATCAGGAAGCTGCCTTTTTTCATCATCGACAGTTCGCGGGCGCCGATCATGTCTTTGGTTTCAGGAGTCTCTGGCACGTGCAAAGTCACAAAATCAGAATTTCGCAAAAGATCATCCAGAGTGTTCTGTACCATGGCATTTCCCAGAGGAAGTTTTTTCAGCACGTCAAAGAACAGCACCTTCAACCCCATGGATTCAGCAAGGATGCTGACCTGGCTTCCGATATGGCCGTAACCGACGATCCCCAAAGTTTTGCCACGGACTTCCTTAGAGCCCACCGCTGACTTCACCCACTCACCCAAATGCGCTTGAGTGTTTCGGTCGCCCAGTTGACGGGACAGGGAAATCATTTCCGCGAT
Organism: Bdellovibrio bacteriovorus; assembly: GCF_002208115.1. Taxonomy (NCBI): domain Bacteria; kingdom Pseudomonadati; phylum Bdellovibrionota; class Bdellovibrionia; order Bdellovibrionales; family Pseudobdellovibrionaceae; genus Bdellovibrio; species Bdellovibrio bacteriovorus. Next base: position 975,441 of record NZ_CP020946.1, on the reverse strand, counting down.
CACCAGCTCGGCCACGGAACGAGTGTTCGAATGAGGAGCATTGAACACCGGAATCCCCTTCTCGCGCGCGGTCAGAAGGTCCACTTGATTTGTTCCAATACAGAAGCAACCAATGGTCACCAGATGTTTGCTCGAATCCAGAACTTTTTTTGTGATTTCCGTTTTGGAGCGAATGCCCAGCACGTCGTAGTTTGGCAGAAGTTTCAGCAGTTCGTCTTCGGAAGGCGCATGAGCGATCAGATCGACTTTGTAGCCTTCTTCCTCCAGCCTTTCCTTTGCGACGGTGTGAATGTTTTCAACCAACAAGATTCTTTGAGCGCTCATAGGGCCTCCACTCTAAAAATGGTAACTCTGTTCCCGTCCTTCGTCACTATTCGTGGTGACGAGGCGTGCTAATGATGGCTAATTAAGGGCTGTGGGGTATGCTAAAGTCCTATGGCAACAACTCGAGTATTCTCTCTACTTATCGTGGATGATGATCCACTGATCCATCAGTCCTTGAAGCTGTCCCTGCCGAACCATTGGAAGGTTTTCTCAGCTCCCACTTTGGAAGCCATTCAATACGAGCGTTTTTATCATGCGGCTTTCGTCGATATGCATCTGGAGCCGGGCTCTACCAAAGCCGTGGGTCCGACAGTGATTGAAAAGCTGGTCAAGCACAACAACCAACTGGAAGTCGTCGCGATGTCCGGGGACCTGAGCCGTCCCCTGATGGAAAGCTGTCTGAAAGCCGGAGCGCAAAGATTTTTGGCCAAGCCCCTGATGCCGGAAGAAATTCTGCTGGTGCTGGAAAAAATCGAAGCCCTGTGGGATCTGCGCAGTGTGGATCCTGCCGCCAACCGCAAATCCACGCGTTGGGTGGGAACCTCCCAAGCTTCACAAAAAATCAAAAAACGCATTGCCGATCTGCGTGGCGAAACCAGTCCTGTTCTGATCGAGGGTGAAACCGGCTGCGGCAAGGAAGTTGTTTCCCGTCTGCTGCATGAACAAGAGGGCGAACGCCCGTTCATCGCAGTAAACGTTGCCAGCATTCCGGAAAATCTTTTTGAATCCGAAATGTTCGGTCATATCAAAGGCGCCTTCACGGGCGCAGATCAAAACAAAGTGGGCCTGACTGAAGCGGCCCACGGCGGCGACCTGTTCCTGGATGAAATCGAGGCCCTGCCCCTGACCCAGCAGGCAAAACTGTTGCGCTTCCTGGAAACCGGTGAAGTTCGCAAAGTGGGCGCCAAAGAAACAACACAGGTGAAAACCCGCGTGATCGTGGCCAGCAACAAGCCGCTGGAAAAAATGGTCGCGGCCGGAGAATTCCGCGAAGACCTTTTGTATCGTCTGGCATCCCAGCGCATTCAACTGACGCCGCTGCGGGACCGTCTTGAAGACATCAACGAACTGGCAGCCCACTTCCTGGATGCCGAACGCCCGCGCCGTAACAAGTCCTTTACTGAAGACGGCCTGGAGGCTTTGAAAAAATACAACTGGCCTGGAAATGTGCGTGAACTCAAGCGCGTGTGCGAACAACTGAGCCTGACATCCCCACTTCCGTTCATTCGTGGTGAGGATGTGGCGGCCTGGCTGAAGCCTGCGGCCACCGCAACCAGTGCCCCGTCTTACACGGTCATTGATTTCAACAAGGGTTTAAATACGCTGGTGGAGGAATTTGAAGCCCACGCCATCAAGACCTGCCTGAAACAAACCAAGGACATCGAAGAGGCGGCGCGCATCCTGCAAATCTCGCGTTCCAGCCTGTACAAGAAAATCAAAGACTACAAAATTGAAGAGGAACCTTCGTAATGGATTTTTTTGATCTGGATCTTCCCATCCGTATTGCCATGCCGACGGCTTGGGAAAACCACATTTACCGCCAGACAGTTCTGATCGTTCTGTCGATCATCTTTGCATCCGGCCTGATCGTCTTTTTCTTCCGCCAGAAAAACTATTACTTTGTTCAATCATGGGCCAGCATCAAATCCTGGCTGATTGCCGCCCCACTGATGTTTCTTGCCATGGGTATGCCTGAGCCTTGGCCTTTGGTGGCCCTGACTGCCCTGGCGATTCTAGGCGCAAAGATTTTCTTCCAGATCATGGGGATGTTCCATCGCAGTTACTTCGTGATGATTTGTTATGCGGGCATTATCGGACTGGGTGTCTGCGCGTGGTACGACCGTCTGGATATTTACAATGCCATGCCGATGGTGGTGCTGGGGATTTCCTGCCTTGTGCCGCTGGTGAAGAACTCTTACAAGCGCATGATTCAGTATATCTCCCTGACGTTGCTGGCTTTCATCTTCCTGGGATGGTCGTTCATGCATCTGGGCCTGATCATGAAAATGCCCAATGGTGTTTTCCAGGTGATGTACCTGGTGATCCTGACAGAATTCTGCGATAACACGAACTTGGCAGTCAGCCGTTACATCGGCGGCTGGAAAATGTTCCCGGGTATCAACCCGCGACGTACAGTCGGAAGTACCATTGTGTCGGCGCTGCTGACGCTGTTCCTGGCGGGTTGCATGCGCTTCCTTTTGCCGGACGGTTCTGAAAAATACTGGTTGGCCTCTGGGCTTGTGGCGTCCATGGGTGGTTTCGTTGGGGATTACCTGATGACCGTGGTTCGTCGTGATGCGGGCATGAAAACCGTGGGTCCGTTCATCATCGGCCGTGGGGACTTCCTGCACCGCATGGATCGCCTGATCTTTGTGGCGCCAATTTATTATTACGTGATGACGGTAATTCTATGAAGGACTGGAACTACGAAAACGAACAGTGGACCAAGCTTCCCACTTATCTGAAGCATCTGCCGCTTTTCACCCGCCACATTGATCTTTTCAGTGTGTGCATGCGTTTTCTGTGGTCCGTGATCCTGAAGAACATTCTGTACAAGTTCTATATCCGCCTGGAAGTCCGCGGCACCCCGTTTGCGGAAATCTACAAGACCCAGCCGAAGCTGATCATCATCAGCAACCATGCCAGCCATCTGGACGCGGTGTCTATCGCAGCCTCCATCCCAAGACGTTACTGGCTGAATCTGTACATCGCCGCGGCGAAGGATTATTTTTTCAGCAACCCGGTGTTCATGTTCTTTTCCCAGCACTGCCTGGGCGCCATTCCGATTGACCGCAAAGACCGTAAAGGTGAAGCCATCAATCTGATCCTGAAGCTTTTGACTGAACTGCCCCGCATGTGGCTGATCATCTTCCCGGAAGGCACCCGCTCCAAAGACGGTAAAATTCAGGAATTCAAACGTGGCGTATCCATATTTTCAGAGCGCACGCAGACACCGCTGTTGTTCACCTATCTGGATGGCGTGATGGAGCTTTGGCCTAAAGGTCAATCCATGCCCCGCCCGGGAAAGCTGATCCTGCACGTAGGTCCGGTTCATCCCCCAGGTCCGATCCAAGAGGTGTATGCTGCTTATAAGAGCTGGGTGCTGACGATCAATCCCGATGCTTTCCCAGCCGTTCCGATGGAGGAAAAACCTCATGAGCCAGACAACGATTCAAATTGAAAACAAGAAGCTGAAAATCGGGCCCTATGAAGTGTGCCCGATCCCCACAGGTCTTTTCGGCCTGGATGGCGGCGCGATGTTCGGAACTGTTCCCAAAGTCCTTTGGGAAAGAAGCAATCCCCCGGATGAAAAGAACCGCATTTCGATGGAAGCCCGCGGGTTGCTGCTGAAGTCCCCTGGTTGCAACATCCTGATCGACACCGGCAATGGTGGCGACTTTGTTGCGAAATACGGCGACAAAATGGGAAGCAAGTTTGCCGACCTGTTCAACATCCAGTCCGACGGCCCGTCCCTGCTGAAGTCATTGCAATTCCATGGCTTGAAACCGGAAGACATTCATCACGTCATTCTGACTCACCTGCATTTCGACCATGCCGGCGGCGCTACGACCGAAAAAAACGGGAAGCTGGTCCCGACCTTCCCGAATGCCAAGTACTGGGTGCAAAAAGGCAACCTTGAAACCGCCAGCCATCCGAATGTGCGCGAAAAAGCCAGCTACTATGCTGCGAATTTTCAGCCGTTGATAGATGCAGGTGTTCTGAACGTCATGGACGGCGCCAAAGATAATTTCCTTCCGGGCATTTCTGCCATTATCAGCAACGGCCACACACTGGCGCAGCAGGTGGTGAAAGTCACTGACGGCACAACGACACTGCTTTACTGTGGCGACATGGTTCCCACCAGCACGCACGTGAAACTGCCGTGGGTGATGGGTTACGACCTGCACCCGCTGACTCTGATCGAAGAAAAACAGAAGTATCTAGGTGAAGCGGCCGACCAATCATGGTATCTTTTCTTTGAGCACGATCCTTACTGCGATGCTGCTCAGATTGAAAGACAAGGAAACGACTTTGCCGTTAAAAACAGATTTTGGCTTTAAGCGCATCCGCGCAGGATGTGCAGCGGGCAACCGCGGAACTGGACTTCATTTTGTTTAAGCGACTTTGGAGCGTACTCAAAGACACTATTCAACAAATGCGCGATGGCGAGCTGCAACTGGTGGCCGCCTCCCTGTCTTTTTCAACTGCTCTGGCCTTGGTCCCTTTCATCGCCGTTGTTCTGGCGACCTTTCAGTCTATCGGCGGCCTTGAGGTCTTTTATCCCAAAGTCGAAGCCTTGCTGCTTTCAAACATGAAGGAAGCCGCAGGCAGCGGATTCACGAAAATGATGAAAGTCGTTTTGAAAAACGTGAACGCCGGAAAACTGGGGACCGCCGGTGCCGTCTTTCTGTTTATTACCTCTATTCGCCTGCTGCATGATATGGAAGTGGGCATTCACCGTGTCTGGAATCAGCGCAACACCCGACCCTTTTACAAGCGCCTGATCTATCACTGGGGCCTTGTTCTGGCGATCCCCGTGTTCCTGGCAATCTATGTGGGCTTTACATCTTTGGAGCAATTCCAGTTCGTTCACCGTGTGATTCCGGCGACCGTTTCCAATTCCCTGGTGCTGGTGGGGACGCTGTTCCTGGTTTACAAAATGGTGCCGGATGTGCGCGTGCGCGCCAAGGCGGCGTTCATCAGCTCATTGTTAGCCTCTGTGACCCTGTTCGGAGTTCACAAAGGCTATGTGCTTCTGGCTAAAAAATTCTTCGCTTACAACAAGCTGTATGGCTCGTTCGCAGCCCTGCCGTTGTTACTTCTTTGGATTCTGACCTTGTGGTACGTGATTCTGGGCGGCGTCGCTTTGTGTGCCAGCCTGCAAAAGCGTCACGTGGCCTAAGGGCACTGATCTCCCCAAGCCGCCGTAACCCAACAATGAGGATTGGCTGATGTTCCGCCGTCGCCCTCTTTGTGAACCTGGCATTTGATGTCCTTGGCCTGGTGATACACATGTCCCGTCGTCGCATCTGGCATCACGCCCAGTTCAGACATGGAATCCCACATGGCTTTGGCGGTGATTTTTCCCACGCCACTGGGACTGGAACAGGAATAAGTCGGCATCGTATCAGGCAGAATTCCGCGATTGGTCTGCACGCACACCAGCTTTTTGATGGACCACGAAACATAGTCCCCGCTGGTTTTCTTTTTCGAGAAAGACGCATAACGAACATTGTAAGCCATCGTCACCGCCTCATCGCCCACAAACTCGCGAACCGTTTCATCACCGCAAGCGGCATAGGAATTTTGAACACCTAACAGTATCAGCGAAAGAATAATGATGAGCTTCATACAGAGCCCCCCTTTGCCGATACTTTGAAACAAAGAAATCAGGGGTTCAAACGGACGCACAAAGAAGCAAATCCCGGTCTTAGAATCACGGCTTTTTACAGTGGATTGTCAGTTGTCTTGAATCAGGCAGGAAAAATGGTGATTCCGGTACGACTCGAACGTACGACCCTCTCCTTAGAAGGGAGATGCTCTATCCAGCTGAGCTACGGAACCACGGTCTCACTTGAAGTGAGGTTCCTTTATATGGGTTTTACCCCGTGTTTTCAAGCACTTCTTTGAGCTTTCGGACTGTGGGAAATACTTTTCCCCCATCGGGTAAGGCCCGACAACGGCTTTCCGCCAATTTCTAATTTTATAGAAATATCAATAGCTTAAGCCAAAACCCAAGAATTCTTCTTTTCTGATCAGCGAGCCGCCAATAGACAGATCTTTTCCGCCAGTTCATAGGACTTCACAAACGACGGAATGGGCAGGAACTCGTATTTGGAGTGAAAGTTCAATGCGCCTGTGAAGAAGTTGGGAGTTAAAATTCCCTTCGCGGAAAGTGCCGCCCCATCCGTGCCGCCACGCATGGGGATGACTTTGGGCTCTACGCCGATTTCCTTCAGTCCCGCAAAAATCAGATCAATCGCACGGCGGTCCTCGCCGATCGCTGAACTGATATTGCTGTAGGTGTCGGTGATCTTCAGTTGCACCCGGGCTGTCGGGTACTTGGCTTGAATCGATTCAGTGGCCTTTTGCATCTGCTCTTTTCGTCTCGCAAACGAGTTCAGATCGAAGTCCCGAATGGAAGCCGTCAATTTGGCTTCCTGTTGGGTCGCCGTCATCCCGTTAAACCAGATATACCCCTCACGACCGGCGGTGTTTTCCGGCGTTTCCGCTCGATCAAAAAGTGCCATAAAATCCTGAGCCATCAGAATCGGATTGACCAGAACACCTTTGGCCGACATCGGATGAGCGGTCACCCCGGTGAAAGTCATATCAGCCGTCGCGGCGTTGAAGTTTTCATAAACCACCTCGCCCAGTTCGCAGCAATCAATGGTGTAGGCAAAGTCCACATCAAACCGCGACAGATCCATTGCTTTAGCCCCCAGCAGGCCGATTTCTTCATCGGGCACAAAGGCCACCACGATGTCGCCATACTGCTGATCCTCACGCAGGTTCGCCAGCAGGGTCATCACCACACTGACGGCGGCTTTGTTGTCGGCCCCCAGGACACTGGTGCCATCGCTGAAGATAATGTCCTGCCCCTGATACGGAAGAATCTCGGGGTGTTCAGAAACTTTAAGACAGATGTTCTCTTTTTTATTCAGACAAACATCTTCGCCAGTGAATTTCAGAATCTGCGGATGAATATGCGGGCTCAGTCCAACATCCACGGTGTCAATATGAGTGATGAAACCGATGCGCGGGCCGCCCTTTTTGGTTCCCGGCTTCACGGCCGTGACTGTGGCTTTTTGATCAACCACAATATTCTGCAATCCAAGGTCTTTCAGTTCCTGCGCAAGAAGTTCCGCGAGCTTTTGCTGTCCCGGAGTGCTGGGCAAAGCCAGGGCATTGTCATCACTTTGTGAGCTGACTGCCAGATAACGAAAGAAACGATCAACCAGTTGTTTTTCAATTTGTTTCATATGCCGCCATTTTGACACAGGACTCGACCGAGCCGAAGCATTATCTCGACATTTTCCCAAGGTAAATATTGAAACCCCGTTCGGCCTGCTATGAGCTAGAACCTGGCGGTCATGGATGACCCAAGGAGAAGCCAATGAAAACAAAACTTATTCTTTCCGTGTTTTTGTTTGTGGGTATGGCGGCGACTTCAGCACAGGCCTGCAACGCCCCGATTTCATGTGTGATCAAAACTTATCTCGGTAACTATGTTACTGCCGTCGGTGGTGGTGGGCGCATTACCGACGTCATTCACACCGATGCGACCAAGGTGGGCTCGTGGGAGCGTTTTACCCTGGTGGATTCGTGCGATGGCAGCTCTGTCATCAACTATGGAATCAAGACGTCCAAAGGCTATTACCTGACAGCGGTTGGAGGTGGCGGTCGCATCACTGATGTAATCCATTCCGACGCCACACAATTGCAGGCTTGGGAAAAGTTCAAGCTGATCTCTTTGGGGTATGGAGCCTATGCGATTCAAACCATCTCGGGTCACTATGTGACAGCCGTGGGTGGTGGCGGACGAATCACCGACACAATCCACACCGATGCGACCCAAATTAGAAACTGGGAAAAATTCCGATTTATCTGCCAATAACGGAGCACCAGCATGAAGTTGATTTTGATATTGATCACAATCGCCCTTCTCGGCTCACCGGGACAGGCGGCTGTCTGGACTGACACCAACCAATGGTCGGCAGAATGGGAAAACCAATACTCGGCCTGGGTGAAAAGTGAGTGGAACAGATACTTCTTTTCACGCAGGCTTTTGCCCAACGGACAGGCCAATCCCTACTATGGCCTGCGCGTGGATTGTGCCGACGCTGTTTATTCCATGCGCTTGATCTTTGCGTATGAACACCGGCTGCCTTTTGTCATTAAGGATCCGACTTATTCCAGTTCGCGGATCTCAAACAAAATGAGCCGCTGGGACCGGCTGCGCGAAATCGAACGCGTGCGCAGCTTCCTGCTTTATGTGCATGAAACCACCAGCACACGGTCTTTGCCCGGGGACACCTATCCAGTTGCCATCAGTCGCAAGACGATCCGCTCTGGCGGGATTCTTGCGACCACCGCGGTCAACCACCACTCATGGACTATCAAAGAGATTCTGCCCATCGGAGTTCCCTATCTGGTTTACAACTCAGTGGTGGGGTCCCACTCCGGATTCACAATGCAGGAAAGAAAGTCCTGGCCCAATGCCAACTGGGTCTTTGAAGGAAACTACAGTTCAGCCAGCGGAGCGGGATTCCGTGCCTGGCGTCCGATTGCAAGCCTGAACCGACCGGTATGGGAAGTTCCGGGTTACAGCACCGAACAGTTCCAGATTTCATTGCAAAAATGGACGAAGACTCTGCAGTCCCGTCTGGCCACCCAGCAAGAGGGTGACACCGAAATGGTCAGCCGCCTGGTTGACAACGTCTGCGTGGGCTTTAAAGACCGGGTTTCCTATGTCAACGAAGCCCTGTCTTACAAACGCCAATACCCTTCTTGCATGTCGTATGAAGCCTTTGACATTTACTCCTCCCCCAGTCGGGATGAACGCATTTTTGATGATCTGATGCTGCTTAGACGCTCGTACAAGGAAATCCTGCAGCGCAATTCCGGCAGAGATCTGACATCTGAACAAAAGGAACAACTGGCTAAGATCTTTCCTTATATAAATCAAAGCCCTGCCAGCGAAGCCCGCCAGATGCCCGCTCAGAACATCACTGAAAATTCCGTCTGTGTGGTGAACTATCTTGCCAGTCGCAGCATGGATATGGCCGAATTCAAACGCCGGCTGTTTTTAGGCTGGCTTTCGAACAACCCCAATGAGCGCGGTGAATACCGCTGGGGCGTGCTGCGAGGTCCGTCGGATCACGCACGCTACTGTCCTTCCTGGGGTGGCTGGTCCCCGAGCCTGTGACTGCTAACCTTTGACGGGGCCTTTGTGCAAATTGACGTTGAATGAAATCACCTCGGTATTATAGGTGACATCGACTTCGTCCGCGGAGCGAATCGTCTGAAACAGCAGCTCAAGATGCGCCAGCAGGATATCACTTTGGCGCGGGGAGATTCGTTTGAAGAACGAACCGCGCTTGACTTTCTCCAGCTTAAAAAACGCCGCCCGTTCCTGGTCATAGACATCCAGCAGGGAGTAAATCTTTTTAATGGATTCCGTGCTGGCTTTGGGGAAAACAAACTCCGGGAAGGTCGCACTGAAGGCGCCGCCCTCTTCCATCAGCAGCTTTACGTCCTGCAAGTCCTGCAAAGCAGTCCCAAGATCCACAAAGCCATAGGCTTCGATCTGTGCTCTGGTCAACGGCGCCCGCGCCAAAGTCAGAAGCAAAAACAAAAAATAGTGATCGCGGGTCCTGCCCACTTTGGACACCTGCCGTTCGGTCAATTCCTGCTGGAAACCTTTTATGGAATTTTTCCCCGTGGCCCTGGACGCCGGCCTCAATGCCGCATTCGGGGAAATAATACGGTCCATCTGCTTGGGAAAAAGCTCACGGCAATAGGCCGCAACCAATTCATCGCCATCCGCCTGGGGCAGCAATACCGCCAGTTGATTGATCACCTTGTCCGAAGGAGCAATCTGCCCGCCTTCGATCTTCATGTAATAGGAATAGTTGAAAACCAGGTCGGCCCGGCCCTCCAGGGCCATATAGAAAGAACGGGCACTAAGATAGCCCATCTTTTTCCGGATTGATTTAAGGGTTCCACCGACTGTTTCAGCCATGCTTCTCTTATCGGTAGAATGTCTAAAAATTTGAGAGATGCGCTGGCGTCTCATATTGAGATAGAACCTCAGCAATCAAAACGAACAGATCCCCGCGGGGATCCAATATATGGGGAATCACTATGAAAAAGATGATGATTGCAATGGGGTTGCTGCTTTCTGCTCAAAATGTCTGGGCATTGACTGACACCAAAGGGGTTCCATGTGAAGCCCGCGTGGCCCAGATCACCAAGGCCTACTTCAATGTCGTGGACACCTCCAACCGCTTCGACTTTGTTGTGAGCAAAAAAGACAAGATCGAAGTGACATCCTATGATGTCATGACACCGGGGTCCTACAACCAAGAATATATTGCCGATCTGGTGATCAAGTTTGACCGCTCCAACTATCGTTCGCCGGAAAAAGATCAAAAAATCCGTCTAAAGCTGACCGGAGAATTCGACTGCGACTATCTCAAAGTCCGCAGTATCAAATCCCTGGGTGGCGTTGAGCGCGTCGACTGACCGAACATAAAACAAGCCGGTTCCTGCGGGGGCCGGCTTTAATCCCTTACCAATTTTGCTTTTTTATTTCTGCCGACAGATAGTCAATGAACAGTCTCACTTGCGGAGCAATGAACTTTCGGTTGGTGAAAACGATATGCAGGCCGAATTCCGGCAAACTCCAATCAGACAGAACTTCGACCAGAGTCTTAGACTTAAGATGATCCTGCACCAGATACCTGGGCATCATTGTAATACCCAGATCCTGCGTGGCGGCCTCCAGCAACAAAAGTGTTTCGTTGGAACTGAAGGCGCTGGTGAACGAGAGCTCTTCTTGGCGGTCACCTTTTCTTAAGGAAAGTTTTGAATTTTTAAAGTGATCGTGGGCCATCAGACGGTGCTTGCGCAGGTCTTCCACTTTGCGGGGGGTGCCTTTGGCTTTCAAATACTTGGGTGTGGCCACCAGACAGCTGTGACAGACTCCCAATTGCTTTGAGACAATTCCCGGATCCAGGCTGTTGGTGATGCGGATGGCGAAGTCCACTTTAGATTCAATCAGATTGACCTGACGGTCGGTGACGACAAAATCAATCGAGATTTGAGGATAACGCTCCATGAACGGGGCAATCAGCTCGCGGTACTGTGACATAGCGAACGAAACACTGGATGCGACACGAATCACACCTTTGGGTTCATCCAACGCGGATTTTGAGTTCACTTCGATATCAAAAGCGATGTCCTGAATCTGTCGGCATTTTTCCAAGTACATTTCACCACTGGAAGTTAATGAGACATTCCTTGTGGTTCTTTGCAACAAACTGGTGCCGACCCAGTCCTCCAAAATCCCCACATAACGCGTGACCATGGGCCGGGACATACTTAGGTTGTCAGCCGCCTTGGTAAAGCTGCCTGTCTTGGCGACCTCTAAAAATACCTGTATTGCCGTTAATCTATCCATTGTTTCAATATATGAAACATTGTATTCCCAGCAAAGCTATTTATCTGAACAAATCAAGAAACTATACTGAGAACGTACCTAAACACTTCAAAAGGGGTTTTCTATGATTCTCGTAACAGGTGCTACTGGCCAATTGGGCCAACTGGTGATCCATTCTTTGCTTAAAAAAGTTCCCGCCTCTGAAATTGTGGCCGCCGTTCGCAATGTGCAGAAAGCGCAAAACCTGAAGGACCTGGGCATTCAGGTTCGTGAAGCCGACTACAACAATCCCGAAGCCTGGACTGCAACATTAAAGGGTATTCAAAAGGTTCTGCTGATATCTGGCAGCGAAGTGGGTTCCCGCATCCAGCAGCACAAGGCCGTGATTGACGCCGCGAAAAAAGCCGGCACCGTCGAGCTTCTGGTCTACACCAGCTTGCTACGTGCTGACACCTCCCCACTGGTGCTGGGCCAGGAGCACAAGGAAACTGAAAAAATGATTCAGGCCAGTGGTCTGCGCTATTCCCTGCTGCGAAACGGCTGGTACACAGAAAACTATGTCGGCTCGGCGAAGTCCGCGGTCGAGCATGGAGCCGTTCTGGGCGCCGCTCAGGATGGTCGCATTGCTTCGGCTTCGCGTGAAGATTACGCCGAAGCCGCGGCCCAAGTGCTGACTTTGCAAAATCCAAAAGCTGTCTATGAGCTGGCAGGTGACACCAGCTATTCCCTGAAGGAACTGGCTGCGGAGATTTCCAAACAGTCCGGCAAGGAAGTAAAATACAACAACCTTTCCGAGGCCGACTATAAAGCTGTCTTGATTCAAGTGGGTTTGCCCGAGGGATTCGCCGGGATTCTGGCTCAGTCCGACTCTGCGGCAGCGCAAGGTGGCCTGTACGATGAAAGTCATGAGCTCAGTCAGCTGATTGGCAGAAAGACCACACCGCTGGCGGTCACACTGGCCGCCGCGTTGAAATAAAAAGAGGACGTTATTAAATGAGCAACCGGGACTTGAGGTCCCGGTTGCTCATCATCTTTGCTTCCAACACCTGTTAATAGAACATTGGATAGCCAAAGGTTTCTTCAGACAGAATGTTCAAGTAGCGCATCGCCACCGCCTGCGGAAACTCGTTGTTCGAGTTGTATTTGGCCTGATACTCGACGATCAGCTGATACTTCTGCTCGATATCCATCATTTTGACTTCCACTTTCAAGGCCTGCTCGGCAATCATGAACGCGTAAGCGCTCATGTTCTTGTTGGTGTCTTTCAGGAAATCACCGTCTTTGCTGCCCACGTACATTTTGTAGTACTTGGTGCCTTCAGCGTCAGCTTCACGGAAGGTCATGTTGGCTGCCGCCAGTTCCTTGCGGTACTGATCCGGAGCATAGTCACGCACTTTGGCCATCATTGTCGCAAACAGCGCACGGCCTCTGGCATCCGCTGGCATGGACTGATGCTTTTTGTTGAAATCCATTGCCATCTTGATTAATTCAGCACTTGGGAATTTTCTGCACGGCAGTTCATTCTGAATGGACACGATCAGCATGTCATAAGTGCCCGTCAGCAGACTCTTGTAGGCTGGCTCCGAAACACCTCCGCCACGAACCGCATTGTACTGATCAACAAAGAAGTTCATCAGCGTCAGAATATACGGAGTGGAAGTGAATGTACCGCCCGTATTCATAGTGGCGATAAAGTCCTTCACCTGATCGCGAAGCTGATTACCCGCAAACTTTTCCTGCACCGAGCCCGGAGCCGCCGCTTCCGCACGTCCCACCCATAACTGCACTGGATCCAGTTTGTCTTTCAGGAGCGCATCCAGATTGCGCTTGCAGGAAAACGCCGGAATGCGGGACCCCAGAGCCAGTCGTGGCGCTTCTTTGGTGGAAAAGGCCTTGATTTCCAAAGCCGCTTCTCCACCCATGGCTTCCGCCAGGATTTCAATTGCCACAATGCCGGTCTTGGTCTGGAAGATTTCAGAACTGATCGGAGCCATCGGTTCATCCACATTCACACCCATCAACTGACGAACCGGCACCTTTTCATTTTTATCCGTCACCAGCGACACAGAATAAATTTTCATGCGACCCAGTCGGGATTTTGCCTCGATTCTTACCAGCGGCAAGGTCTTGATAAGATCCAGACGATACAAATCCCCGCCCCTGTCCCGCGTCACCTGATCGATACGGCCCACGCCCTCATACTGAGTTTCTCCAGGAGGAGGCGTCGGCTCAGACGGCGGTGCCGGTGGTTTTGGAAGATCCGGCTTGTTGCCCACCTCGGGCGCCGCAAAACTGATTTGCGCACCTGCTAAAACGAACAAGAGTACTCTACTCACTAACATTTTCGAACCCCTTTCACGATTGTGATTTTCGTTGTTAAGTTTTCCTGCTTCTTTTTTGCCCCAAGGGGCATGTAATCACCTTTAAAAACGTCCATCCAGGTAACGCAGAACTGCCGGGTTCTGACCATAGATATCATCCACAAATCTCACGATCTCGTCTGAATTCATCATGGAAGTCAGATAAGCCGTGTACACCGGCAGGCGCTTGTAGGAAGGCACCGGAATCTCGGTGGGCTTTGCCACCACTTCGCCGGGACGAGCCATCATCGAAGCAATGGTCTGACGGTCCCACGGAGTGTCCTCCAGCAGGTACTCGGCCAGATCCAGCGGCTTTTCCAGGCGCACACACCCCGAACTGAGCTGGCGCATCGGCGTATCAAACAGCTCGCGCTGATTCGTATCGTGCAGATAAATCGCAAAACTGTTCGTCAAATCAAACTTCAAAACCCCCAGCGCATTTCCCAGATGCGGAAGCTGGCGAATGATAATGTCAGGATCCACCGTTCCGGCGGCAATGCCCTTCCAGTCAATCGTCGTCGGATCCACTTTACGTCGGAAGCCCCCGACCCATGCCTCGTAGTGGTGCGAATCAAAGTATTCCCGAATCTGATCACTGGTCAGATCCTTCAGATCGTTGACCTTGTCTTCATAAAAGATCGTCGGCGGCACCACCCAGAAAGGATTGATGATGACGTTGACGATTTCATCCCGCATGGTTGGTGACTTTCGGGCGGGACGTCCGTTGATGGTGCGGAAGCTCATCACCCGCGGCCAGTCAGTGGCCTGATCCATCATGATGAAGTACGACATCGCCAGGTTCACAAAAATGTATTTCTTTTCGAAATACTGCGGGAACCAGCGCATCTTTTCCATATCCACCTGAATCTGACGAACCCGGTCCATGCAAGACACGCTCAGGAAAGACCACACCTTTCCTTTCGGGGAAATCTCTCCATCCGGGCGAATCCGCATGTTCCACTGAATGTCGGTCACCGCTTTCAGCAGATCGCCGTCAAAACGATCATCCATGTTCTTCATCGGATAGCCCAGCAATGCCAGCCGGCTTTTGATCTCGCGAATCACCGGATGAACCGAATACAGACGCAAAGGGGTCGTCAGCGGCACAATGTCCTGCCACGTTCCATCCATACAATGCGGATAAATCTTCTGCATCGCCGCCTGCACTCCTATATAAGGGGCATTTTGCGGGGCCACCAAATTCACAAAGCTCTGGGCATCATTACCCGCAGCCAGAGCGATCATCTGAAACTGCTTGGGCGTCAAAAAATCCCGTCGCACCAGCTTGACATCGCGACCGGCATTCACCGGATCCACACTGCCAATTTGCAGGTCCTTCAACATGCGCAAAAATGCCTGGTTGGCCTGAGGACGCAGGGTCTTTTCCAGATTTCCCCCGTTGCGATACAAGGTTTCCAGGCGATCATTCCAGTAGACTTTCGGGTTCAAACCATGCTTCCAGATTCCCAGTGCAGCCTGACGCATTTCCGAAAGACTTAGCTGGCTTAATGCCGAGCTATAATCAACGGCTGCATTCGCTGTCACAGAGACAAGAAAAAAAGTCAGAACCAGTGACGAGACTGCCACTCGCATGATGTATCCCTCCTTGGACGATCAAGATGATAGGACATTGGTGCCGTTTGATTCTGAACGTTTTATTTTTGGTTGCTAAAGAGAATGTGAGACAGTTGCCCAAAATCAGTCGGGCAACGGATAGATGCGTGGCGCTCGGCAGGAACGTAATCTACCGCAATGTTATTGTTCGGAGTTCTTCGATGGACGCAGATCTTCCACCGAGGTTTTAGTTTCACGACGGACAGGTTTGCGGCGTGGTTCTTTTTCCTCGTAGAAATCCCCTAACAGACGGCGCATGGGCATTTCATCCATGGCTTTGAGGAAATCATAAAATTCCACCACACGCTTCATCAGTTGATTGAACTTTCGGACCATTCTTGCCCCTCACGAAAAAGAATTGTCCTCTTAGTCTAACTGTCGCCGGGCAATTTCTGTGAATTACATCTGACAAGTCACAGGAACTGGACTGCGCGCAGGTCCAGCCGGGTTCCTGTTTAAAACTTTTCTCTGATATAAAGCGGATTAAAGACCGTAATAGTCAAAGACCCGGTGAACAAAGAAGAACTCACTGTCCTGCAAATCCAAGGGATCCTCGGGCAGATACAGGTCCTCTTCTTCAGAGTCCACATGCATCTTTGCCAGTTTGGCGGCGGCCGTCTGCCAATAACGATCCTGCCACAAAGGGTTGGTGACCCGGGTGAAAAGCTCACTCAGTTCAAGCCCCCGATGAACGGCCTCTTTGTTCATTTTCTTTTGCCCTGGCAGAACATAGTCCACCGCCTTCAGAATGTCTTCGGGATTGATCATTTCAAGCAGATAGTAAGTCGACACAAACATCGCCAGCAGATACTGACGATATTCAGCTTTGGACTTTTGCATCCAGGTGTGTTCACCACCCGAACGATAAATAACTTTTATACGCTCGTAGACAGGCGACAGCTTTTTACCCAGTTGATCCCCCAGGGCCAGATCCAGGGTCACCACAAGGCTTTCGGCAAAATTCAAATAACGACTGATGTCCCGCTGTTCCGTCGGTGCCGGTGGCAACAGACGCCAGATCACGCGGTGATTCTGTTCGTGAAAAAGAGAAATCTCATTGAAACGCATCAGGGAGTGTATTTCATTCAGCGGGTCCGCCACTTCATGATGAAAATCCCGGAACCAACCCAATTCAGCGGCTGTCGGCGTGAATTCGATATTGTCTTTGAAAAGATCCTGGGCACTTAAAGAGCGCATCGTTGAGCACACACGCGCCGTGAAGGTTCCGCCCAAAGAAAGGTACAACTCACGGCTTTTACGATAAACAGAGCTGGAGTTCAGCAGGGCGCCATCAAAGGGATAGTCTTCCAGCAGCAGCTTGGAGTGCTTTTTAGATAAAGGCTGCTGGGCAAGGACTTGCAAATCCTTGACGAAATCATGGACCTGTTTTTGGGCCTCGGTCATGGGCTTCTTCGTACTTGTGCGTTTTGCCATGAGGCTACATTAATGCAGCCCCCGGTGCCTTTTCAACCTAATGTAGCGGCGGAGTGCGAGAATCATCATCGCGGTCCCGGTCATAGCGTCGACGCTCGACTGTGTTCATTTTAGAACTGTTAAGTCCGGCTTCACGCAGATCCTCGCGAACCTCTTTGATCGAAATGCCCAGCCCCATGGTGGCGATGCCTGCGGCCACCAGATCCACACCGACCAGCGTACCAATTGTCCAGAATGCCGATACCGGGAACGTCGCCAGAATCAGTCCCCCCAGCAAAAGCGAAATCAATCCACTGCCCGCGAGCCAGCCCCACCCCAGGGATCGTTCGGTCACCGCACCGATAAATTTGGTCAGACCGCTGGCTATCAGCAAGAAGCTCACCGCCAAAGTCAGACCCAACGTGTTTTCAATCGGATTTCTGGCGATCAATGCCGCACACACCAAAGCCAGACACCCCAAACCCAAATGAGGCCACAGTTGCCCATCCTTGCGCCCTTGAATCCCGTACACAATTTGCGCAATCCCCACACAGAATAAAACCACGCCCAGAACCATCACAGAAGCCAGAGTCGCCGCCGATGCAAACGCCAGCGCCGTGGCCCCCAGAATCAGATAGACACTTCCCAAAAAGATAAGCTGAGTAGATATTCTTCTCATCACAAACCTCCCGCTTTTTTTATCAATATAACAATGGCTATGAACGCGGTATTGCAGATTGTTGACACTTTTTGGGGAAGCAAGAGCCTTCCTCAACCACCCCCAAAAATGGAAACGGGCCCCGACCCTTCGGCCAAGTCCCGTCTCGGACGATCACTTCTGGATAGAAAACTTAAGCAATACAAATTAAGAAAGATCCAAATTTGCGCTTCTACTCCAAAAGCATCGTTTCATTTATAGTATATCCTAAAAGCGGAAACATAGTGCCTGTGCTGCCAACAAGCACTGCTTTTTATCTGAGAAAATTCAGATCAGACCTCATCCACCTTTATACCCTCAGCGGCCATGATTCTTAAGGCGTTGGTCGTGGGACATGGGCCCTGGTTCAGATGATAATGGAAGACCATTTTACCAGAGCTGTCGATGTCCTCGCGGAAGTGCAGATTCATCACCGAAGGACTGCTTTGCTCCAGCACCGTCAATTCCAGATCATGGGTGGAGATAAAGCCCAACGACGTCTTTTCGTTGGCGAGAGTCTGAATCACTGCTCGCGACCCGATCTGGCGTTCCCGGTTGTTGGTACCACGGAAGATCTCGTCAATTAAATACAACACGGGGGTATCCGTGGCCGCGGTCTGCAGAATATCCCGCAGACGACGAACTTCCGCATAAAAATAGGAATATCCATCACGCAGGGAATCGCTGACTTCGATACAGGTTTCCACTTTCATCGGCACAGTCTGATAACTGTCAGCAAAGACGGGAGCCCCCATATTGGCCAGAATCTGATTGATCCCCATAGTGCGCAGAAACGTCGATTTACCCGACATATTGGATCCCGTCAGCAACCCCAGAGACTTGCTGTGCGGGAATCCAAAATCATTCGCCACGGCTTTGTTGCGATCCAACAGAGGATGGAACACCTGCACACACTGCAGATTCATGGCACCACTTAGCACCGGATAAGTCTGCGTCTGATATTTATCGAAGATCAGCAAAGAGCCCAAAACCTCAAATTCAGAAAGCTCCGTCACACACTGCGGGAAGTCCTTCACCATTTTCTGGCGCAGACGCTCCAGGAAAAACACCGAAGTCACAGTCCACGGCAACATCGCATTCAGGATGAAATGCAAAATCGGATTCGTCTGGGTGCCCACGAAGCCCAAGACCGTATCCAGCTTCTGGGATGTTTTTGACGGGCGCACTTTGAAAATCTGCGGGCACAGTTGGGCCAGGGCCGGACTGCTTTCGCATTTCTTTTCAATCGCCAGGAACAACGGCGCCAAGGCAGAAAGGTGATGGGACAACCCAGTTCCCTGCATAAAGGCGCGTCCCACAGACCCCAGACTGACCAAACTTAGCAACGGAAAGGCGGCGAACAGCATTGCCGGCAATGCTGTTTTTGTGGTCACAGAGAACACCAGCAATAACGCCGTCAAAACCCACAGCAACAGATTGGCCACAAACAGCTTCATAAACTGCGGGCCGACGAAAGAACTTTTCAGAAACTCTTGAATCTGCAAAGTGGAAAGGTTCAGTTCGTTGGAATTAGCCTGAATCCCCAGACGGGTGAAAAACCACGTTTGCGGTCGCAGGGCCTGAATCTGCTGCTGTCTTTTGTGCAGTAAATCCGGGCTCAGTGGTGCAACACTCATCCAGTGCAAAAGACGGCGCAAACCGCCTTCAGAGAAAGTTTCATCCAGCACCGTCCACAGGGAATGAGATCCAACCAATCCCAGATCACGAATCATCGGATATTCCGCAGAGGCCTCATGTGCCTGCTTCCAGCTTCGGCCTGACATCTGCCCTAGGCAGCGTTTTTTCTGGCGCACGACGAACTGCTGCAGTCTTTGCAGATGCTGCAAATGGCGAGCGATGTTGCGCGTGCGAATCACAAGGTAAATGAACACCAAAAGAACAACCGCAGGAACTGCAAAGCCAACCCGAGCCTCTGCGTTCATGGATAAGGGAACCAGGCTGGCAAAGAACAGCAGCCCAGAAATCAGACGACCACTTTGATGACTCTGCAGTTTCGCCTGCCATCTGGTCAGAAGCAGATTTAAACGCTGCTCTTTGCGATGAAGAGCTTGGGCGTTATTCAAAGACTTAGTCAGGGTGCCGGGAACGGATGCTGTGTCTGTCATGCCCTAATGATGCCGACCCCATTTCATGCAGGCAACCCCAAAAGAAAAAACCCACCTTCCGAAGAAGGTGGGTTCACAGGTATTTTTACAAAAGCTGGGCCAGCTCATCCTCGGTCACAACAGGATAGTCCTCCCCGTCGACAATCGGCGTATAATCCCAACCATCGTCCGAAGGATCATTCTGTTCCGGCTCGGTCACCAGTTCTTCACCTTCAGAAGACTCACCACCGGATTCTTCATTGCTGCCGGTTTCTTCGCCGGTGCCCGGTTGTTCTGGCTGTTCAACAACAGGCTCTGACGGCTCTTCACCACCGTTATCAACCGGAGGCTCTGGCTGAACGATCGGAGTTTTGAAAGCGGACTTCAGCTTCAGGACAGGTTTTAGCAGGCATCCACCATTTCCCTGCACCACCACAGACTTAAGCGCATCAAAGTCCACGACAATATTATAATGATGACCGGCCTCAAACTGCACCTTGTTGGTCAGAATGATCTTCACACCCGTTTTTTGCGCACTCGGTGTTTTCAATTCGCAAATCGAATCGTCACCTTTCACGGCATAGTGTCCGGATGGTTTCAGAACCAGGCGAATCTGCTGAATGCGAATCCCGGCTGGCGCTTCCACATCCTGCAAAGGCAGGGTCACCCCGTTTTGCAGAGTCAGCAAATCCACAGGCCCCAGCCCCTGGGCCAAGATAAGCCTTCCGGCTTTGCCTGCCCCGGCGACCACAACTTCCATGTGGTCAATATCAACCACCACGGATTTCAGGTCCTTGTTGGGCGCATCGGTCAGATTAAAACTGACGACGGCCTTTTCTGCATTGCTTTGTCCCAGGGCCGAACTCGACGAGTCTGACGGGGACTCTGACACCTTCTGACTGCAAGCGGCGATCACCACCATCGCGCCAAGACTTACTGTCTTCAAGAACACATTTTTCATACTACCCTCCTGGCAGAATCTTTCCCTCAATGTACACCCGGGCGCCGAAAAACCCAAAAATGCCCGAAGTGGTTCATTCATTCTGAGAGCACTGTCAATGACCTGAACAGTTTTCGTAAGATTTAAGCCTTCCGTAGGAGTGAAGAATATGCCCCCAATCCCCCGGTGGATTTCGTAGATCCGTTCACATTCCAAGCTATCGTTTGCCAAGAGGGATTTTTAGTCCTACTGTGGCCGCAAAACGTATCGGAGACGCCATGGCCCTATTACTCGTGAGCATCTGTCTAGCCGCCGTCATCTTTCTGTATTTCAATAACAACCCTCTGAATCACTCGAAAAAATTTATCTTCAGGCGTTTCGTCAACTGGTTTCCTCTGGGCATGAGCTACGCCTTTCTGTACATGGCCCGGTACAATCTGAATGTCTCCAAGAACGCCATGGGCGATATGATGACCAAGGAACAGTTCGGGATCATCTTTGCCGCCGGAACCATCGTGTATGGACTGTCATTCCTGATCAACGGCCCGCTGGTGGACCGCATCGGCGGAAAAAAAGGCATCATCATCGCCACTCTGGGTTCGGCATTGATGAATCTGTTAATGGGCGGCGCTACGTATCTCTATTTAATGGGCCGTCTGAAAACCAACATGGTCGTGGCCTTCTCGGTTTTGTATGCGCTGAACATGTTCTTCCAAAGTTATGGTGCCGTTTCCATCATCAAAGTGAAGGCTTATTGGTTCCACGTGCGCGAGCGCGGAGTCTTTGGCGCCATCTTTGGAACGCTGATTTCATTCGGTGTCTATTTTGCCTTCGACTGGGGCCAGGCGATTGTTGACGCCTCGAAACTAAATCCCGAGGGTCCGCGGACTGCGTTCCAGAATTTCATCCAGCACATCTTTGCCATTGATACCGGAGCCACCGATGCAACCTGGCTGGTCTTCACGATCCCGGCCTTCATCCTGATTGTGTGGGCCCTGATCGACATGGTGCTATTGAAGGACTCCCCGAAAGAGGCCAACTTCGATGAGTTCGACACCGCTGATGCCTCTTCCGGTGATGACGACGATGTCAAAATCACCATGGGCTTGATTTTCAAAAAGGTCTTCGCCAACCCGGTGATGATCACCATCGCCCTGGTGGATTTCACTTCCGGCGTTTTGCGCAACGGGATCATGCAGTGGTATCTGATCTTTGCCAACGAAACCAAACAGACCAATCCGGCATTTTATGCAGGATCTGAATTCTTCATCAAAAACTGGGGTTTGCTGCTGTGTCTGACCGGAGTTCTGGGAGGCTTTATTGCGGGCCTTGTTTCTGACAGACTGTTCCAGTCCCGTCGCGGACCTCCGGCAGCGATCAACAACTTCATCATGATCTTCCTTTTGATTGCGATGTGTTTCTTCCTGACAAAGAATCCCACCCTGTTCGGCTTGGCTGCGGTGCTGATGACCCTGGCGGTGATTGGCGTGCATTCCCTGATGTCGGGAACTGCCGCTGCTGACTTTGGCGGCAAAAAAATGACGGCGACCGCTTCGGGCATTGTCGATGGCTGCGTCTATCTGGGTTCCGGCCTGCAGTCTCTTTCCATTGGTTATCTGTCGGCGAAAAACTGGCACTACTGGCCCCTGTTCCTGATCCCGTTTGCGGGCCTGGGATTGATCCTGGCTTTGCGCATGTGGAAAGAGCTGCCGGAAGCCACTAAGAAATACATCTTGGAAGTTGAAAAAGCGGAAGCCCAGAAACAGCATTGACTCTCTGGTCCAAAGCCTCTTTTTGTTACCTTTGTGCTAGTGATTGTGAAGCCCGTCTCTGGTAAAAAGCTCTGAATTGTTCTATATTGAAGGAAGCAAAAGGAGCTTTATCATGGAATTATGGTTTGTACTTGGATTTTTGGCGGTTGCCGGAATCTCCGTGATCATCTACTTCTGTCTTATGGTGTTTCTCCCTGAATGGGTTGGTATCACTGGCAAGATCGCCCTGCGTGCCGAACAAAGCCACCGCGAAGGTGAATCAGAAGACACTGGCAACACTCCTATCAAAGGCTAGGTCGCAGCTCTTGCGACCTAGTTGTTTCTGTCCCTGAAGGCTCCCGGACTGAATCCCGTTTTAGCCTTAAAGAATCGACTGAAATAGTTCGGATCCTGAAACCCCAAACTCAGGCCCACTTCCGCAATCGGCATGGTGGTATATCCCAGATAGCGCTGAGCTTCGAGCAGACATCTGTCGTGAATCATCTCGCGAGCGGACTTTCCCAACAAACGATGCACCCGCATGGTCAGTGCTTTTGGAGAAAGCCCCAAAGCCTTGGCGTAAAATTCAACGTTGTGCTGCCGGCTGAAGTTCAGTTCAATCAATCGCTCGAAGTCTCCGAGGAAGGCGCCTTCACTTTTTTTGACCGCTGTTCTGCCTGAAAGACGGAACAGGGACAGAATCAGAATATTCAAATGACTCTTTAAAGCACTGCCATAACCGCGGTCCCGGGATGCAAACTCGCCACACATCTTTTCGCAATGGAAATAGAATTCTTTCTGCTGTGGTGCTGACAGCAGTTTCAGGTGTTCTGGCAATTCATGCAGACTCTGAAACAACTCGCGGTCCATGGCATCCAGACTTAAGGATTCCACATAAAACTCGATCACATAACCCCTGGCGCCCTGCAAATCCCAGCGGTGCACCTGACCTGGCTTCACGACAAAAACCGCCCCGGCCCTGATGGGATATGTTTCAAAGTCGATCTCATGCTGACCGCGGCCTCCGGCCACAACGACCAATTGAAAGAAATCATGACGATGAGGAAAGGGCACCGACGGCTTCACACGCCCTTCCAAACGCTCGGCGCGAATATCTCCGCGTTCAGCTTTGACCACTCCCAATGACTTCATGGGATGAAGTGTCTTCATCGGGCGAGCTGTCTTTGCCATGTCAAATTACTCCTCATTGTAAAACTTCACAGAGCCGGGTTTTATTTTGTCCGTCTTATCATAACCCCGGTATAAAAACTCATCAACCAATGGAGGGTATGACAATGAAAAAGTATTTTTTATCTGCAGCAATGATCTTAAGCGCCGCCAGCCCCGCCTGGGCCGCAGAACTGACACCAGGAAATCTGGTGGGACGCTACAAAGTGGAGGCCCGCGCCGGGTTCCAGAAAGTTTATGCGAATTTCCGCGTCGTCAACACAACCGAATTCGAAGTGCAAAGAACTTATCCCAATGGAAATGTGGATGAGGTCTGCAACGGCACTTTCAACCTTCTTTCCAGCGTCAGTTGGGATGAGGAATTCCTGATTCTAGCGGCAAAAAAGAATTTCAAAGGTTCTTTCACCTGCCCAAGTGACCGCTCCAAGGAAATCAGCTTTAACATCGACTTCGGCACCACCACAACAGAAGATCTGGTGCGCGGCACGAGTGTCAGCCTGACCAGCTCCATCGCCCCGGGCATGCGTTTGAATGCCTACGTGAAAAAACAGTAGTTTCGCCGGTTCAACAAACAAAAAAGGCGCCCTCTTTCGAGAGGCGCCTTTTTTGTTAAGCCCGTCTGAATTTAGATTGGCTCCACTTCCGGTTCAGAGATCGCTTCGATATAAAGCTTATCCACACCGACTTGCACGCCCAGGCCTTTCAGCAACTGCAAAGAGATGTTCATTGCCAACTGAGGCAAGCCCACCTTCACGGCTGTGAATGCGCCTACACCGCCGATGATAGCCGCTTCACCTTGCGCCACCAGGTATTTCCCCAGGATCACATCAGGATTGGAATTGAACAGACTGATTTCGGATGAAGCGCCCTTAAGTTTGAAATAGCCGATTCCCGCAGTTGCGCCAATCCAATGATGTCCGATCGTCACCATCACATCTTGTCTGTAGTGGGTTCCCTTGATGCTCTTACAGTGAAGTGTCCCGTAAGCCACAGTTTTAAAGTGCCCGACAATAACTTTGATACCTTTGGATGTCCCTTTAAAGGTCATGCCGCAACCCCACAGGCGATTCCCCATGATGCTGGCATCATTTTCCATGGTCACCGCATCCGTGTTGGCCTGCGCAAATGCTCCCGTCAGACCGATCGCCAAAAACAGAATCAACTTTTTCATACTTTTTTCCTCCTTGTTTCGTACAATGAATTGTCCGTGTTCTCTATTCGGAGGTAATTCGTGGAACTAGGCAAGTCGTCGGACGAAACACATATCATTCGATGAAATCCCCTGCCTTTTCCCACACTTCAACTGGTAACAGGGAGCTGGACTCCTGTTACCAGACAGGATATTGTGAACGCTCACATCTAGTTACATTCCGGAGTGCTTATGGTTGAAAACTGCAAGAACTGGCTTTCAAAAGACGTCCTTCCCCTATGGTTGAACAAAGGGGTTGATTGGGAACGCGGCGGCTTTGTTGAATCCTTCTCTTTGGAGGGCGAACCTCAGGACGTTCCTCGGCGATCAATGGTTCAGGCACGCCAAATCTACAGTCTGCGCCTGGGCATGGAACTGGGGCTTTGCGATCAGGAAAAATCCCGCAAAGCCATCGACATCGGGGCCGCCGCACTGATCCGCAATTACTCTTTGCCATCCGGAGGCTTCATTCATTCCGCCACCAAAGAAGGCGAAGCCAAAAACACCACACCGGATCTGTATGCTCAAGCCTTTGCGCTGTTCGGCCTGGCACATGCTTATGCCGTGAATCCTCTTCCGCAGTACAAAGAGCGCTCCCGCCAGTTGGTTCAGTATCTTTACAATGAACGCCACCTGTCCCAGGGCGGTTTCACCGAACTGACCGACAAAGGCGTACAATACGAAGCCAATCCGCATATGCACATGTTTGAATCTGCGGTTGCCTGGATGGCCGTCGACAGTGATCCACTTTGGAAGAAACTGGCTGACGAAATTCTGAACCTGTGTCTGACCAAGTTTATTGATCCCAAATCCGGAACACTGGCTGAACACTTCAACGCCGACTGGTCCCCAATTCTGGAAAATGGCAAATTCGTTTTTGAACCAGGCCATCAATACGAGTGGGCGTGGTTGATGGGTCTTTATCAAGGCCTCACCGGCAAAGACCTGACAGCTGTTCGCGAAAATCTGATCGTGCTCAGTGAAAAACACGGCCTCTGGGCCGAGCGCAAGTCCGTGATTGATGAAGTGTGGAGCGATCTATCGCCCAAAACGAAGACGTCCCGTTTCTGGCCTCAATGCGAGCGCATCAAAGCGGTTCTGCAAATGGGACTTGAAAAGAAAGACCAGCGTGCCCAGTACGCCCAATCTGCGGATGAGGCCATGGCGACCCTGTTTAAGTTTTTTGAGACTCCGCAGAAAGGCCTGTGGTTTGATACCTGGCAGGAAAGCGGCGAATTCAGAATTCAACCGGCAAAAGCAAGTTCGCTTTATCACATCATCGGCGCCATCAATGAATACGTGCGCCTGCGCCCGCAGTTGTAAAAAAGAAGCCGCTCTGTTTAAGGGCGGTCTATTCTGATCAGAATATCTTCAACAATAGTGTCCACTGCCGATCCGCGGGTCATGCCCATGCGGTTTAGCACCACAATGCTAAGTTTGTTTTCAGGGCAAAAGCGCATACAGGACACGGTGCTTAGATTCCACTCCACATCCGGTCGGCGCGCCGTCAGCGCCGCCTGAACCTCCGCCAGAAAAAGCTTGCGCGATTCGACCGGACTCTCCGCCCGCGCCTCCGTGGATCTGGCAATGCACCCTGAACATATTTCAATATTCTGCTTCAAGAAAATCGTCCCCTTTTGCAGAGTTTCTGACTATAGTGCCTCCCATGCAAGATCTTCTTATTATCCAGCACGAAAATGACACTCCTCCGGGCACGGTTCTGCTTTGGGCGGAACAACAGGGGCTCAAACCCCACGTCTGGAATATTGCCACTGAACCTGCACCATTCAAACCGGAAGACATCAAAGCTTTGGTGATTTGCGGTGGCACGATGGACACCTTTGAAGAAGATCTGCATCCGTGGCTGATCGATGAAAAAGTCTTTATCAAAAAATGTGTGAAGCTGGGTCTGCCTGTCTTCGGCCTTTGCCTGGGAAGCCAGTTGCTGGCGGAAGTTCTGGGCGGACGCGTGTATGCGGCCGGAAAGTGGGAAGTCGGCTTCGTTCCGGTGACCATGAAAGATCAGACCACTCCCTACACACTCAACGTCTTTCACTGGCATCAATGCACTTTCGATCTGCCTCCGGGTGGCGAGCTGATGGCAACAAATGACTTCTTCCCGAACCAGGCCTTCCGCTGGGGCACCAACGTGGTGGCCACTCAGTTTCATCCCGAGTCCACTCTGGAATGGATCCACGAATGTGCTGACTCCGTCACACCGGAACACACGGGCCTGGTACAAACAAAAAAGGAGATGCTCGAAAGCATCTCCTTGCAACAGCCCATGCAGGACTGGTTCTTTAAAACATTGACTCAATGGTACCAGGTCTAGTGATTAAACACGCGGCCGCACAGTCGTGCCGCGCC
Organism: Bdellovibrio bacteriovorus; assembly: GCF_002208115.1. Classification (NCBI taxonomy): domain Bacteria; kingdom Pseudomonadati; phylum Bdellovibrionota; class Bdellovibrionia; order Bdellovibrionales; family Pseudobdellovibrionaceae; genus Bdellovibrio; species Bdellovibrio bacteriovorus. The sequence continues at coordinate 948,329 of NZ_CP020946.1, read as the reverse complement.
CACTTCACGCTGCTGATCCTTGGAAACCATTTTCAGGAATCCATTATCCGCTGACAACAAGCTGTAATCGCGCGTGAAGTAACCCATTTTGTGCTTCACTTTGGTTTCCGGGTCTTCATAGATACTGCGATCGATCACAGTGCGTGCAGGAATGTCCACACCTGTTTGACGTTTTACCTCAGCTTCAAATTCAGCAAAGAAGTCACGGCCCCACTTATCATAGCTGTCCGCCGAACTCTTGTCGTTGCGATAGTCGATCCAGCTTGGCGGCTGGTTACCATGCAGAATCCCGACAGTCATACCCATGTCGCCTCTCATGATATTGCCCTTTTCCCAGATATCGATGATATCGGTGCGCTTGATCGCCTTGAAGAATTTTTCGTAGAGATAAGAATCACCGAAGTCGCGCAGAACGATTTTACCCGTCGGCTTGTTGCGCTCATCCAGCTCCACCAGGAAGTTCTGAGAGTGCGGGGAATCATAACGAATCCCGGTCGCCACAAAGAATTCCGCCAGTGCGCGGGCCAGAGGCTTGTTATAGTTTTCATTCCAGTAAGTTGCCGGGTCTGAAGAACCATTGGCTTTGGCCAGTTCACGCCCCAGCTTTTCGTGCATGATCGAGAAGCCCGGCACATAGCGCTTGCCCGTGCCCGGAAGCTCTTCGTAAGAACGCACGATCATACCCATATCAAAACGCTTGATACCAAAAGCAATCGGTTCATCCAAAACGATCGAGTGCTGCAAAGGCGGCTGAGACTTCAGACGCTCAATCACGTAATCAGAAATTTTACGGATCTGGGAAGCATCATCCCAGGTCTGTTTCTTGTCGGCCCAGTAACCGCCGGTGCGGTTGGTGGAGGTTTTCAAAGAAAACTCAGCACCTGTTACCGGGTCCACCAGGATATAACTGCGCGAGGCGGTCATATAACCTTCAAAGTAGGCTTTTTTCACTGGTTCAATGCCATTGCGAAGCAGGAACACGCGCACGGCTTTTTCCCAGCGGGTGTCTTCCGGATTCAAAACCCAGCGCACATACTTTTCGCCATCACGTTCAAAGGTCAGAGCTTTGACGTAGCCGGCATTGGCGTCGATCTTCAGGTCGGATTCCAAAATTTTCAGGGGGATTTCGTAATGATGAATGACTTTCTTTTCATTACTTCGTGTCGCCACGGCATTGGCTTTGGTTTCATACAAAACCAGATCCCGCATTTCATCAGTGATGGCCAGCGCCAGCTGGGACCACAACATCGATGCAACAACAGCAGAACCCACAAAAGTCTTAAACACTTTCATTTCGAAATCCTCCAAGAATGGTTCAGCTCTTAAGGATTTCAAAGGGTGTTCCAGCCCAGAACAAAAAGAAACGGGGAAAGAACATGAGCTCTTTCCCCGCAGAAGTTTTTTGCTTTACAGATGTCAGGAAACTGACAGTCTCAGAATGAGACTATCGCATTTTTGGCATCGTGGACTTGATCCAGTCAGCATAGTAAACGGCATTGGTGTAAACACCCACACTGTCACACAGAGCGCTGCCACGGCTGGTAACGCCGAACAAGAACAGCTCACCTTTGATGTCCACATAAGCCGGACCACCAGAATCCCCAGCGCAAGTGCCGGAACCTTTGGATTCATCCAGACGCACTTCTGTTTCCTGAACAGAAGAAATCGGAGCTTTGGTTTGGCGCAAAACGCCGTCACCGGACATGTCCACTTTCAGGCAGTTCTTCAGGTCTTCATCGCAGATGATTTCGCCATATTCCAGGGCCTCATCCAGATTTTTGACTTTTCTTGCATCCACAGGCTCTGTATCCACCTGAGAAACGCCATAACCCGCCAAAGTCACCGTCAAACCACGACGCAGGATCGTATCATCCTTCAGCATTTGAACCGGCTTGTAGCCCGGAGGCAAAGCACCGTGGAACTTGATCAAAGCGATGTCACCCCAGTCAGTCTCTTTTTCTTCCTGATCCACTTCGTTGTAGCTGGAATGGATTTTATAGTCAGACACCGAGCGAGTGTACATCTGAACGATGTCCTGTTCGCGGGCGCCCATCAGCTCATCCACATCCAAACCGAAGATCAAACGCAGTTTGCTTGGCTTCAGACCGATCACACAGTGAGCAGCCGTCAAAATATAGTTTTCAGCGATAATGGAACCTGTGCAGATGGAATTGGACTGCAAGTCCATGATCCCAACAATTCCGGATGCGATTTTCGCGTTTTCCGCCACCAAAGTGCCGCCCATAATACCCGCGGAATCCTTGGTATTCACCTGAGGACGATTAGAAAGTCCACAGGAAGCCAAAACAATGGCCACCAATGCCAATAGAATACGATTCAAATGTGCCTCCCCCAAAAGAGCGGCTCTTATATGTAGGACCTTACCAAACGGCAACACTTTTTTAAAAAAAGGCGGGGTGACCGACATGTTCTTGAGTTCTCCCTATGAAAGAATAAAATTCAGGGTATGAAAAACTTTTACCAAGACGGTCCCCAGCTTTCGAACACGTTCCGCTCCGACGAAACACTTCAAAAGATCCTGAAGTCCCTCTTACCTGCTGACGCCCAGAAAGTGGCTCTTCCTCACCTTGAACACTTGGGTGAACGAGCGGTCACCGACATGCTGACTTGGGCCCAAGAGGCAGAATCCCAACCACCCGTCCACGTGCCTTTTGACCCATGGGGTCGAAGAATCGACGACATCCGCACCTCTCACGGCTGGAAGGCTCTGGAAAAGGTCGCCGCCGAAGAAGGCATCGTGGCTACGGCCTACGACCGCCGGTTTGGAGCTGCTTCCCGCGTCTATCAAATGGCGTTGCTGTATCTGTATTCCCCAAGCTCGGCGATCTTCTCATGCCCCTTGGCTATGACCGATGGAGCAGCCCGCGCACTGGAGCTTTACGCGGACCCTGATCTTAAATCCCGTGTCCTGCCTCACCTGCTGTCCCGGGATCCAAAAACATTCTGGACGGCTGGTCAATGGATGACGGAAAGAACCGGCGGTTCTGATGTCAGTGGAACTTCCACGGATGCACACCCGTTTACCGGCACCAGCGAATTTGGCGCGACCCATTCCCTGCATGGAACCAAATGGTTTACTTCCGCGACGACATCCCAGATGGCCCTGACCCTGGCACGTCCGGATGGTGCTGCACCTGGGTCCCGCGGTTTAAGCCTGTTCTTCCTGGAGCTTCGCAATGACAAAGGCGAGCTGAATCACATTCAAATTCACCGCCTGAAAGACAAGTTGGGCACCAAGGCCCTGCCAACCGCAGAGCTGAGCCTGCAGGGAACACCGGCCCGCATGATTGGCGGTGTGGGTGAAGGCGTGAAACGCATAGCGAGTGTTTTGAATATCACGCGCATTTACAATTCCATCTGCGCTGTCGGTCACATGCGACGTGCGTTGGATCTGGCTAAAGACTATTCCAGCAAACGCCAGGCGTTCGGAAAGTTTTTGAAAGACCATCCCCTGCACAAGTCCACTTTGGATTCCCTGGAGGCGGACTTCCGCAAATGCATCGCCTTTAGCTTCTTTGTGGCCAATCTTTTGGGGAAAGAGGAAGTGGGCGAAGCTTCTGCTTCTGAAAAAATCCTGCTGCGGGTTCTGACGCCGATTCTGAAACTTTATACCGCGAAAAAATCCATCCATATCTCCAGCGAGGTCGTCGAGATGTTCGGCGGTGCGGGTTATGTGGAAGACACCGGCATTCCCCGTCTGCTGCGCGATGCGCAGGTGTTTTCTATCTGGGAAGGCACCACGAACGTTCTGTCTTTGGATATGCTGCGTGCGTTTGAAAGGGATCAGGCCGGACAAATTCTGGAGCAGTTCCTGGAGCGTTCCACCGCGGATCAGGAAGGACTCAGTCGCCTGAAAAAACTCATGGCGCTGAACCTTGAGGAAAAAGAAACACATGCGCGAGACATTGCATTCCTGATTGCGGAGTTGACAGCAGGCTTTGCAGTAAAAAGTTATTTATAGTGTTCAAAGAAAAACAAGGCTCACATAGAGCCTTGTTTTTTAATAGCCAGACTTCCATTGAATGACGTCGTGGCCAAAGCATCCCTTTTAAGATCCTTGCCCGAACGTTCTTTGAAGCGAACTTCCACCACACAAAATCGTGGGACTTCGTGCGCTGCCTGATTCAAAAGCATTTTAATCTTCTGATAACCGATTTCCTTCGGACTTCTTTCATCCACCCGTTTATAGATCGTCTCTGTACGGACGAAGTCGGAATAAAGGTCCCCATAATTAGGACTGGAATTTGGCTGTCGAGGACTTCCGTTCTGCCCACGATATCTCAGATCGCACGCATACTTTATTTCCACCGAATCCAAGGCCACCGCATAAGCGCTTCCCTGCAGAGTGAAGTCCAGCCCATAAGACCCCAAAGACTGATCATTCCCTGAAGTCGCGAAAGGCCCTTTGTAGCAATAGGTAAAACCATACTCCGCACCCAGAATCTCGCTTCCCAACTGCACTTCCAGACTGTTCAGCTTGCCATTGAACAAGTTGCCGTCATCCACGAATTGCTTCCACTGGGAAGTGCTGTGAATGGCCTGGGCCGCTCCGTCTGATCGAGTGGCCACGATCTGGTTGCCAATCATCTCTTTGGAATAACACTGACAGGGGCCATCCGTCGGTCCGACTCGGGTCGGATCACAGGATTCTCCGGTACCGAGGTTCAGACAAATCTGCTCTGCCGATGAAGCAAGACTGCGGATTTTTGCATTGCAGGCATAAAGTTCTTCACCCGTCACCGGATTCACTGAAGAGCCCATAATACTGCCGGTGCTGGCCCCGGCAGTCAGTGAAAAAAGAAGAAGCAACAAAGGGACCATAAAGTTCTTCATATTTCTATCTTTCACACGTCAAGGTGGCAAAGCCGCTGGTCTTATTGTCGTAATTTCCACCCAGAACACTTCTTTTGGAAATAGACAGGTTCAGCAGCTTCTGCGCACCGGTATCGAGATCCTTTTCCCCAACAACAAACTCCACGACGTATTTCTGGTGAAATTTCTTGTTGCCGACCTTCAGGCAACTGGATTCATCGTCGCAAACACGGTCATAATACGGAGGCCATATTTGGCTCTTGATAATGCCATCCAAACCGCGAACGATTTCCCCCAGGGCCACGCCCTGATTGTGACGGACCAAAGAACCCACGCCGCCAAATGAAGGCAAAACACCGAGATTGCTCAAAGACGAGATATTAGGGAAAATATCGATCCCCACCTCGGCATCCTCCGTGGCGTACATATTCAGAAGCATTTGTCTGAAGCCACTCAGGAAAATAGAATAGTCATCCGTTGGATTCTGCATCGTCACGACAATTTTGTAGCGGCCCCCTTTTACCAAGGGCCCTTCGGACAATCTGAATTTCATCCCAGGCACCACCCCCTGCCAGTTTGGCGGCACCAGGCCCCCGTCCCACCATTCATCAATCAAAGTCTGCTTGTTCTTTCCGACCTGATAAAGCTCCACTTGACCGAAGAAGGGCTGGGTATAGTTCGAGGCGCTGGCGCACTCATTCCCCACGCACTTTTCCGGGGCGAAGTTGGACACCAGGAATTTGAGCTGCAGCTCTGAGGTGTCGGACTGCTGCTTGATTTCGATATCAGAAATGTCCGATTCGACACTGTAGTCTGTGACAAATCGCGGGGTCATGGGACCGTAGTCCTCTGTCAATTTCAAAGTTTTCGAATCTGGCGCAATATTCAAATGAAGCAGTCGGCTGCCGATATGAGTCAGGTCCTGACTGTTTCCGGTATCATCACCAGCAATCAAAGTATTTAGTTTTGCATACATGTCCTGGGGTTCGATTCCCAGTTCCTGAAGATAGGATGGCTCAAGGCACTTGCCCTTGAAAACCGGTTGAATTGCAAATTTATTTCTGCCGCGAACCTTTAAGAAGCACATATCGCCAATCAAGGTGACCGCTCCG